>NZ_CYTU01000006.1:0-257835 GCF_001299375.1 Achromobacter sp. 2789STDY5608621 | reverse complement strand
GACCGCAATCGTGGGCGCGCCCGCCCCCCGACCCGCCGCGCGAGGCGCGGCCTACGAAGACCCCTCCCAGCTGGCCAAAAAAAAGCGCCCGAAGGCGCTTTTTTCAATACACAACGCAACAAGGCAAAACCCGTTCACCCCTGCGCCCAAGAATCCCGCAACGTCACCACCCGATTCAGCACAGGCTTCTCCACGGTCGACTCCTTCAAGTCAGCCGTGAAATACCCCAGCCGCTCGAACTGCCACGTCGCCCCCGGCGTCGCCACCGTGCCCGGCTCCAGCCACGCCGTCACCGTCTGCTTCGAATTCGGATTCAGGCAAGCCAGGAAATCCTTGTCGCCGCCATCCGGCCGCGGATCCGCGAACAGGCGGTCGTACAGATGGATCTGCGCCGGCACCGCATGCGCCGCGCTCACCCAGGTGATATTGCCCTTGACCTTGACGCTGTCCGCCCCCGGCGTGCCGCTGCGCGTCTCAGGCAGGTACTCCGCCTGCACCTCGACCACCTCGCCCGCCTCGTTCTTGGTAAAGCCGGTGCAACGCACCACATAACCGTACTTCAGGCGCACCAGGTTGCCCGGGAACAGGCGGAAATACTTCTTCGGCGCTTCCTCGCGGAAGTCATCGCGCTCGATCCACAGCTCGCGCGACAGCGGGAATTCGCGCACGCCGGCTTCCGGATCGTGCGGATTGCGCGGCGCCGTGCAGATCTCGGTCTGGCCTTCCGGATAGTTGGTGATGACCAGCTTGAGCGGGTCCAGCACCGCCACCGAACGCGGCGCGATCGGGTCCAGGTCGTCGCGCACGGCCTGCTCCAGCAGGCTGTAGTCGATGCGCGAATCCGACTTCGACACCGCCGTGCGGTCGCAGAACAGGCGGATCGAGGCCGGCGTGTAGCCGCGGCGGCGCAGGCCGAAGATGGTCGGCATGCGCGGATCGTCCCAGCCGTCCACGTGGCCTTCGCGCACCAGTTGCAGCAGCTTGCGCTTGCTGGTGACCACGTAGCTCAGGTTCAGGCGGGAGAACTCATATTGGTGCGGCAGCGGCCGGGCCAGCTTGCCCAGTTCGGCCAGGCGTTCCAGGATCCAGTCGTAGAACGGGCGCTGGTCTTCGAACTCCAGCGTGCAGACGCTGTGGGTGATGCCTTCCAGCGCGTCCTCCACCGGGTGCGCCCAGCTGTACATCGGGTAGATGCACCACTGGTTGCCGGTGCGGTGGTGGGTGGCGTGACGCACGCGGTACATGACCGGGTCGCGCAGGTTGATGTTGGGCGACGCCATGTTGATCTTGGCGCGCAGCACCAGGCTGCCGTCCGGGTGCTTGCCGTCGCGCATCTCGCGCAGCAGCGTGATGGACTCGGCGGCCGGACGGTTGCGCCAGGGCGAGTCGGTGCCGGGTTCGGTCAGGGTACCGCGGTTGGCGCGGATCTCGTCGGGGCTCTGCGCGTCGACGTAGGCGTGGCCGGCCTCGACCAGCGCCTCGGCGAACTCATACATATAGCCGAAGTAGTCGCTGGCGAAATACAGGTTCTCGCGGCCGTCGGCCTTCCAGTCGAAGCCCAGCCAGTGCACGGCCTCGATGATGGCGTCGACGTATTCCTGGTCTTCCTTCTCGGGGTTGGTGTCGTCAAAGCGCAGGTGACAGACGCCGCCGAAATCGCGGGCCAGGCCGAAATTCACGCAGATGCTCTTGGCGTGGCCGATGTGCAGGTAGCCGTTGGGCTCCGGCGGAAAACGGGTGCGGATCTTCGCCGGGTCGGGTTCGCCCTGCTGCTGCACGGAGGCCGGTCCAGGCTTGCCCGCCCAACGCTTGCCCTGGAAGCGGTTGGCTTGCAGGTCGTCTTCGACGATGTTGAGCAGGAAATTGGATGCGGCGGGGGTCGGCGTCGTGGCGGAGGTCATTCTTGAAAGAATAGGAAAAAGCAGCGACAAAGCGTCAATTTTGCCACGTTCCCGTGACAAGCCATTTTTGGCTCGCTGCAAGCGGTTTCAAACTGGCCCCCATTGCCATGTAACTGGCTCTACACTACGGGCCATCATGGATATCTCCACCCTTTCCCTGGCCCGCGCGCAATTCGTGGCCAGCCTGAGCTTCCTGGCGCTGTTCCTGGCCGTGGCCCTGGCGCTTGCGTGGGTCCTGCTGTTCTTCAAGATACGCGCCCGCGTCTCGGGGCAGGGCGGCTGGACCGCCGCCTACCGCTTCTGGGTCCGCATCTTCGCCCTGTCCTTCGTGCTGACCCTGGCCGCCTGTGTGCCGGTGCTGATCCAGCTGGGCAGCCTGTGGGCCGGCCTGATGGACAAGATCGGCAACGTCGCCGGGCCGTTGCTGGGCTACGGCATCCTGTCCGTCTTCATCCTCAAGTCGTGTTTCCTGGGCGTCATGCTGTTCGGCCAGCGCCGCGTGTCCGACGGCGCCCACACCCTGGCGGTGCTGATGGTGGCCGTGGGGCAGCTGGTGGCGCTGTTCTGGGTGCTGGCGCTGCAATCGTGGATGCAGACGCCTGACGGCGCCGTGCTGGTCGATGGCCGCTACCAGGTCTACGACTGGGCGGCGGTGGTGCTGAACCCCTCGGTCGGCTGGCGCATGGCCGTGGTGGTGGTGGGCTCGGCCCTGGCCGCGGCCTTCCTGATGATGGGCGTGACCGCGCTGCAGGCCCTGCGCCGTCCGCTGGACGACGGCGAGCGCTGCACCTTCAAGACCGGCCTGGCGATCGCCGCGCTGGCTTCCGTGCTGCAGTTGCCGGTGGCCTCCGGCGCCGGCCAGATGGTGGCGCAGTACCAGCCCGCCAAGGCCGCCGCCGCCGCCGGCTACTGGGAAAGCGGCGCCGAGCCGCGCCTGGTGCTGTTCGGCTGGCCGGACGCCCGCAACCACACCAACGTGGCCGACTGGACCTGGAACAACGCCGGCGGCATGTGGCTGCACCGCAATGAAGACGGCACCTACCAGGGGCTGGACAAGTATTCGGGCATGTTGCCGCCGGTGGCGCTGACCTTCTGGTCGCTGCGGGTGGCGGCGGGGCTGGGCCTGCTGATGCTGGCCGTGTCCTGGGTCACGGTCCTGCTGACCTGGCGCCGCGGCATGGATGTCGCGGTGGTGTCGCGATGGTGGCAGCGCGTGCTGTGCGGCATGATGTTCTCCGGCGGCATCGCCGTCGTCGCCGCCTGGTGGGTGTCCGTCATCGGCCTGCAACCCTTCGTCGTCAACGGCACGATCACCCAGACCGAGGTGCTGGGCCCCATGTCTTCCAGCACCGTGCTGTACGGTCTGATCGGCTACGGCCTGCTGTACGCGCTGCTGCTGGCGGCCTTCGCCGGCATGCTGTTCCACGCGGCCCGCTACGGCGTGGTGCCGGTGCGCAAACTGGGCGGGGGAACGCCATGATCGCCATGCTCGCTGCCTCGCAGGGGCTGAGTCCCGATGATCCTTCCTTCTGGATGCCGCTGGCGTTCATGGGCCTGCTGTTCGTGGTCATCGCCGCCGGCGTGGTGCTGGACGGCTTCGACCTGGGCGTGGGCATCCTGCTGCAGCTGGCGCCCGAACAGGAGCGCGGCCGCATGATGAGCCTGCTGAGCCCCTGGCGCGACGCCAACGAATTCTGGCTGCTGCTGGGCATGGGGCTGTTCGCCTCGGCCTTTCCGTTCGCCTGGGGCGCGGTGCTGGGCAAGCTCTACGGACCGCTCACCTTCATGGTGCTGGGCGTGGTGCTGCGCAGCGTCTCCTTCGAATTCCGCATCCGCGCCCGCAACGAGGCCAAGCCGCGCTGGATCTTCGCCTTCTGGGCCGGTTCGCTGATGACCGCCTTCGGCCAGGGCATGCTGCTCGGCCGCATCGCCACCGGCTACCAATCCGACGCCGGCTATGGCTGGTTCGCGCTGTTCGTCGGCCTGTGCGCCGTGGCCGCCTATGTGCTGCTGGGCGCATCTTGGCTGGTGATGCGGGTCGACGGCGACCTGCAGCGCCGCGCCGCCAACTGGGCGCGCCACGCGATCCGCTGGACCGCGGTCGGCATGGTCGCCATCGCCGTCACGCTGGGCCTGGCCAACGCCGGCATCTTCTACAAATGGAGCAACATCGCCCACCTGAGCCTGGCGGCCACGGTATGGGTGCTGATGCTGGCCGGCTTCGTCGCCGCCGAAATGCTGCTGGCCCGCCTGCCGGGCCGCGCCGACCGCTTCAGCTGGCTGCCCTTCGTGCTGTGCGTGGCGCTGTTCCTGCTGATGCTGAGCGGCCTGGCCTACAGCCTGTTCCCCTACCTGATCCTGGACGACATGACGCTGTGGGACGGCGCCGGCGCGCTGGGCTCGATGCGGCTGGTGATGGCCGGCGCGGTGGTGGGGATTCCGGTGGTGCTGGTGTTCAACATCCTGGCCTACCGCTCGGTGTTCGGCCGGGAACGCGCGCCCGTGCCGCTGTTGCCGCCGCCGTCGCCCTGACGGCAACGCGGGCGCCGTCGAGGCGCCCGCCGCATGGGCCGCCACGCGGACGGCCGCCGCACAGCCGTCATCGAAGCGGCTGCTATCGAGAACCGCCGGCCGCTACAGCACCGGCCGCGCCACCCGTTGCAGGATCTCTTCGCCGTAGGCTTCCAGCTTGCGCGCGCCGACGCCGCTGATGTGGCTGAGCGCGTCCATCGATTCCGGCTGGGCCAGCGCGATCTCGCGCAGCGTGGCGTCGTGGAAGATGACGTAGGCCGGCACGCCGTGGCTCTTGGCCACTTCGCCGCGCCACGCGCGCAGCGCCTCGAACACCGGTTGCAGTTCGGCGGGCAGGTCGATCGCCGCGGCCTTGGCGCGGGTGCCGCCGGTCTTGCCCGAGCGGGTCTTCTTTTCGGAGTCGCGCCGCAGCATCAGCTGGCGTTCGCCCTTGAGCACCGCGCGGCTGCCCTCGGTCAGGGCCAGGGTGCCGTAGCCCTCGTTGTCGACGGTCAGCAGGCCCTGCGCCAGCAACTGGCGCAGCACGCCGCGCCAGGCCGTGTCGCTCAGGTCTTCGCCCACGCCGAACACGCTCAGGGTTTCGTGGCCGTGCTGCTTGGTGCGGTCGGTGACCTTGCCGCGCAGGATGTCGATGATGTGGCCGGCGCCGTAGCGCTGGCCGCGTTCCTTCCAGAGGCGGTAGACGGCCGACAGCACCTTCTGCGCGGCCACGGTGCCGTCCCAGGCCTGGGGCGGATCGAGGCAGACGTCGCAATTGCCGCAGGCCGTGATGTGCTGGCCGAAATACGCCAGCAGCCGCACGCGGCGGCATTCCACGGTTTCGCACAGCCCCAGCATGGCGTCCAGTTGCTGGCCGAGGCGGCGGCGGTAGGCGTCGTCGCCGGGGGATTCGTCGATCATGCGGCGCTGCTGCACCACGTCCTGCAGGCCATAGGCCAGCCAGGCGGTGGCGGGCAGGCCGTCGCGGCCGGCGCGGCCGGTTTCCTGGTAGTAGCCCTCGACCGACTTGGGCAGGTCGATGTGGGCCACGAAGCGCACGTCGGGCTTGTCGATGCCCATGCCGAAGGCGATGGTGGCGACCATGACCACGCCGTCCTCGCGCAGGAAGCGCGCCTGGTTGGCGGCCCGCACCTGGGCGCTGAGCCCGGCGTGGTACGGCATGGCGTCGATGCCCTGGTTGCAGAGGAATTCGGCGGTTTCCTCGACTCGGGCCCGCGACAGCGCGTAGACCACGCCGGATTCGCCCTCGTGCTCGGTGCGGATCATGTCCAGCAGCTGCTTGCGCACCTCGTTTTTCTCGACGATGCGGTAGCGGATGTTGGGGCGGTCGAAACTGGAGACGAAGTGGTGCGCGTCGGTCAGCGACAGGCGCTGGGCGATCTCGGTGCGGGTCTCGGCGGTGGCGGTGGCCGTCAGCGCGATACGCGGCACATCGGGCCAGCGCTCGTGCAGCATCGACAGGCCCAGGTATTCCGGGCGGAAATCGTGGCCCCATTGCGAGACGCAGTGGGCCTCGTCGATGGCGAACAGCGCGATGTTGCCGCGTTCCAGCAGCTGCAGGCAGCGGTCGGTCAGCAGGCGCTCGGGCGCCACGTACAGCAGGTCCAGCTCGCCGGCCAGGAAAGCCTGCTCGACGTCGCGGGCCACGCGCCATTCCTGCGTCGAGTTGAGGAAGGCGGCGCGCACGCCGAGTTCGGTCAGCGCGTCGACCTGGTCCTGCATCAGCGCGATCAGGGGTGACACGACGATACCGGTGCCTTCGCGCACCAGCGACGGAATCTGGTAACAGAGCGACTTGCCGCCGCCAGTGGGCATCAGGACCAGCGCGTCGCCGCCGTCGATGACTTGCTGGACGATGGCTTGCTGGTCGCCGCGGAAGGATTCGTAACCGAAAACGCGCTGCAGGACGCCGAGGGCGCGCGCGTCAGACATGGGGATAGGCCGGGAGCATCATGGCGGGGATTTTAAGCCGCAAATCCGGCCGCCCGGGCGCGGGGGGATATTTCCGTCCGCCGGGCGACCCGCATCACCAGCTCAGCCACGTGCCGCGCATGAAGGTGTCCACCGGCATGCTGAGGTTGGCGCGCCACTCGTAATTGCCGGAAATGATGTCGCGGTCGGCGCCCACCGCCAGCTTGACCTTGGGCGCCACGAACATGCTGTGGGACAGGCCGACGCGCTGTTCGGCCAGCACCGAGCCCTCGTGCAGCCCCGAATAGGTGCCGCTGAGCGTGCCCCAGCCGGTGATCGGCACCCCGGCCGACAGGGTGTTGCGGGTCTGCGGCGCCGCCGCCACGCCGCCGGAATAGGTGGACAGGTCGCCGAAGCCGGCGCCGATCTGTTCGTTGGTGTAGCCCAGGTTGACCGCGTCGGCCACGTCGACGTTGTAGCCGAAGCGGTAGCGCCAGGCGCTGGCGGCGTCGAACGAGCTCTGGGTGGCGCCGGCCTGGAAAGTGCCGTAGTCGCCGGCGGAATAGGTGGTGCCCATGCCGCGCGTGGTCAGCGCCGGCGCGCTCTGCATCTGGCCTTCCAGCGTCAGCACCGGCGTCAGCCCGTAGCGGACGGTGCTGTTGCCGACCGAGGCGCCGTAGTCGACCGCCCCGGACGTGGCGCTCGGATCCATGCGGTTGAGCCGGCCCAGCGACGAGGAATAGCCGAAGCTGCCTTCCGCCAGCGGCGCCGTGGTGCTTTGCAGGTTGGAGATCTGCAGCCCGCCGACGGGCGCGCTGCTGCCCCAGGTGGGCGCGTTGGCGTTGATGTTGCCCACCGAGAACGACGGGCCGGTGGTGTTGCGGTAGACCCAGTTGCGGTCGCCGCCGTAGCGCAGGCCGTCCTGGCCGCTGACCGAGGAGAACCAGGGACGGGTCGGCCGCGACACGCCGGAGATCACCACCACCGGCACGCGCGGGATATCGCCGCTTTCCAGGTCGAAGGCGTATTCGGGCGTGTCGGACGGGTCGGCGGCGGCCTGGGGCGGCGTGCAGCCCAGCGGGCCGGCGCTGGCATCGCCGGACAGGGTCGAGCCCGTCCCCGGTATCAGCTCCGCGTCATTGCCGCCGGCCACGCTGGTATCCATGGCCGGTTCGGCCGTCTGCATGTCGCAGGGCGTGGGGTCGAGCGGCACCGCGCGCGACTCCAGCGACGGCGCGGGCCGGACCGGCACCGGTTGCTCCGGCGCCAGCACGCCGATGCCGCGCGCCACGTAGGTCGGGGCCGGCGAAGGGGAGAGGGGGGCCGCGGGCGTGCCGCCGAACGCCGACGCGAACGGGCTGGCCAAGCCTGCCGTCAACGCCGTGTACAGCAGCCGTCTGCGCCAGGATGCAGGGGCGGGCATAACGACAGTGTAGAAAGGGGACGCTGCCCCAGCTGTAAACGATTTTTAGTAAACCGGACCAGCGTATGCGGGCAATGGGATTTATTTTAGGGCCAGTCCGCCCCGCACGGCCATGCCGACGCGAAAGGACCGCCAACGCCGGCAAACATCGTGCAACAGGTATATTTCAGATGATTTCCCGGCTCTTGCCGCCAACGCGGGACGGCTCCACTATGGCATCCATGGACAATCACCACACCAAGCTGCTGGTCGTCGACGACGATCCGGCCCTGCGGCAACTGCTGGCCGACTACCTGAACCGCCACGGCTACGACACCCTGCTGGCGCCGGACGCGAGCGACCTGCCGTCGCGCATCACCCGCTACGCCCCCGACCTGCTGGTGCTGGACCGCATGCTGCCCGGCGGCGACGGCGCCGACGCCTGTCGCCGCCTGCGCGAGCAGGGCGAGGACATCCCCGTCATCCTGCTGACCGCCCGCGACGAGGCTGTCGACCGCATCATCGGCCTGGAAGCCGGCGCCGACGACTACGTCGGCAAGCCCTTCGACCCGCGCGAACTGCTGGCCCGCATCGAGGCCGTGTTGCGGCGCAAGCGCGGCCCGTCGGCGCTGACCAAGGACGCGCCGGTGTCGTTCGGCCCGTTCCTGTTCGATCCCTCCACCCGCCAGCTGTCGCGCGAAGGCACGGTGGTCAAGCTCACCGGCGGTGAAATCAACCTGCTCGAGGCACTGGTGCGCAACGCCGGCAAGCCGCTGTCGCGCGAACGCCTGCTGGCGCTGGCGCGCGACGACGACGCCGGCGAACGCAACGACCGCGCCATCGACATCGCGATCCTGCGCCTGCGCCGCGTCATCGAGGACGATCCCAAGCAACCCCGCTGGATCCAGACCGTCTGGGGCATCGGTTACCGGTTTTCCCCCTGATGCGCTTCTCTGCCGGCTTCCTGGTGCCGCGCTCGCTGCGAGCGCGGCTCATCCTGCTGATCCTCGGGTCGGTGCTGCTGACGCAGGCGGCGACCCTGGTGACGGTCTCGTACTTCCGCCACAAGTTCATGGAAGACGTGGCCATCGGCTACATCACCACCACCATCCGCACCTTGCGCGCCGCCGTATCGCAGGTGCCGGCCGAGGATCGCGCCGACTTCGTGCGCGCCGCCTCGCAGAACCAGTGGCGCCTGTGGTCGCGGGTGCTGCCCGCCGAGGCCAAGCTGCAACGCTTCAACGGCCGCCGCCCGCCGCCCCGCAATGCGCAGCATCCTCCGCCCCCGCCGCCTCCGCCGCCGCCGAGCGCCCAGATCCAGGGGCCGCCGCTGCCGCCCGAGATGCGCGGCGACGAGCGCGAAGTCGAACACGAGCGCGAACGCGAAGAGCGCCACGCCGACCGCGAGCGCGAACGCGAAGAGCACATGCGCCGCTACAAGCCCGAGCCCGACGACATCCGCCGCGACCTGCGCGGGCTGGTGCAGCAGCTCAACGAGCGCCTGAACGACGGCACCCGGGTGGCGCTGTCGCGCGGCCCCACGCCGGAAATCTTCATCTCGCTGGCGCCCAACCCGGCCAGCGAGGATGCGCCGCGCCTGCGTGAATGGCTGGTGATCCCGCTGGATCGCCTCGACCCGCCCGTGGCCACGCCGTTCATCGCCGCCTGGCTGGGCGGCCTGGGCCTGTTGCTGCTGCTGGCGGTGGGCTTTTCCTGGCACATCACCCGTCCCATCACCCGCCTGGCCGACGCCGCTGACCGCCTGGCCGCCGGCCAGCCGCAGCGGGTCGAGCCGTCCGGGCCGCACGAGACGCGGGTGCTGGGCGAACGCTTCAACGCCATGCTGGACGCGCTGGCCGAATCCGATTCCGTGCGCCGCACGCTGCTGTCGGGCCTGCCGCACGACCTCAAGGGGCCGCTGTCGCGCATGTGGCTGCGCATCGAGCTGGCCGACGATTCGGCCCTCAAGGAAGGGCTGCGCACCGACCTGCAGGACATGCAGCACATGGTCGACCAGTTCATCGGCTTCGTGCGCGGCACCGATCCCGCCGCCTACCGCTACGCGTCGATGGTGCTGCCCGACTGGCTGACCGAACGCGTCAACGCCTGGCGCGGCGCCGGCACCGACGTCACGCTCAAGACTTCCGGCGGCGACGACGCGCTGATCGTGCACGGGGACGCCGTGGCGCTGGGCCGGCTGCTCGACAACCTGATCGGCAACGCCCTGAACCATGGCGCGCCGCCCGTCGACATCTGCCTGCGGCGCGAAGACCGCTACGCGGTGCTGGATGTCTCCGACCACGGCCCCGGCATCGTGCCGGAGCGGCGCCTGGAGGCGCTGCGGCCCTTCAGCCGCCTGGACGACGCCCGCACCCGCACCGGCAGCGTCGGCCTGGGCCTGGCGCTGGCCGAGGCCATTGCCCGCGCCCATGGCGGCTCGCTGGAACTGCTGCGGGCCGAGTCGGGCGGGCTGTGCGTGCGGGTCAAGCTGCCGGTCGTCGACGGCGCCTGATTCCGGCCCGGGGCGTTTTGGGCCCGGACCCCGCCCCGGGCCCGGCGGTTACGGTACGATGCAGCATCCCGCTCAGTATCCAGTCGTTCCCGCACCATGGCCATCCAGTCCGATTCGCTTTCCTCCCGCCCCGACGCGCCTCGCATCGTCGCGCCCCAACCGGCGTCGCCCAACGAGGAATCGATCGAACGCGCCCTGCGGCCCAAGGCGCTGGAGGAATACGTCGGCCAGCAGCGCGCCCGCGAACAGCTCGAGATCTTCATCGCGGCCGCCCGCAAGCGCGGCGAGGCGCTGGACCACGTGCTGCTGTTCGGCCCGCCGGGCCTGGGCAAGACCACGCTGGCCCACATCATCGCGCACGAAATGGGCGTGCAGCTGCGCCAGACCTCCGGCCCCGTGCTCGAACGCCCGGGCGACCTGGCGGCGCTGCTGACCAACCTGGAAAAGAACGACGTCCTGTTCATCGACGAAATCCATCGCCTGTCGCCCGTGGTCGAGGAAATCCTCTATCCGGCGCTCGAGGATTTCCAGATCGACATCCTGATCGGCGAGGGTCCGGCCGCGCGCAGCGTCAAGCTCGACCTGCAGCCGTTCACCCTGGTCGGCGCCACCACCCGCGCCGGCATGCTGACCAATCCGCTGCGCGACCGCTTCGGCATCGTTTCGCGGCTGGAGTTCTACAACGCCGACGACCTCGGCCGCATCGTCACCCGCAGCGCTGGCCTGCTCAATGCCGGCATCACGCCTGACGGCGCCGCCGAAGTGGCGCGCCGCGCCCGCGGCACGCCACGTATCGCCAACCGCCTGCTGCGGCGCGTGCGCGACTACGCCGAGGTCAAGGCCGGCGGCACCATCGACGCCGACGTCGCCGGCCGTGCGCTGGCCATGCTCGAGGTCGACCCGCAGGGCCTGGACCTGATGGACCGCAAGCTGCTCGAAGCCATCATCCACAAGTTCGATGGCGGCCCGGTGGGCGTGGACAGCCTGGCCGCGGCCATCGGCGAAGAGCGCGACACCATCGAGGACGTGATCGAGCCCTACCTGATCCAGCACGGCTACCTGCAACGCACGCCGCGCGGCCGCACCGCCACCCTGACCACCTGGCGCCACCTGGGCCTGACCCCGCCGGCCGGCGCCGCCAGCTCCAGCGGCGAGCTGTTCGGCAAATAAAATCCGACTTTCTTCGCGTACAAAGGACTGTTTCCATGTTGCCCGAACTGCCCACCTTCGACGACGTCGCGCGCGCCAGCGAGCGCCTGGCCGGCAATGCGCACCGCACGCCGGTGCTGACCTCGACCACGGCCGACGCCATCGCCGGCGCCTCGTTGTTCTTCAAGTGCGAGAACTACCAGCGCATGGGCGCGTTCAAGTTCCGCGGCGGCTACAACGCCATCGCGCGCCTGACGCCCGAGCAGCGCGCCGCCGGCGTGGTCACGTTCTCGTCGGGCAACCACGCGCAGGCGATTGCGCTGGCCTCCAAGCTGCAGGGCGTCAAGGCCACCATCATCATGCCGCTGGACGCGCCGGCGGCCAAGCGCGCCGCCACCGAAGGCTACGGCGGCCAGATCGTCACCTATGACCGCTACACCGAGGACCGCGAGCAGATCGCGCTGCGCATCCAGTCCGAGACCGGCGCCACGCTGATCCCGCCGTACGACCACGAAGACGTGATCGCCGGGCAGGGCACCGCGGCCAAGGAACTGTTCGAGGATGTCGGCGAGCTCGATTACCTGTTCGTGTGCCTGGGCGGCGGCGGCCTGCTGTCGGGCTCGGCGCTGTCGGCGTTCGCGCTCAGCCCGCGCTGCCTGGTCTACGGCGTCGAGCCGGAAGCCGGCAACGACGGCCAGCAATCGCTGCGCAAGGGCGAGATCGTCCGCATCCAGGCGCCCAAGACCCTGGCCGACGGCGCCGCCACCACCCATCTGGGCAACCTGACCTTCCCCCTCATCCAGAAGCACGTGCGCGATATCGTCACGGTGACGGATGACCAGCTGGTCTCGACCATGAAATTCTTCGCCGAACGCATGAAGATGGTGGTGGAACCCACTGGCTGCCTGGCGGCCGCGGCCGTGCTGCAGGGCGTGGTGCCGGTGCGCGGCGCGCGCGTCGGCGTCATCATCAGCGGCGGCAACGTCGATCTTCCGGCCTACGGCAAGTTGCTGGCGGGCTGACCCCACGGGCGAAGCGCCGGCGGGATATCGTCCGGCGCTTTGGCCGCCAGCTTGCGGAGGCGGCGCACGCAGGGCAGAATCGGACCTGAATCCTGAAGAACAGGGGCTGCTCCATGCGTATCCTTGTCATCGGCGGCACCGGCTTCATCGGCCGTCATCTCATCGCCCGGCTGGCGGGCGGGCAGCACCAGATCCTGGTGCCCACCCGCCGCTATGGCCAGGGGCGAGAACTCCAGCTGTTGCCCACCGTCACCCTGCTCGCCAGCGATCTGCATGACGACGGCGAGCTCGACCGCCTGGTGCGCGGCTGCGACGTGGTGATCAACCTGGTGGGCATCCTGCACGGCAATTCGGGCCGGCCCTACGGCTCCGATTTCGCGCGGGCCCACGTGCACCTGCCGCAGCGCATCGCGCGGGCCTGCCGCCGCCAGGGCGCGCGCCGCCTGCTGCACGTCAGCGCGCTGGGCGCCGATTCCAGCGGCGCCAGCATGTACCAGCGTTCCAAGGGCGATGGCGAGGCCGCCATCAAGCAGGAGCTGGCCGACTGGCGCGAGGGCGGCTGGACCATTTTCCGTCCGTCGGTGGTGTTCGGCGCCGACGACAACTTCACCAACATGTTCGCGCGCCTGGCGCGCTGGCTGCCCGTGTTGCCGCTGGCCGGCGCGCACGTGCGCATGCAGCCGGTGTTCGTGGGCGACGTGGTGACGGCGATGGTGGCGACGCTGGGCAATACCCACGCCTGGGGCAAGACCTATGAACTGGGCGGCCCGCAGGTCTACTCCCTGGGCGAGATCGCGCGCCTGTGCGCCGGCTGGGGCGGCCACCCGCGCCCGGTGGTCAACCTGCCGATGGGGCTGGGGCGGATGCAGGCCATGCTGTTCGAATGCCTGCCGGGCCGGCCCCTGATGTCGCGCGACAACCTCGATTCGCTGCGCAGCGACAACATCTGCGGCGCGCCGATGGCGCCCGAATTGAACGTGGTGCCGACCGGGTTGGAAGCGGTCGCGCCCGGTTACCTGTCGCCGATACGCTAGCCGGCCACAGGGCACGCCGGCTTCGGCCGGGCGTTTGCAGCCCGGGCGCGCGCCGGCGGCTGTTTCAGCGCACCAGCGCCTTCAAGGCCTGCTTGATGCCGTCCGACACGCCCACGCCTTCGGGCAGGGTCTTCAGCGCGGACAGCGATTCCTTCTCGGAGTACCCCAGCGCCAGCAGCGCGTTCAGGATGTCGGACTGGTTGTCCTGCACCGGATGCGCGGTGGCGCCGATGTCGGCGCCCAGCTTGCCGCGCATTTCCAGCAGCAGGCGTTCGGCGGTCTTCTTGCCGATGCCCGGCACGCGGGTCAGGCGGCCCGATTCCTGCAGCGTGATGGCCTGGGCCAGATCGGCCACCGACAGGCCCGACAGCACCGACAGCGCGGTGCGCGCGCCGATGCCGCTGACCTTGATCAGCTCGCGGAAGGCGCTGCGCTCGCCGGCCGTGGCGAAGCCGTAGAGGATGTGGGCGTCCTCGCGCACGGTCAGGTGCGTGTACAGGGTGACGCGCGCGCCGGTTTCCGGCAGCGAATAGAGCGTGCTCATGGGCACGTCGATGTCATAGCCCAGACCGTTGACGTCCACGCACACGGTGGGCGGCAGTTTCTCGATCAGGGTTCCGGTGATGCGTCCGATCATGGTGGCAGTGGCCTGGCAAAAGAGGGGGCCGCGACAGCCGCGGCGGATGCCGGGATTCTATACGGGTCCGCGCGAGGCGGGGGCGGGGGGCTCAGCCGAGCAGGCGGCCGTTGCGGATGCGGGTCTTGCCGCTCAGGCTCAGGCGCGTGCCCAGCTGCGTCAGCCGGTCCTGCAGCGGGCCGACGTGGGCGTGGCAGATGGCGCACGCCAGCGCGTCGGCCGAGTCGGGGGCGGGCGTGCCGTCCAGCGCCAGCAGGTGCTGCACCATCATCTGCACCTGCTCCTTGGCCGCGCGGCCGGTGCCCACCACCGCTTTCTTGATCTGCAGCGCGGTGTACTCGTGCACCGCCAGCGAACTGTCGGCCAGCGCGCACAGCGCCGCGCCGCGGGCCTGGCCCAGCAGCAGGGTGGAAGCGGGATTGGTGTTCAGGAAGATGATTTCCAGCGCGGCGACGTCGGGCTGCGTGTCGCGCGCCACCTGGCGCAGATTGTCCAGGATGACCTTGAGGCGCTCGGACAGCGTCAGCGCCGGCGGCACCACGATGGTGCCGCTGGCGACATAGCGCAGCCGCGAGCCGTCGGCATCGATCACACCGAAGCCGGTGCGGCGCAGGCCGGGATCGATGCCGAGGACGCGCATCAGTGGCGGAAGTGACGGGTGCCGGTCAGCACCATGGCGATGCCATGCTCGTCGGCCGCGGCGATGACTTCGTCGTCACGCATGCTGCCGCCGGGCTGGATCACGCAGGTCGCGCCCGCGGCCACCACCACGTCCAGGCCGTCGCGGAACGGGAAGAAGGCATCCGACGCCACCGCCGAGCCCTTCAGCGTCAGGCCGGCGTTCTCGGCCTTGATCGAGGCGATGCGGGCCGAGTCGATGCGGCTCATCTGGCCGGCGCCGACGCCCAGCGTCATGCCGCCGCCGACGAACACGATGGCGTTGGACTTGACGTACTTGGCGACCTTCCAGGCGAACGCCAGATCGTTCATTTCCTGTTCGGTGGGCTGGCGCTTGGACACGACCTTCAGGGCGTCGCGCGGCACGTTGTAGGCGTCCGGGCTCTGCACCAGCCAGCCGCCACCGACGCGCTTGACGTCGAAGGCGTTCTGGCCCGTGCCCATCGGCACTTCCAGCACGCGCACATTCTTCTTGGCGGCCAGGATGGCCAGCGCGGCGCCGTCATAGGCCGGGGCCAGCAGCACTTCCAGGAACTGGGCGCTGACGGCTTCGGCGGTGGCGGCGTCGACCGGGCGGTTGAAGGCGATGATGCCGCCGAAGGCCGAGGTCGGGTCGGTCTTGAAGGCCTGCTGGTAGGCGCCCAGCGTGTCGGCCGCCACGGCCACGCCGCAGGGGTTGGCGTGCTTGACGATGACGCAGGCGGGCGCCTCGAAGCTGCGCGCGCATTCCCAGGCGGCATCGGCGTCGGCGATGTTGTTGTACGACAGTTCCTTGCCCTGCAGCTGGCGGTAGTTGCCCAGCAGGCCGGCGGAGCGCTGCGCGTCGACGTAGAACGCGGCGGTCTGGTGCGGGTTCTCGCCATAGCGCAGGGCCTGTTCTTGCTTGACCTGCAGGGTCAGGGTGCCCGGCCATTCCTGGCGGGCCGGCACGGCGTCCTGCGCCGGTTCGGCCTCGGTCAGGCTGGTCAGGTAGGCGGCGATGGCGCCGTCGTAGGCCGCGGTGTGGGCGTAGACCTTGGCGGCCAGCGCCAGGCGCAGGCCGTACGAGGTGCCGCCGCCCTGATCCATTTCGGACAGCACGCGCGAGTAGTCGACCGGGTCGATCACCACCGTCACGCCACCGGCTTCGGTGCCGTGGTTCTTGGCGGCGGCGCGCAGCATGGCCGGGCCGCCGATGTCGATGTTCTCGACCGCGTCGGCGAAGGTGCAGTCCGGCTTGGCCACGGTTTCGCGGAACGGATACAGGTTGACCACCAGCATGTCGATGCGATCGATACCGGCCGCCTTGATGGTGTCCATGTGCTCGGCGCTGTCGCGGCGGGCCAGCAGGCCGCCGTGGATCTTCGGGTGCAGCGTCTTGACGCGGCCGTCCAGGATCTCGGGCGAGCCGGTGTGGGCGGCCACTTCGGTGACGGTCAGGCCGGATTCGGCCAGCAGCTTGGCGGTGCCGCCGGTCGACAGCAGGCGCACGCCGCGCGCGGCCAGCGCGCGGGCAAATTCAACGATGCCGGTCTTGTCGGACACCGAAAGCAGGGCGGTTTCGATTTTCATGGTGAGGGACGGGAGTGGGGCGCGGGCGCCTGTCTCGCTTCAGGTCGGGATGGGAAATCTGTCATGCGGGGCGCGCCAGCCGGCCCGCCCGCGCGGCGATGCGCTATACCTGGATGTTGTGGGCCAGCAGTTTCTTGCGCAGGGTGTTGCGCGTGATGCCCAGCATTTCGGATGCCCGCGACTGGTTGCCGCCAGACCGTTCCAACGCCACTTCGAGGACCGGGCGCTCCACGCAGCGCATCACCATGTCCCACATGTCGTGGGGCTCGGATTCGCCCAAGTCTTCGAAATAGCGCTCCAGGCTGGCGCGCACGCATTCTTCCAGGACATCTTTCTTGCTCATCGGAGTACAGATATTTTTATGTTGGTGTTGAGGCGGTTATGCCGCCAGCAGGGCTTTCGCGACAGGCGCCGGGTTGGGGTTGCCGTCACGGGAAAGATTGAGGAACCATTCCGACCCCGCCCGCCACTGGTCGCGGGTGTTGTCGATGAGGTTCATGCGGTCGCGGAACGAGTCCGCATCCGGCAGGCCGTCCAGATACCACCCTATGTGCTTGCGCGCCGTGCGTACGCCGGTGTGTTCGCCATAGAAGCGGTAGTGGTCGTCGAGATGTTCGAGCAGCAGTTCGCGCATTTCCCCATAGCTGGGAGGGGCCAGTGTTTCGCCCGTGCGCAGGTAGTGGTCGACTTCGCGGAAGATCCAGGGACGGCCCTGTGCCGCCCGGCCGATCATGACCGCGTCGGCGCCAGTGTAATCCAGGACGCGCCTGGCCTTTTCAGGCGAGTCGATATCGCCATTGGCGATCAGCGGGATTTTCAGCTCGGCGCGGACGGCGCGGATAGTGTCATATTCCGCCTCGCCCGTATAGAGGTCGGCGCGGGTGCGTCCATGCAGTGTCAGGGCGGCGATGCCGGCGTCCTGGGCCAGCTTGGCCACGCGCAGGGCGTTGCGGCTGTCGCGGTCCCAGCCGGTGCGGGTCTTGAGGGTGACCGGCACCCCCAGCGGCGCGCAGGCCTCGACCACGGCGTCCAGGATGCGGACGATCAGGTCCTCGTGGCGCAGCAGGGCGGACCCCGACGCCACATTGCAGACCTTCTTCACGGGGCAGCCCATGTTGATGTCGATGATGCGCGCGCCCTTGTTGGCGTTGAACACGGCGGCCTCGGCCATCATGGCCGGGTCGGCGCCGGCGATCTGCACCGAAATGGGGGCGATCTCGCCGTCGTGGTTCAGGCGGCGCGAGGTCTTGACGCTGTCCCACAGCTTGGGGTTGCTGGCGGCCATCTCCGAGACGGCGTAACCGGCCCCCAATTTCTTGCAAAGCTGTCGGAAAGGACGATCCGTCACGCCCGCCATGGGCGCGACCAGGACATTGTTGGGAAGGGTCCACGGGCCTATGCGCATGGTCACATTTTAACCGGCTCGATCGAACCCTCTTTTTTCGGCCGCAACAGCTTGGTAACAGGCGGACGAAAAAAGGGGAGGATCAGGCCCGGAAACCCTGCAGCAGGTGGCGGGCCAGCGGGGCCCGCAGGGGCGCCGCCAGGTCCAGGCCCAGCAGGGCCAGGCCGCAGGCATGCTCGACCGGCGCCAGGCCGGTGGCGAAGATGCGCGGCATCAGGTCGGTGAGGCCGGCGGTGACGATCCGGTCGACCTGGCGCGCGCGGCCGAAGTCGGCCAGCGCCGCGGCCGGGTTGGTATCCGGGGCGGGCAGCCACGCGCCCAGGGTCTGGGCCAGCCGGCCGGCATCGCGCAGCCCCAGGTTCAGGCCCTGGCCAGCCACCGGATGCAGCGTCTGCGCCGCGTTGCCGATCGCCGCCACGCGGCCCTGCACCAGGGCGCGCCGGGCGCTCAGCGCCAGCGGGAAGACGTGGCGCGGCGCCTGGCACGACAGGCGTCCCAGGCGGTCGCCGAAGGCCGCCGACAGCGCCCGCGAGAAGGCGCCGTTGTCCAGCGCCGCCAATTCGGCCGCGCGATCCGGCGCGCTGCACCAGACCACCGAATAGGCGTCCGGCGTCTGCGGGTGCGGCAGCAGCGCCAGCGGCCCCTCGGGGGTGAAGCGTTCCCAGGCCCAGCCGCGGCGCGGCAGGGTGGCGTGGGCGGTGGTCAGCAGGGCGTGCTGGCCGTAGTCGCGGCGCACGTCGCTGGCGCCGGCGCCGTCCGACTGCACGGCGACCCGGCAGGTCACGGCGGCGTCGCCCAGGCGGATGCGCACGCCGTCGGCGTCCTGGCCGTCGATCGTGGCCGGCGGCCCCGACAGCAGGGTCACGCCGCTGGCGGCCACGCATTCCTCGAGCTTGGCGTGCAGCGCCGAATAGGCGACCACGCAGCCCAGCTGCGGCACGTCGAAATCGGTGTTGCGGATCACGCTGCGGCCCAGCCGGCCGCGCTGCGAAACGTGGATGTTGAGGATGTCCGCCGCCTTGGCGGGCCAGGCGTGCAGCGATTCGAGCAGCACCCGGCTGCCGTGGTTCATGGCCAGCACGCGCGGATCGGCCGCGGGGATGGCGGCGGCGGGCGTCACGGGCGCCGGGCTGGCGCCTTGCAGCAGGGCGATGCGGGCCGGATCCGGCGCCACGCGCGCTAGCATCAACGCCAGGACACGCCCCACGGGGCCGGCGCCGAGAATCGCAATGTCGAAGGCGGAGATAGTCATGCCGCGATTTTACCTGTCCACTACAATCCGGGTCTGCCGGCGCGGCTTGGCGCCCGGGACCCTTTACCGGTTGATTGATATGACGCAGCTCGAGGCTTCTTCTTCGCTGTCCGCCGCAATCCCGCGCCGCCCCCGCGGCAAGGTCGCCGTCGGCCTGCTGGCCTGTCTGTTCGGCTGGCTCGGCGCGCACTGGTGGTACCTGGGCCGGCGCCATGCCTGGCTGGTGACGGCGCTGGCGCTGCTCAGCCTGTTCTGCGCGTTCCGCTACTACCCGGTCTGGTACGACAACCCGGCCTTCTTCCTGCTGTTCATCCCGATGATCGACGGCTTCATCGAGAGCGCGGTGTTCTCACTGATGCCGGACGAGAAGTTCGACCGCCTCTACAACCCCGGGCTGCCGCCGTCCCCGAAGACAGGATGGGGGCCGGTGCTGGTGGCCATCATGGCCTGCCTGGTGGGCGCCACCGTGTCGATGTTCGCGATCGCGATGGTGGTGGTCTACGTGTGGGTGGCGATGGGCTGGCTGGACGGCCTGACGCTGTAGGCCGGGGCCGCCATCACGGGCGCGGCCGGCGCCATGCCGGCCCGCGCGCGCCGCCCGCTCATTCGCGCATCAGCGCCTCGATCTCGCCGGCCTGCACCGGCACGCCGCGGGTGATCAGCTCGCAGCCCTCGTCCGTCACCAGCGCGTCGTCCTCGGTGCGGATGCCGATGTTCCAGTAGGCCTCGGGCACGTCGTCGGCCGGACGCACATAGATGCCCGGCTCGATCGTCAGCATCATGCCGCTCTCCAGCTTGCGCCACGGACGTTCCGCGCCGGGCGTGCCGCCCGGCTGGCGATAGTCGCCCACGTCGTGCACGTCCAGGCCCAGCCAGTGGCCGGTGCGGTGCATGTAGAAGCGGCTGTAGTCGCCCGACTCGATTACGCCATCCAGCGACCCCTTCAGCAGTTTCAGGTCCAGCATGCCCTGCGCCAGCACCCGCACCGCGGCCTCGTGGCCGTCGTTCCAGCCGCGTCCGGGCGCGGTCGCCTGGGCCGCGGCCTCCTGCGCCGCCACCGTCAGGTCGTACAGCGCGCGCTGCGGACCGCTGTAGCGGCCGTTGACCGGAAAGGTGCGGGTGATGTCGCTGGCGTAGCTGTCGACTTCGCAGCCCGCGTCGATCAGCACCAGGTCGCCGTCGCGCAGCACCGCCTCGCCGGCCGGGTAGTGCAGCACGCAGGCATTGGCGCCGGCCGCGACGATGCTGTTGTAGGCCACCGCCTGCGCGCCATGGCGACGGAATTCATACAGCAGTTCCGCTTCCAGTTCGTATTCGCGCATGCCGGCGCGCGCCGCCCGCATGGCGCGCGCATGGGCGCCGGCGGAGATCTTGGCCGCGCGCCGCATCGCGGCGATCTCGCTGGCGTCCTTGATCAAGCGCATCTCGGCCAGGATCGGCCGGATGTCCTGTTGCCGCATGGGCGGCTGATGGCCGCCGCGGCTGGCCTCGCGCGCCGCCGCCAGCCAGCGGTGCAGGCGGCCGTCGGTGCGCTTGTCGCCGGCCAGCGGCGCGTACAGGGTCGGCTGGTCCAGCAGCAGCTGGGGCGCCAGTTCATCGAGCGCGTCCAGCGCATGCGCGTCGTCGAAGCCGAAATGCTCGGCCGCGGCTTCCGGGCCGAAGCGGCGGCCCTCCCAGATTTCGTGCTCGATATGGCGCGGGCGGCAGAACAGCAGCGCTCGGTCGGTGGCGCCTGCGATCAGCACCAGCCAGGCGCCGGGCTCGGTGAAGCCGGTCAGGTAGAAGAAGTCGCTGTCGTGCCGGTAGGGATATTCGGCGTCGCGGTTGCGGATGGCCTCGGGCGCGGTGGCCAGGATGGCGATGCCGCCCCCGTCGGCGCGCATCCGCTCCATCAGGCGCTGGCGCCGGGCGGCGAAGGGGGCGATATCGACGGGAGGCAGGCTCATGAGGGGCAGGGGGCGCGCGGCCCGGCGGGAAGCTGAGATGCCGTTTACTTTACTCGCCGTGCCGCGGATGCGACAGTCCGCGCCCATTTCCCCGCCGCGGGCGCGGATTCATTGGACTGTCATGGACGCGCTGCTACAATCGCCGCACTGTCATTGGGGAGTAGCCATCCTTTGTCCCCAAAGGAGTTAGCGTCAACAGACTTGGTGGTTCGGTACCGCGTAGCGGTCGCCAGAACTCCATGGCGCTAACGGTCTCCATGTCGCGGCCCGCCCGCGCATGGATCAGCCAGGCGAGACCTTTGGCCGCGTTGCGTTCACCCTAGCCGGGCGAGCCGCAGCGTCGCGCCAATTGGTTTCTGCTCGTCCGGCTCGTCTATATGTTGCTCACCCTGTTCCTGTTTTTCCTGTCCGCGGCAGTGATCTATCTCGCCTGCGAATTCTTCGTCAATGGCGTCGAATGGGTCGGACATCGCTTCCAGCTTGGCGCCACCGCGACCGGCACCGTGCTGGCCGCGTTCGGCACCGCCTTGCCGGAGAGCGCCGTGACCTTCATGGCCGTGGTGTTCGGCGAAACCCCCGAGCAGAAGGACATCGGCGTCGGCGCCGCCATGGGCGGCCCGCTGGTGCTGGCGACGCTGGCCTATGCCGTGGTCGGCCTGGCCCTGTGGCGCGCACGCCGCGGCCAACCCGCGCAGGCCAACTGTATCAACGCGGACCAGCGCCGGCTGGCCCGCGACCAGGCCTGGTTCATGGGCATCTTCGTCTTCAAGGTCGGGCTGGGCCTGCTGGCCTTCGCCTGGAAGCCCTGGCTGGGCATCCTGTTCCTGGCCACCTATGGCCTGTACATCAAGCGCGAGCTGAGCAACGATGAGGAATGCATCGACTGCGAAGACCTCGAGCCGCTCAAGCTGCGGCCGCGCGACGACAATCCGTCGATGTTCTGGGCCGCGACCCAGACGCTGCTGGCCCTGGTCGTGATCGCCGGCGCCTCGCACGTCTTCGTCAACCAGATCGAGGTGCTGGGCATCGCCATGGGCGCTTCGCCGCACGTGGCCGCGCTGCTGCTGGCGCCCGTCGCCACCGAACTGCCCGAGATCATGAACGCCCTGATCTGGGTGCGCCAGGGCAAGGAACGCCTGGCGCTGGCCAACATCTCCGGCGCCATGATGATCCAGGCCACCATCCCCAGCGCGCTCGGCATCTTCCTGACGCCCTGGCTGCTCGACGGTCCGCTGCTGGCCGCCGGCCTGTTCACCATGCTGTCGATCGGCCTGCTGTGGCTGCGCTTCCGCCGCGCCGGCATGAGCGTGCCGGCGCTGTCCGCGGTGGGCGGTTTCTATGCCTTGTTCGCGGCCTACCTGGGCTGGCATTTCTACGCCTGACGGACGCGGCTTGGGTTGGAAGGCGCGGGGTGGAACGGCCCCGCGCCTTTTTTGCACAAAAGCGGCCTTTTCTGCCCATAAACCTTGTCCATCAGTGGAAACCCGCGTAAAATTCCGCCCGTTATCCATCCCAGGAGCAGTCTTCGTGAATACCGATTCCGGCGAAAGTAGTCGATCTTGCATCGACGTCGCTGTTTGACAGGACCACGCAGAACTCCGTCTGCCGCAGCCTGTTGAACAGGTTGCGGTTGTATCCCAAGCCCCGGGCTTCTTTCCGGGCAGCAGTGCAGGCCCACGGCTTGCCGGGATTCTCCCCAACGTAAACCGCCAGAACCGCCGCTAGTCGCAGCGCCCGCGTTCGTGCACGCCTTTTTCGTGCCCGCCCGCCATGCGCCGTGTGCCTGCGTGCGCGCGTATGCGCGAAAGCCGCTCCCCATTACGCAATGGAGGCCGCTATGCGTTTCTTCGACTTGTTCCTGCGCCGCGCCGGCGTGGACCGCGCCACCGCCATGGGCCGCCGCCGCGGCACCTCGCGCCTGACGGTCATCTGCCCGCGCGACGAACTGGGCGCCCTGCGCAAGCAGATCTGCCTGGACTTCAGCGCGGCCGGACTCGACGTGTCGCAAGTGCAGATCGACCAGGGCCGCGACCCCAACATGGCGTCGGCCTGCATCACCGTGAACTGCCCGCCCGAGCTG
This sequence comes from Achromobacter sp. 2789STDY5608621, assembly GCF_001299375.1. Classification (NCBI taxonomy): domain Bacteria; kingdom Pseudomonadati; phylum Pseudomonadota; class Betaproteobacteria; order Burkholderiales; family Alcaligenaceae; genus Achromobacter; species Achromobacter sp. 2789STDY5608621. Next base: position 234,823 of record NZ_CYTU01000006.1, on the reverse strand, counting down.
CGCGGCGAACTGATGTCGCAAGCCCGCCGGCTGAGCGCCAACCCCGCTGTGCGCCACGTGCATTTCGGCGCGCAACCGCTGGCGGCCTGACGCCGCCGCCCGCCACCCCAGGAGAGACCATGCCCAGTGCCTTAGACCCCGAGCCTCGATTGCGCCTTGTGCGCGGCGCCGGCCTGCCTGTCTGACCCGTCCTCTCCCTTGCGAGCCGACTGGCCGGATAGTCACCCGGTCCGTACGGAATCCGCAGCCCTGAACCCCCGGCCAGGCCCGCTCGACGCGCGCCGGTTCCGCCGGCCCCGGTTCTTCCGCTAGTTTCCCGTTCCGCCTTCCGCACCCGGCGCGCCTCGACGCGATCCGGACACCGGCAACATCGCCCCGGTGCCTGCGCACGCCTGTACGTGGCGGAAACGGCCTGCCCTGAGCAGGCCGCGGCCCCGTGCTGCCCGCGCAAAGGCATGGCGGCGGCCAGCCCGTGTCTTCCAGAACAACACCAATAACGGGAACACTCCGATGTTCAAATTCCTGAAGACCTTCTTTTCCTCCGCGGCCGGGCTGCGGCGATCGGGGCGCCACTTCCGGCGTTCCCCCATGCTGGAGCAGGGCGGCGGGCAGCTTGCCGCTTCCGCCGACTCCTCCGATGCCGCGCGCCGCGCCAACCGCCGCATGCTCGATGTGGCGCGCATGGATTTCGACGCGCTGTTCTCGATGTTCCGCAGCGGCCGTGGCGGCCTGTCCGAAGCCCAGGCCGATGAGGCCCGCGCCCGCTACGGCGCCAACGAAGTCGATCACGAAAAGCCGCTGACCTGGTACGCCCACCTGTGGCAGTCGTTCCGCAATCCCTTCAACCTGCTGCTGACCGGCCTGGCCTCGCTGTCGTGGGTGACGGACGTGTACATGGCCGAGCCCGACGACCAGTCCTGGAAGGGCGTCATCATCATCGGCTCGATGGTGGTGATTTCGACGCTGCTGCGCTTCGTGCAGGAGCGGCGTTCCAATCGCGCCGCCGAGGCCCTGAAGGCCATGGTGCAGAACACCGCCACGGTGCTGCGCAGCGACGCCGCCGGCATGGCTGAGGGCGACGCGCGGCGCTTCTTCGGCGCCACGCTGCACGCCTCGGGCTCGCGCCAGATCGAGGTGCCGCTGGCCGAACTGGTGCCGGGCGACGTGGTGCTGCTGTCCGCGGGCGACATGATCCCCGCCGACTGCCGCATCCTGGGCGCCAAGGACCTGTTCGTGGCCCAGGCGGCCCTGACCGGCGAATCGCTGCCGGTCGAGAAATACGCCATGCAGCGCGTCGAGACCGCCAACGCGCTGGAACTCGAGAACATGGCCTTCATGGGCACCAACGTGGTCAGCGGCTCCGGCACCGCCCTGGTGGTGGCGACCGGCTCCGGCACCTACTTCGGCCAGCTGGCCGGGCGCGTGACCCAGACCTCGCGCATGCCGACGCAGTTCCAGCAGGGCATCAACCGGGTCAGCTGGGTGCTGATCCGCTTCATGCTGGTGATGGCGCCCATCGTGCTGCTGATCAACGGCTTCACCAAGGGCGACTGGCTCGAGGCGCTGCTGTTCGCGCTGGCGATCGCCGTCGGCCTGACGCCGGAAATGCTGCCGATGATCGTCACGGCCACGCTGGCCAAGGGCGCGGTGCGGATGTCGCGCCGCAAGGTGGTGGTCAAGCGGCTGGACGCGATCCAGAACCTGGGCGCCATGAACGTGCTGTGCACCGACAAGACCGGCACGCTGACCCAGGACCGCATCGTGCTCGAGCGTCATACCGACGTGTACGGCGCCACCAGCGACGACGTGCTGGCCTATGCCTACCTCAACAGTTACTACCAGACAGGCCTGAAGAATCTGCTCGACGTGGCCGTGCTGCGCCATGCCGAAGTGGAGCGCAAGCTGGACCTGGCCGCGCGCTACCGCAAGATCGACGAGATCCCGTTCGACTTCTCGCGCCGCCGCATGTCGGTGGTGGTCAGCGAAACCGAGAACGGCCGCGAGCATCATGAACTGATCTGCAAGGGCGCGCTGGAGGAAATGCTCTCCGTGTGCACCCGCCTGCGGGTCGGCAAGGACGTGCATCCGCTGACGGACGCGCGCCGCGCCGACATCCGCCGCGTGACCGCCGACCTGAATCGTGACGGGCTGCGCGTGATCGCCGTGGGCGTGCGCGAACTGCCGCCCACCCAGCAGGCCTATGGCGTGGCCGACGAGGCCGAGCTGGTGCTGGTCGGTTACATCGCCTTCCTCGATCCTCCCAAGGAGTCCACCGGCCCGGCGCTGGCCGCGCTGCGCGGTTCCGGCATCGAGGTCAAGGTGCTGACGGGCGACGTCGAACTGGTGACGCAGAAGGTCTGCCGCGAAGTCGGCTTCGAGGTGCGCAAGGTCTACCTGGGCGCCGACATCGAGGCCATGGACGACGGCCGACTGGCCGTGGCGGTGCGCGAAGCCAATGTGTTCGCGCGCCTGACGCCGGCGCACAAGGAGCGCATCGTCCGCATGCTGCGGGCCCAGGGCAACACCGTGGGCTTCATGGGGGACGGCATCAACGACGCGCCGGCCCTGCGCGCCGCCGACGTCGGCATTTCGGTGGACTCGGCGGTGGATATCTCGAAGGAAGCCGCCGACATCATCCTGCTGGAAAAGAGCCTGATGGTGCTGGAGGACGGCGTGATCGAAGGCCGCAAGACCTTCTGCAACATGCTCAAGTACCTGAAGATGACCGCCAGCTCCAATTTCGGTAACGTCTTCTCGGTGCTGGTGGCCAGCGCGTTCCTGCCGTTCCTGCCGATGCTGCCGATCCACCTGCTGCTGCAGAACTTGATGTACGACATCTCGCAGACCGCCATTCCCTTCGACAATGTCGACGAGGAACTGCTGAAAAAACCGCAGCAATGGGACCCCGCAGGACTAGGTCGATTCATGGTGTTCTTCGGCCCGATCAGCTCCATCTTCGACATCACCACCTACGCGCTCATGTGGTACGTATTCCAGGCCAATGCGCCCGAACACCAGACGTTGTTCCAATCCGGCTGGTTCGTCGAAGGGCTGTTGTCGCAGACGCTCATCGTGCATATGATCCGCACACGCAAGATCCCGTTCCTGCAAAGCCGCGCCGCGTGGCCGTTGATGCTGATGACGGTCATGGTGGTCGGACTGGGGTTGTTCCTGCCGTTCTCGCCGCTGGCCGAGTACTTCCAGCTGCAGGCGCTGCCGTGGAGCTATTTCCCCTGGCTGGTCGGCATCCTGCTGAGCTACTGCGTGCTGACCCAATTGCTCAAGGGCATCTGGGTGCGTCGCTATGGCTGGCAATAGTCACTATTGATACACCTGGCGGCGGGCAGGCGCCCGCCGCGGATTCAATACCTCCGGTGGTGGCGGCGCCACCCCGGATTCTGGAGAGAAGCATGAAAATCTCGACTGTTGCCACGACGCTCATGGCGGGCGCCGCCTGGCTTCCGCTGGCGGCCAATGCGGCCGGTGATGGCCCGGGCATCCAACTCTACGGCGTGGTCGATGCGGGCATCGCCACCACCCATACCTCCGGGCAGGGCACCCACAATGGCGTCCTCAACGGCGGCCTGACCGACTCCCTGTGGGGCCTGCGCGGTTCCGAGGACCTGGGCGACGGCTGGAGCACCCGCTTCCAGCTCGAAAGCGGCTTCGATCCGTCCACCGGCAAGCGCGCCGACGACGACCGCATGTTCAACTACGGCGCCTGGGTCGGACTGGCCCATGACAGCTACGGCGACCTGCGCCTGGGGCGCCAGTACACCGTCGGCAAGACCTACGGCAACGCGCTGGAGCTGGCCTCCTGGAAGGAAATGGGCATGGGCGCCACCTTCAAGGCCTCGGACAACTACCAGTTCAGCAACCTGGTCAACTACTACACGCCCACCTGGCAGGGTTTCCAGGCGGGCATCGGCTATTCGTTCGACGCCGACGACAGCAACCGCTTCAAGACCGCGGCCAACAACCGCGCCCTCAGCCTGGGCCTGAAATACGAGGAAGGCCCCTTGCTGGCGGTCGCCACCTGGGACCAGCTGCGCCTGGCCGAGCCGATCCAGGGCAGCAGCGGCCGGCCGCAGGCGGTGCAACTGGGCGCTTCCTATGACTTCGAGGTGTTCAAGGTGTCGGCGGGATGGTCGCGCCAGCGCAACGGCTACGTTGGCCTGGACGGCGGCGATCCGGACAACCTGGGCCGGAACCTGGGGCCGGCGGCCTTCGCGCGCGGCGGCACCGTCGACGCCTGGCTGCTGGGCGCCAGCGTGCCGGTCGGCCACGGCGCCGTGGTGGTGCAGTGGTCGCTGGCGCGTCCCGACTGGAAATGGGAGGACGGTTCGAGCGCGCGCAATGCGCAATTGGTGACATTGGGGTATACGTATGACCTGTCGCCGCGCACCACGCTCTATGCGTTCGCCGGCTACACGTCCAATTACACCCTGGACAACCAGTTCGACCCTGGCCATTCCCACACGTCGCGCTTCGGTACGGGTATTTCGCACCGGTTCTGAGCCGTACAGGGGGCGGCCGGGTCTACTACAATCGACCCGGCTGCGTGTTCCGGCCCGTCCAGGCCCGGGCCCGCCACGCCCCCGTCGGCATTTTCCGGATGACCCGCATGGACAGTCTCGAATGGCTCATACCCTGGGAGTTCTCTCCCACGCTGGTGGCCTCCTTCCTGGTGGCCATCGTGCTGTTCGTGCGCGGCCAGCGCGTGCATCACGTGACGGGCGCGCGCCGCGCGCTGTTCTGGCTGGGCATGGTGCTGCTGTACCTGTCCATGCACACGCGCCTGGACTACTACGCCGAGCGCATGTTCTTCATCCACCGCATCCAGCACCTGGTGCTGCATCACCTTGGCCCGCTGCTGGTGATGGCGGCCTTTCCCGGGCAGGTCATGCGCGCCGGGTTGCCGATGTCGTGGCGCATCCGGTTGCGTGATTTCCTGCGCACCGGCGCCGGCCGCGCCACCGTGGCGGTGCTGACCAACAAGATCTTCGTGCCGACCCTGTTCGTGTTCCTGGTGCTGGTCTGGCTGATTCCGTCGGTGCAGTTCTATTCCATGCTCGACTGGCGGCTGTACCGCGTGATGAACTGGTCGGTGGTGATCAGCGGCTTCATGTACTGGAACCTGATCCTGGACCGCCGGCCCGCGCCGCCGGCCGCGATGACGCCGGGCGGCCGGGTGATCTCGCCGATCCTGACCATGCTGCCGCAGATGGTGGCGGGGGCGGTCATCGCTTTCACCGAAAGCGACATCTATCCCCTGTTCGAACTGTGCGGCCGCGCCATCGCCATGTCCGCGCAGACCGACCAGACCATCGGCGGCCTGACCATGTGGATCCCGGCCGCGCTGGTCGAGGTGATCGGCCTGATGGTGGCCCTGGGCACGTTGATGCGGCTGTCCGCCAAGGGGCGCCTGCGCAAGGCCGACCGCGATGCCATGGCGCGGGCCCGCGGCCGCCGCGCGGCCTCCGCCTAGACGCCCGCCCAAAAGTCCGCGAGCGCCACAGGGGCGCTCGCTTCCGATGCTGCGGGAGGGGGGGCGCCAGCCGCCTTATTGCGGCAGCAGGCCGTGGTACTTCCGGCCCAGCGCCACCGTCGCCTCGAACATCCCGGCCTTGTTGCCGCAGTCGTAGCGCGTGCCTTCGTAGCGGTGGGCGTACACCGCGCGCTCGCGCATCAGCGAGGCGATGCCGTCGGTCAGCTGGATTTCGTTGCCCGCGCCGCGCTTGGTCGAGCGCAGGTGGTCGAAGATCGCCGCTTCGAGCACGTAGCGTCCGACCACCGCCAGCGTCGAGGGCGCGTCCGCCGGATCGGGTTTTTCCACGATATGGGTCACGCGCTCGGTGCGGCCGTCGGCGTGGCTGTCGTCCGCCTGGGCGGCGACGATGCCGTACTTGCGCGTGTCTTCGCGCGGCACGTCCTGCACGCCCAGCACGCTGGCGCTGCGGGCCACGGCCACGTCCACCAGTTGCTTGATGGACGGCGTGTCGGCGTCGATCAGGTCGTCGGCCAGCAGCACGGCGAAGGGTTCATCGCCCACGGCCGGGGCGGCCGACAGCACGGCATGGCCCAGGCCCAGCGGGGCCGACTGGCGGATATAGAGGCAATTGACGTGGGCAGGTAGAATGCCCCGCACCATTGCCAGAAGCTCATGCTTGCCCTTGCTTTCGAGATCGGATTCGAGCTCGGGAGCGGAATCGAAATGGTCTTCGATGGCGCGCTTGTTGCGGCCGGTAACGAAAATCAGGTCGGTGATGCCGGCGGCGACGGCTTCTTCAACGGCGTACTGGATCAGCGGTTTGTCGACGACGGGCAGCATTTCCTTGGGCATCGCCTTGGTGGCGGGCAGGAAGCGCGTACCCATGCCCGCGACAGGAAAAACGGCTTTACGGACGGGGCGCATTGAAACCTCATAAGGGGCAATCGGTGAAACATTTTAAGCGCATCGCTATCATAGGTTCATGAATCGCAGAAAAATGCCATCCATTTGCTCGATTGCGCAGCGGGGCGTGATCGTCGGACTCTGTGTCGCGCTGGTCGCGCCGGCCCTGCCGGTCACGGCCTGGGCCCAACCCGTGGGGCTGCCGTCGATGGGCGCCGCTTCCTCGGCGGAGCTCTCGCCCATGCTGGAGCGCAGCCTGGGCGAGGCGATCATGTCGCAGGGCCGCCGCGACCCCACCTATGTCGATGATCCCGAACTCAGCCAGTACCTCACCACCATGGGGCGCAAGCTGGCGGCCTTCGCGCCCGGCGCGGTGCCCGAGGTCGAGATGTTCGGCGTGCGCGATCCCGAGATCAACGCCTTTGCCATGCCGGGCGGTTTCATCGGCGTCAATACCGGGCTGATCGTCTCTTCCGGCAGCGAGTCTGAACTGGCGGCGGTGCTGGCGCACGAAATCGGCCACGTGGTCCAGCGCCACATCGCGCGCGGCATGACACAGCAGAGCCAGAACAGCATGGTCATGCTGGCGAGCCTGGCGGGCGCGCTGCTGGCGGCGCTGGCCGGCGGTGGCGGCAACCTGGCGATGGGTGTGGCCGCGTTCGGCCAGGCCGCCGCCATCAACCGCCAACTGGGCTTCTCGCGTGATGCCGAACGCGAGGCCGACCGGGCCGGCTTCACCATGCTGACCAAGGCCGGCTACGACGCCCAGGGCATGGCGCAGATGTTCTCGCGCCTGATGAATGCCTCGCGCCTGAACGAAGGAGCGGGCGGCGGCTCCTGGGCCAGCACCCACCCGCTGTCGATCGAACGCATGTCCGACGTGCAGAACCGCGTGCGCTCGCTGCCGCCGTCGCGCCACGTCGACAGCGACGACTTCTGGTACGTGCGCGCCAAGATGCGCGTGGTGCAGGGCCGTGACGCGGTCAGCCTGCGTTCGGCCACGCAGCAGCTGCAGGACGAGGCCCAGGCCCTGTCCGGCGTGCGCCGCTCCGCCGCCTATTACGGGTTGGCGTTGCAGGCGTTCCAGCGCAACAACCTGGACGAGGCCGAACGGCAATTGGGCCAGGCCGCCGCCGACGGGCGCGATTCGGCGCAGATGGCCAAGCTGGCCGTCGACATCGCCCTGGCGCGCAAGGACAACCGGCGCGCGCTGGACCTGGCGCAGGCCGCCACCAAGCGCTGGCCGGAGCAGCGGGCGCTGGGCATCGCCTACGCCGCTGCCTTGCAGAGCAACGGCCGCCACGCCGAGGCGCAGGACTACCTGCGGGGCAGGATCAAGCAATGGGGCAGCGACGAGCCCAGCCTCTACCAGATGCTGGCGCACAGCGAAGAACGCACCGGCAAGCCGGTGCAGGCGCGCCGCGACCTGGCGCGCTATTACGTCCTGACCGGCGCCTTCGCGGCGGCGGAATCGCAGTTGCAGCAGGCGCGCGGCATGTCGAGCGATTTCTACGAGCAATCGCAGATCGACGTGCAGATCAAGGAAGTCAAGGACAAGCTGGCCGAGGAACGCCAGCTGCTGGAACGCTTCAAGTCGGGCTGACGCCGCGGGCGGGCCGCGTGCGCCGCCCGGCGCCTACAGCCCGGTCTCGAAGAAGCGGCCCAGCCGTTGCGGCAGCCAGCCCAGGTGGGCCGGAAAGGCGCCGGTCGGAAAGCCCGCATGGCCGCCATCGGTGGGCTGGTGCAGCAGGATGGTGGGCGAGCACTCGTCCGGCTTGGGCAGCGCGCTGGCCGGGATGAACGGATCGTTCAGCGCGTTCAGCACCAGCGTCGGCACCGAGATGCGCGGCAGCCACGGCTTGCTGGACGCCCGCGTCCAGTAGTCGAGCGCATTGCGGAATCCATGCATCGGCGCGGTGTAGGCGTCGTCGAAGTCGCGCAGATCGCGCGCGTGGGCGATGCGCATCACGTCGATGGCGCCGGGGTAGCGGTGGGCCTTCTCCAGCACCTTGTGCTTGAGGGTCTTGAGGAAGTGGCCCGTGTACACCTTGCGGTTGAAGAACCCGGTGGACAGCGTCTTGCCGCAGGCCACCAGGTCCAGCGGCACCGAGACGCCCGCGCAGGCCGTCAGCCAGCCGGTGTCTTCCTGGTGCTCGCCCAGGTATTTCAGCAGTGCATTGCCACCCAGCGACACGCCCACGGCGTGCCAGCGCGCGTGTGGAATGCGGTTGCGCACCGTGTTGAGCAGGAATCCGACCTCGGCCGAATCGCCCGAGTAATAGGCCCGCGCCAGGCGGTTGGGCACGCCGGAGCAGCCGCGGAAGTGCGCGATGACCACGATCCAGCCGCGCGCCCGGAAATGATGCGCGATGGATTGCGCGTAGCGGCTGGTGCTGCCGCCCTCCAGGCCGTGGAACAGCAGCAGCGCCGGCGTGTCGGCGGTCTGCGGCAGCGACTTCCAGTCGGCGTCGGTCATCCAGCGCGCGGCGGCGGTCTTGCCGTTGGCCACGGGCTGCTGGCCGCTCACGGGCGCGCCGTCGGCCGCCTTGTGCGGGAACAGCCCCGGCCCGGTCCAGTCGAAATCGACGAAATCGGTATCGGGCGTCTCGACCCGGTCGCGCACGAAGGCGATGCGGTGGTACTGCGCGAACAGCGCGGCGTACACCGTCTGGGCATCGCCTCCGGGCAGCCAGGAGGGAACAGGGCAGGGCGTTGTGTCGAAACGTGCAGCAGCCAAAGTCGACCCGGATCAGTGCAGCATGTCGGGCACGTCGTGCAAGTCGAGCACCCCGGCTTCGGTGGGCGCCGACGAGGCGTGGTGCATGACCATGCGCCAGCCCGTGGGACCCTTGTGATAGATGTTGGTGGCGTAGCAGTTGGCGAACTGCGTGCCTTCCCGCGTGCGCACCGCGACCTGCTCGACCAGCACGTGCACCGCGCACATCATGCTCAGCATGACCAGCGGGCGCAATGGCCGGATGTGCAGCGGCCCGTTCGCCAGCACGTGCTGCCAGGACTCGTGCACGGCCGAGTGGCCGACGATGCGCAGGCCTCCCGGGTGGATGCAGACGACTTCCTCGTCGTCCGCCCACACTTGCATCAGGCGGACGGTGTCCCCCTGCTCAAGGGCTTCGTAGAACGCGTGTTCTGCTTCTTCGGGCGTGGCGAACATGATGGCGGGACGGATGGCTGTTGGGCGGCGGGTCTCAGTGGTGACCGTGCAGCACGGTGCCGGGCTTGAGCTTGTACTCGGCGCCGCAGTAGGCGCAGCGCGCCGAGCCGTTGCGGGCGACGTCCAGGAAGACGCGCGGGTGCATGCTCCACAGCGGGGCCTTGGGACCCGGACAGAACACGGGCAGGTCTTCGGCGCCGACTTCGATGACTTCGTGGGGGGCGGCGGCCGGGGCAGCGGCGGTCATGGAATTTCCTGAATAAAAAATACCGGTAAATCGGTAGGTTGGGGCAGTAATGCCGCCCTGCCGGGCAGGGCGGCGTGGATCAGACTTTGCTCAGCCAGTGATGGTACTTCGGGTTGCGGCCATTCACCATGTCAAAAAACGCTTTCTGCAGCTTCTCGGTGATGGGGCCGCGGCGGCCCGAGCCGATCTGGCGGTTGTCGACCTCGCGGATCGGCGTGACTTCGGCGGCGGTGCCGGTGAAGAAGGCCTCGTCGGCGATGTAGACGTCGTCGCGGGTCAGCCGCTTGGTCACCACGCGCAGGCCGAAATCGGCCGCCAGGGCGTGGATGGTCGAGCGGGTGATGCCGGTCAGGGCGGAGGCGATCTCGGGTTCGCACAGCACGCCGTCCTTGACCAGGAATAGGTTCTCGCCGGAGCCTTCGGCCACGAACCCCTCGGTGTCCAGCAGCAGGGCCTCGTCGTAGCCGTCCTGCAGGGCCTCGGTGTTGGCCAGGATCGAGTTGGCGTAGGTGGTGGCGACCTTGGCGCGCGGCATGGTCACGTTGACGTGCTGGCGGGCGAACGACGACACCTTGACCCGGATGCCCTGCGACAAGGCTTCTTCGCCCAAATAGGCGCCCCAGGGCCAGGCGGCGATCGCCACGTGCACCTTGGCGCCCTTGGGCGACACGCCCATCTTTTCGGGGCCGTAGAACACCAGCGGGCGCAGGTAGCCGGATTCGAGCTGGTTCTCGCGCACCACCATCCGCTGGGCTTCGTTGATCGTGTTGCGATCGAACGGCATGGGGATCTGGTAGATGTGCGCCGAATTGAACAGGCGGTTGGTGTGGTCTTCGAGGCGGAAGATGGCGGTGCCGATCTCGGAGCGATAGGCGCGCACGCCCTCGAATACCGACAGGCCATAGTGCAGGGAGTGCGTCAGCACGTGCGTGGTCGCGTCGCGCCAGGGCACGAGCTTGCCGTCATACCAGATGAAGCCATCGCGGTCAGCCATCGACATGGTTTGCTCCCTCACTAAACCTGAGGGCCGTATTGTATCAAGCGACGAGGTTACAATAGCGCTCCATTCGTGCACCGGCGCGGTGCCTGCTGGCGTCCGCGGGCCCGGCTGGCGAGCAGCTTGTCGTGCGGTTCCTTCCCCACAGAGTGTCCATGTCGTTCTGTCTGAATCCCCAGGGGCTCGCCGTTGTCCTCTGAGTCAGCGTTTCCCGAAACCGAAGACCCCCGGGAGGTCCGCCAGGAGCGCGTCGCCGCCTTCCGCGCCGGCGTGCATGCCATCGTGCCGGCCCTGATCGCCACCGCGACCTGGGGGCTGGTGACCGGCGTGGCCATGGTCAAGTCGGGCCTGACCGAATCCATGGCGCTGGCCATGACCCTGCTGCTGTACGCCGGATCGGCCCAGCTCACATCCCTGCCGCTGATCGCCACCGGTGCGCCGCTGTGGCTGATCTTCGCCGCCGGCTGCGTGGTCAACCTGCGCTTCCTGATCTTCGGCGCGGCGTTGCAACCCTATTTCCGCCACCTGTCCTGGCCCAAGCGCCTGGGCCTGGGCTACTTCACCACCGACATGGGCTTCGTGCTGTTCATGCCGCGTTTCGGCGACGCGGCCGAGCGCGGCACCCGCGAGCAGCTCTGGTACTTCATCGGCACCATCGCCCCGGGCTGGTTCGTCTGGCAGGCGTCGTCGATCGTGGGGATCTACCTGGGCACCATGGTGCCGGCCGCCTGGTCGCTGGATTTCGCGGCGGTGCTGGCGCTGCTGGCGATCACGGTGCCGCTGGCCAATTCCAAGCCCATGCTGGTCTCGATGCTGGCCGCCGGCGTGGTCGCCTGGACCGGCCAGGTGCTGCCGCTGCGGCTGGGCCTGGCGGCGGCGGTCATCGCCGGCGTGGTGGCCGGCATGTGGGCCGAACGCTTCTTCAAGGCGCGCGCATGACCCTCTGGCCCTCCGAGATCTACGTCTATTCCGCCATCCTGCTGCTGGCGCTGTGCAGCGTGCTGACGCGCGCCGGCTTCATGCTGTTCGGCGACTACATTCCGCTGCCCGACGGCGTGCGGCGCGCCCTGCGCTACGCGCCGGCCGCCGCGCTCACCGCCATCGTGGTGCCCGACCTGCTGCCCTGGAAGGCGGGGCTGGGCCCCATCTTCGACTACAAGCTGGTGGCCGGCATCGTCGCCATCCTGGTCTTCCTGCGCACCCGCAGCGCGGTGCTGGTCATCGTGGTCGGCATGCTGATGCTGTGGGGCCTGCGCTGGCTGGCGGGTTGAGGCCGGTCAGCCCAGCGCGGCGGCGGCTTCCATTTCGGACTTCAGCCCACTGAGGAAATAGCGCTTCAGGATCAGCCTGGGCAGCAGCCGCAAGGCCGTGTTGCGCAAGCCGAAGGCGAATGCCGATTCCGGGACATAGACGGGCGCCAGCTTGCGGCTGCGCTGCTGCAGGCTGTCGATCACCGGCCGCAACCGCCGCTCGTGGGCCGCCAACGCCTGTTCTAGCGGCAGCCTGCCCAGTTCCTGGGCCAGCACGTAGGCGCCAGCCAATGCCATCCCCGCGCCCTGCCCAGAAATAAGGGACAGGCTATGTGCGGCGTCGCCCGCCAGCAGGATGCGGCCCCGATGCCAACAGGGCAGTTCGACCAGCGCCAGGTCGTCCATGACGATGGGGGTGTCCTGCGCCAGCATGGCCAGCTGCCGGCCGACTTCCGCGTGCGTGTCGCGGGACAGTTCGCGCAGCAGGCCAAGCCGTTGCGGCGCCTCGACCCAGCCGTGCTCATGGCTGCGCCACACATGCAGGGCCGCCTTGCGGCCGCCGCCGAGCCCGTGGTATTCCACCTGGTGGCCGGGGGCCGCGTAGGACACGAAGTCCCGCGCCATGCCAGTGTCGTCCTCGGTGTCGTAGGCGGCGTAGCGATAGCCCAGCGCGGACAGCGGGGGATCGTCGGCGCCGAACACCTGGGCGCGCAATGCCGAGCGCACGCCGTCCGCGCCGATCAGAAGGTCGGCCCGCAACTGGCTGCCGTCCGACAGCGTGATGTCCACGCCATCCGGGTCCTGGGCGCAGTGGGCGACCGTGGTCGCCAGCCGGATCTCGGCGTGGTCGCGCACCGCGCCATGCAGAACCTGCACCAGGTCCGTGCGGCGCAAGGTGATCCAGTCCAGTTCCTTCAGCAGTTCGCGATAGCGGATCCGCATGACTTCGCGGCCCCGGCGGTCGCGGTAGATGTTTTCGCCGATCTCGCGTTCCACGGCGCGCAGCGCCGGTACCAGGTCCATGCGGCGCGCGGTCAGCAGGCCCGGGCCGGACAGGCCCATCATGTAGCCGCCATCGCGCAGGTGCGCGGCGCGTTCCGCGATGACGGCGCGCCAGCCGTGCCGCGTCAGCCACCAGGCGCAGGCCAGCCCGGCAACGCCGGCGCCGGCGATGACCACGGTGCGTTCAGACATGTTCATTCTCCGGGGGAAAGGGCGGCGCCAGGCGCCGCATCAGGATAGGAAGGGCGAGCAACCCGGCAGCGCCGAAGGCCGCCGCGGCGCCGAAGCAGACGTCATAGCCCCAGTGCTGCGCCAGCCAGCCGGCGGCCACGCCGCCGATCGTGGCGATCATGGCGTCGGCGCACTGGAACAGGGTGAAGTCGACGCCGGCCTGCGCTGGCGAGGCCCGGCCCATGAGGAAGGCGTACAAGGCCACGAAGCCCGTGGCCGCCGTTGCCGCTTTCAGCAACGCCAGCGCCACCAGCCAATGCGGGCCGGCGTGCGGCAGCCAGGATGACGCCAGCACGGCGGCCAGGAAGAGGACCAGCGCCACGGTCTGCAGGGCCAAGGCCACGACCACCGCCCGCGCCGCCGCGAGGCGCTGCAGGATCAAGGCGCCGAGCAGGGTGCCGGCCAGGCCCGCCACGACCGCGCCGGCGCCATTGATCCAGCCCACCGACGCCAGCGGCACTCCGCGATCAAGCAGCAGCAGGGGCGTCATGCCATAGGCCAGCCGGGAGCCGGCCTGGAACACGATCGTGATGACCAGGCCCAGGCGCACGTCGGGGCGGCCCAGCGCATGCGCCAGGCTGGGGCGGTGCGCGGACGGTTGGGCCGTGCGCGCCGGCTCGCGCACCAGGGCGAATGGCAGCGTCAACAGCAGGACCAGTCCGCCCATGGCGGCCGCCGCCACGCGCCAGCCGTAGCTGCCTGCCAGGATGACGAACAATCCGGCGCCCAGGAACATGCCCAGATAGCTGGAGCCGACCTGGGTGGCGTTGCCCCAGCCGCGTCGGTTCTCCGCCAGCTGTTCGACGGCGAACGCGTCGCCGGCGATGTCCACCGTGGCCGCGGTCAACGAGATCAGGCCCAGGATGGCCAGCAGCACGGGCATGGCGGGCTGGCCCAGGCCCGCCAGCAGGAACAGCAGCGCGGCCAGCAACCATTGCCCGGGCAGCACGATGCGGCGGGTGCGCCGCTCGGCATGGCCCGCCGGCAGCCGGTAGCGTTCGATCCAGGGCGCCCACAGGAACTTGAGCGCCCAGGGCAGGAACGCCAGGTAGGCCAGGCCGATCTGGTCCAGCGGCGCGCCGCTGTCGCGCAGCAAGGCGGGCACGCCCTGGAAGGCGATGCCGCTCACCAGGCTTTGGGCCATGCAGATGCCGCCGATGGCGGCGATCACCTGCGCCGTGGGCAGGCGCGCGGGCACATCTGGGCGCATGAAGCCGATCCTAGTATTCGAAGGCGACGTTCAGGCCGACCGTCCGGCCCGGATCGACCTGGGCGAAGTTGCCCATCGGTCCGCCAGCGAAGGCGAAGGTGCGGTAGCGCTTGTCGGTGAGGTTGTTGGCATACAGCGTGGCCTCGACCTGCGGCCGGATGCGCCAGGCCAGGCTGAGGTCTACCAGCGTGTAGGCGTCCTGGCGCAGGGTGTTGGCGATGTCGAAGAACTGCGCGCCGATGCGCCGCACGGCCAAGGTCGGCGACAGCCGCCCGATGCCGGTGTCGAAGTGGCCGCTGGCGCTGGCGGTCAGGCCATAGCCCGGCGAGAACGGCACCCGGTTGCCGTCGCAGCCCTGGCAGGCGGAGGCGTCGCCGAAGCTGCGGAACGTGGTGTGGTTGACGAAGCCGTCCAGGCCCAGCGTCCACTGCGCCGAGACGTCCCAGCCCAGGTCGAACTCGACGCCCGTGGCGCGGGTGTTGCCGACGTTCTGCAGGTGTTGCTGCCCCAGTCCGCCGACATAGAGCTGCGCGTCGCGGATGTCGGTGCGGTAGACGGCGGCGCCCAGGCGCAGCGTGTCGCCGTCATAGCGCGTGCCGACCTCGTAGCTCATGCCTTTTTCCTTGCCGTAGGGGCGGGCGTCGCTGGGATTGGACGGCGCCAGGTTGTAGCCGCCCGGCTTGTAGCCCTGCGCGGCGTTGGCATACACACGCCACTCGGGCGACAGCCGGTAGCCGGCCGACAGTTTGCCCAGCACGCTGTTGCCCGCGCTGGAGCCCGAACCGCCGAACGGCGCCTGGCCGAAGGTGGCGAAATCCAGCGCCTGGCCGTCATAGCGCGTGGCGGCCTTGTCGCGGGAATAGCGCAGGCCGGCCGACAGGTCGAGCGCGTCGGTGGCATGCCAGGTGGCGTCGGCATAGGCGGCGAGCGATTCACTGGTGTTGCGCGAGTCGACCTGGAGCGTGTCCAGCGGCATCGGCCCCTGCATCTGGTTGAACACCGCCCGCGATTGGGTGACGCGCTGGCGATACAGCCCCAGCACGCCGTCGACGGCGCGCTGGCCGGTGGTGGACAGGCGCAGCTCCTGCACCTGCTGGCGCCAGCGCTCGGGCTGGCTGGTGTAGCTGGGGCCGATGGGGTAGTGGCGGTCGTAGTGCAGGGCCTGCCAGGCCGCCACCGCGTTCAGGCGCCAGCCGTCGAAATCGTAGCGGCCGGTCAGCGCCTGGCTGTTGCCGCAGCGCTTCTGGTAGAAATCCGCCAGCGACGCGGGCATGCCCGGCGCGGTGTACGCGTGGCTGGCGTGGAGATCGTCGAACGGGACGTAGGCGTCCTGGCTGGCGCGGGTGCATTCGCCGCTGATGGCCAGGCCCAGTTCCCAGGGGCTGCCGGCGGGCGCCAGGCGCAGGCGCGCGGCGCCCGCATTGGCCGAGGCGCCGCCGACGCGGCTGGCGCCGGTGGCGGGGTTGTCCAGCCGGCCGGGCGCGTCGTTCGCCACGGCGGTGACCGAGCCGTACAGCAGGTTGTCGACCAGCGGCCCGCCGCCGCTGGCCTTGAACAGGTAGCCGTCGCGGCTGGCGACGCCGGCGCTGGCGCGGAAGTAGGGATCGTCGCCCGGCTGCCGCGACACGATGTTGAGGACGCCGCCCATGGCGCTCTTGCCGTAGAGCGTGCCCTGCGGGCCTTTCAGCAGCTCGACGCGGTCGACGTCGGTCAGCAGCTGCGAGGTGAAGGTCGGCAATTGCGGCACGCCGTCAACGTAGACCGTCAGGGCGGGGTTGTAGAAGTCCTGCGCGGACGTGATGCCGCGCACCGAGATGATGGGATACAGGAGCGAGCCGCTGCTGGACATCTGCACGCCGGGCAGCACGCGCGACAACTGCATGGTGTTGTCGACCTGGGCGGCCTGCAGGGCCTCGGCCGGCACGACGATCGCGGCGCCGTTGAGATCGCGCAGCGACTGTTCCTGCTTGCTGGCGGTGACCGTGATGGGGGCCAGCTCGCTGACGGACTGTGCCGCGGCGGGCGCCGCGAAGGCGCACAGGGCGGCCGCCAGGGCGGTGTGTCGGAAAGGGAACGCTGTCGTCATGTTGTCGGCCCGGGCTTTCGGTAGAATTATTAATGAGAATTATTGTTGTTTGATGAGCGCCGCGCTGACGTTTTCAGTGCTGCCGTTGTTCAAATCGGGGCCTAAATTTGGATTCCGCCATTGCCGCCATGACGCGTACCTCCGCCGGATCGTCCGTCCGTTCCGGCCACCCGCTGTTGCCCGCGGTGTCGATACCGAGCGAATGGATCGCCCTGTCGCGCCAGGAAGCGTTCGACGAGGACCTGACCCTGACCGCCTGGAACGGCGCCCCCGCCGTCGGGCTCGACGTCGATGCCGAGGGTCCGCCGATGTTCTGCATCGCCGTTTTCCTGGACGGCCATGCGCGCATGTCGATCGAGGGCGGGGCACCCTTGGCGGTCGGACCCGGCATGGCCGTGGTGCAGACCGGCGAACGCGGCGCGCGGGGCCGTTTCCAGATGGCGGGCGGGCAGAATGTCCGTCTGGTGGACATCCGTTATTCACCTGCCGGGCTGTTGCGCGCCGGCGGCAGGCCGTTGGCCGCGTTGCGCGGCGCCTTCGTGCTGGATCACAGCGTGCCGGCCATGGGGTCGCTCATGGCCGGCTTTCCCGCGCCGCCCGGCCTGCTGCGGCTGGCCGGCGACGTGCTGGATTGCCTCCATGAGGACAACACCGCGCGCCGCCTGTACATGCGCGCCAAGGCGCTCGAAGCCCTGGCCATCGTGCTGGAAACCATGAGCGACGCGGCTGGCGAGCCCCCGGTGGCGCCGCGCGAACGGCGCCAGCTGGGGCAGGCGCGGCGCCTGATAGAGGTCCGCTACGGCGAGGAATGGACGGTATCGCGGCTGGCGCGCGAGGTCGGCCTGAGCGAAAAGAAGCTCAAGGCGGGCTTTCGCCAGGTGGCCGGCCGTTCGGTCCATGCCTATCTGAAGTCCGTCCGGCTGGAGGCCGCGGCGTCCATGCTGGAGGCCGGTTACAGCGTCACGGACGCCGCGCTGGCCGCCGGATTCGCCAACCTGAGCCATTTCAGCAAGAGCTTCCGCCAGGCCAAAGGAGTCGCCCCCAGGCACTGGCTTGACCGCCCCGGCGTCCGGCTGCGCTAAAATTAAGTTATCCACAGCAATCCGGGCCTGGTACTGCCCTCATAAGTATCGAAACCAGAATGCGCCACCTGGCCTGCAAGGCAGGGTGCTGATTGCCCGCGACGCGCTTGTGCCTCGGGGTGGTTTGCACGTGGCCGCGCGAGCGTGGCGCGCGTTCCGGTTGTCCCGATGCATATGTCGTGCAGTGCTCGCAGCACTCTCGTTTTGTTCTTTTCCACTGGTCCCGGTATCTGCCAAACCCTGATGACTGAATCCACTCAATCCGCAGCACCCACCGCCGAAGCGCCCGCGCCTACGCCCACGTTCTCCGACTTCGGGCTGCATCCCCTGCTGTTGCAGTCGATCGCCGAAACCGGCTACACCACGCCCACCCCGATCCAGGCGCAAGCCATTCCCGTCGTGGTCGAAGGGCGCGACGTCATGGGCGCGGCCCAGACCGGCACCGGCAAGACGGCGGCCTTCACGCTGCCCATCCTGCATCGCCTGATGCCGCTGGCCAACACCAGCGCCTCGCCCGCGCGGCACCCGGTGCGCGCGCTGATCCTGACGCCCACGCGCGAGCTGGCCGACCAGGTCTACGAAAGCGTCAAGCGCTACAGCAAGCAGACGCCGCTGCGTTCCGCGGTGGTGTTCGGTGGTGTCGATATCGGTCCGCAGAAAGAAGCGCTGCGCCGTGGCTGCGAAGTGCTGGTGGCCACGCCCGGCCGCCTGCTCGACCACGTCGAGCAGAAGAACGTGAACCTGAGCCAGGTCGGCATCCTGGTGCTGGACGAAGCCGACCGCATGCTCGACATGGGCTTCCTGCCCGACCTGGAACGCATCATCCGCCTGCTGCCCGCGCAGCGTCAGGGCCTGCTGTTCTCGGCCACCTTCAGCAACGAAATCCGCAAGCTCGGCCGTTCGTACCTGAACCACCCGGTCGAAATCGAAGTCGCGGCGCGCAACGCCACTGCCAACACCATCACGCAGATCGCCTACAAGATGTCGGGCGACCAGAAGCGCGCGGCGGTGGTGCACCTGGTGAAGTCGCGCGGCCTGAAGCAGGTCATCGTGTTCTCGAACACCAAGATCGGCACCGCGCGCCTGGCGCGCGAGCTCGAGCGTGACGGCGTCAAGGCCGAATCGATCCACGGCGACAAGACCCAGGCCGACCGCATGAAGGCGCTCGAAGCCTTCAAGGCCGGCGAACTGGAAGTGCTGGTCGCCACCGACGTGGCCGCGCGCGGCCTGGACGTGGCCGGCGTGCCTTGCGTCATCAACTACGACCTGCCGTACAACGCCGAAGACTACGTGCACCGTATCGGCCGTACCGGCCGCGCCGGCGCCACCGGTGAAGCCATCGCCCTGTTCACGGGCGACGAAGAGCGTTTCCTGCTCGACATCGAAAAGCTGATCAAGCGCGAAGTGCCGCGCGGCACGCTGGAACTGCCCGCCGACCTGGTCGCGCGCAGCCATCATGGCCATGGCCGCCGCGAAGAGCGCGCCGCATCGCCGCGCGAAGGCGGCCGCGAGCGTGGCCGTTCGTCGGAACGCCGTTCGAGCGGCGGATCGTCGCGCCAGCCGGTGGACGATTTCTTCCTCAAGCCCTACGAGCCGTCGACGTCGTCGGCCCCGGCAGAAGAGCCCGACGCGCCGCGCCAGGGTGGCAATTCGTCCGCGCCCAAGCGCCAGATCGCCGTCCTGCTGGGCGGCAGCCGCAAGTAGCGGCAGCGCTGCGCGCCCGCATCGCCGATGCGGCCCGCGCCAAAGGAAAAGCGTCCTTGATGGACGCTTTTTTTGTTTCAAGACAACGGTGATGCGGCGTTCATGGGGCGCTCGTTGTCGTTGTGGGGATCGGATCCGGGCGCCGCACGCCGGCCGCGATCGAGAACAATGCCGCGAGGATCGCGCAGCCCGTTACCTGGAGAATGCCGGCCTGAGTCCAACCCAGCGTCAATTTCAATTGGCCCAGCAGATACCCGGCGAAGGCCGCGGGCACATACAGGCTGGCCACGAACAGGCCCGAGGCCTGCGCCGCCTTGGCCCGGCTGACGGATTTGATGATGCCGGCCGACAGGTTGGCATACACCATGCCGCTGATGGCGGCGCCGAAGATGAACGACATGGCGGCGTGCGCGCTCAGCGATTTCTCCAGGTCGGTGAACAGCAGTCCTCCGGCCAACGCCGACAACAGCAGCGACCCGAACAACAGTTTGCGGTAGTCGTAGCGGTCTCCGAGCCAGCCTCCCAGCAACGATAGCAGGGCGCCCAGGCCGTAGAAGCTGACTGCGCCCGCCGCCTGTTTGGGGCTGAAACCGAGGGCTTCGCGCAGGTAGGTGGGATACAAGCCCAGATAGCCATAGATCGACAGACCGGCGAACGCGGTCGCGATGGCCAGCATGACCGGCGTGCGCGCCCACAGGCTTGTCCCGGCCGCCGGGCTGGCGGTGTCTTCGGCCTGCGTCGGCAGCGCCTGTGCTTCGCTGAACCAGGGTTTGACCAGCGGCACGATCAGGATGATGGCGATGATGCCCGACAGCCCGAAAACGATGAAGGGCATCTGCCAGTGGCTTGCGGCCAGGATCGCGGCGCCGAGGTTGGGGCCGATGATGGCGCCGATGCCGAATGTGAAATTCAGCGAGCTCGCGGCGACCGCCCGGTGCTGCAGGAAGTAGCTCGTGCCAATGGCGAGCAGCGCCGTCAGCTGCATGGCTTCGCCCAGGCCGGAAATGAACCGGTAGGCCAGCAGGTCCGGCAGTCCTTTCGCATAGGCGGTGAGGAAGGTGGCCACGGAAAAGATGACCAGCCCGATCAGCGTGACGGACTTGCGCGACACCTTGCCCAGCAGATAGCCGGTGGGTATGCCGGCCAGGCCCATGCCCAGCGTGAAGACCGTCGAAGCCAGGCCGACCTGCGGCAAGGTCAGGCCCAGGGCGTTGCGTACATCCGTGGCAAGGACTGAAAACAGCTGCCGGTCGATGGCGTTGATGACATATGAGAAAAGCAGTACGGCGAACATCCCGAGCGCGTAGCGGCGCGTTTGCATGGCAGTCTCCTTTGAATGTCGATGGGCCCTAGGCGAGCGCGTCGCAGCGTCGGGCGAATTCGGCGGGCAGCGCCTCCGGGGAAGCGCCTGTGGCGAGCAGCAGGCGCAGCAGCAGGCGCGCCTTCAGGCCACCCAGCGCGCCGCCATGGATCAGCCCGCGGGACAGCAGATCCTTTTCCGATCCGGGGAAGGCATAGGCGGCGCGCAGCACCGGACCGGCGGCCACCCGGGTGCTGAGCACGACGGGCATCCGCGCCGCCAGGTCGCCCAGCAGCGGGGCCAGGTGGCCCGGCACATGGCCGGCCCCCATCGCCTCGATGACCGCGCCGCGAAAGCCCAGGTCAGGAAGCGCGGGCAGCAACCTGCCGTCGTCGTCCAGGCCGATGCGCAGCAACGCGATGGGCGCTTCCTGCAATTGGCGCGGAGACCGCAGCGCGGGCAGCGGCGTCAGCCGGGCGTGCAGATGCAGGCGCCCCTCGCACAGCGTGCCCAGCGGTCCCCGGCCGGGCGAATGGAAGGCCGACGGCAGCGTGGTATGCGCTTTCTGCACATGGCGGGCGGCATGCACCTGGTCGCCAAGCACCACCAGCGCGCCCATGCCGGCCGCCGCGGGGGCGGCAGCCACGGTGACCGCCGCCAGCAGATTGGCGGGGCCGTCGGCGCCCGGCGCCGCCGCGCCGCGCATCGCTCCGGTCACGACGATGGGCAGCGGGCGGCGCGCCAGCAATTCCAGGGCGAAGGCAGTCTCGTCGATGGTGTCGGTGCCCTGGACCACCACCGCGCCCTGGCAGCCGCGGGCGAATCCCTCCTCGATCAACGCCGCCAGCTGCGCGAGATCTTGCTGCGTCAGGGACGCCCCGGGTTTGTTGGAGAAAGCGATGACCTCCAGGCTGGCCACCGCGGCCAGGTCCGGAACGGCGGCGACCAGGGCATGGGCGTCCAATGCGGGCGCGATGCCGCCATCGGCGCCGGGCGTCATGGCGATGGTGCCGCCAGTGGCCAGCAGGAGAACGCGGGGAAGGTCCATGTTCGGCTCCGGGCTAGGCCTGCTCGGGTTGGTCGGCTTGATTCCGATAGATATCGAGAATGTCGCCGCCGGTGCACAGACACACATCCGGGTGCGACAGGATGTGGTCGTACAGCTCGGCCAGGTAGCGGATGCGATGTGGCGCGCCCGTCAGATAAGGGTGGATCGAGATCGCCATGACCCGCGGGATGCTCGCCCCTTCCCGGTAGAGCTGGTCGAACTGGTCGCGGCCTCGGATCAGCAATTCCTCGGACCGGTGCTGCTGCACGGCGGAGATGACGACATCGTTGAGTTCGACGGTGTAGGGCACCGACAGCATGCTTCCCGTGCGTGTCCTGATGGGCACCGGCTGGTCGTCCAGCACCCAGTCGGCCACGTATTCGATGCCGGCGGCGGCCAGCAGGTCGATCGTGTCATCCGTCTCGGTCAGGCCGGGGCTTTCCCAGCCTCGCGGCGCCCGGCCGGTGACATCGCGGATGGCCGCGATCGTGTCGCGGATCGCCGCGGCCTGGTCCGCCACCCGGTGCATCGGTTGCTGCACATGGCCGTGGCCCATGAATTCCCAGCCGGCCTCCAGCGCCGCCTGGCAAGCCTGGGCGTATTCGCGGCAGGCGGTGCCATTGATTGCCAACGTGGCCTTCAGCCCGCGCGCGCCCAAGGTCTCGAGGAAGCGCCAGAAGCCGACGCGCATGCCGTACTCGTGCCAGCACCAATTGGGAATGTCCGGCAGCAACGGTTGTCCCATCGGCGGAGGCAGGACGGCGCGCGGCATCGCGTGTTGCGGCAGCCAGTTTTCCACGTTGACGATGGTCCAGACGGCAACGCGCGCGCCGTCGGGCAGCACGAATGGGCGACGTTGGGTAATCGGCTCGTAGGCGACGCGATCGCGAGCGGACCAGACGGGCGAGGGGTGATTCATCGGCAGGCTCCATGTGGGGAAACACGCGGGAGCAATTCACGGTTGATTCCATTATTTGGAATTAAATGGAGACCAATGATTCAGTGAAATACTCCTGCTACTGGCGATAAATGCTAGCGTTGCGATAAATTCACTCGCAACACAACCGAAAATAATTCCACTAATTGGAATGGCATGAATGATTCCCTTGCGCGGGTCGATGGCGCCCAAGGCATTACCCGGGCGGTGCTGGTGCTCAAGCTGTTGGCGCGCCAGGCCGATGTCGGCCTGCGGCTGGTCGATCTGGCGCAGGCCGCGCAATTGACGCGGCCCACCATGCATCGGCTGCTGAAGGCGCTCGTCGCGCAAGGGATGGCGGTGCAGGATGCCGCGACCCGTCGTTACCGGCTGGGTCCCCTGGTGTTCGAGCTGGGCCTGGCGGCGGCGCATCGTTTCAATCTGCGCGACCTGAGCACGGCCACCCTGGCGGACCTTGCCCGCGTGACGGGCGATACGACGTTCCTGTTTGTGCGCAGCGGCGACGACGCCGTCTGCATCAATCGCATCCAGGGGACCTATCCCGTGCAGACGCCGGCACTGCCGCTGGGCAGCCGCCAACCCCTGGGGGTCAGCGCGGGCGGCCTGGCGCTGCTGGCGGCGTTACCGGCCGCGGAACAGAAACGCATCATCGAGGCCGTTGCGCCGCGGCTTGGGGCATATGGGGAATTGGATGCCGACGATGTCCGCGCGCATTGCGCGCTGGTGGCAAAGGTTGGCTACGCGCACATCGCCAATCGCGCGGTGCCCGGCATCAGCGCGCTGGGTGTCCCCGTGTATGGCGAGAGTGGTCTGTTGCTGGCCGCTGTCACGGTCGCCGCGACCCACAACCGCATGACGGACGCCCGGGTGCGTGAGATCGTGCCGCTGCTGCGCGGGGCGGCGCAAGCCATCGGCGCCTTGTTGCAGCAATAACGGCGAATTGGGCCGAGCCTCCCCGGGGGGAGTGGATCTCCGGCCCGGCGTGGCCGTCAGGCGGCGAGCAGGCGGGGCAAATCGGGTAGCGCCGAGGTGACCGCCGCGCTGCGTTCGTCCAGGCTTTCCAGCAGACGTTCCAGATGGCCGATGTGCGGCAGCATCGGGCCGTAGAACACCACGCGGCCGCCGATCTGGATCAGCAGCGTGGGGAAGTTCTCGACGTCGACCTCGCCCAGCAATTCGGCGTGGTCCTCGATGTCGATCCAGGCGAAAACATGCCGCGGCAGGGCGCTGGACAGGGCGCGCAGCTTGGGTTTGTATTCTTCGCAGGTGTCGCACCAGGCGGCGCAGAAACAGGCGACCAGCCAGGCGTCGGGCGAGGCCGCCAATTGGGCGCGCAAGGCGGTGAGGTCGGAGCCGGGTACAAGTAATGTCATACGAGCGCAGGGGGGCGTGTTTGACTATCATACCCGGGATGATCACCTTCCTTTCGTCCTACGATGACCGCTTTGCGCACTGATTCCCCGCCGCCCGAAACCGGCCGCTTCGCCCGTGCCGCGAGCGGCGTCGGGTTGGCGTTCAAGCGCGCCCTGGTGTCGCAATGCCATCCGACGATGCTGTTCGCGGTGCTGCTGCCATTCCTGATCGCGCTGGTCGGCGTGGTGCTGCTGTTCTGGTTGTTCTGGACGCCCCTGACCGACTGGCTCGCCGCCCAGGCTTCACACTGGGACTTCATCAACCGCACCGAGGAATGGCTGCTGGCGATGGGGCTGTTCTCGCTCAAGATCTACCTGGTGCCGGTGATCGCGGTGTCGATCCTGTTGCCGCTGTCGGGCGTGCTGGGCCTGGCGATCGCGGCCGTGTTCGTCATGCCGCTGGTGCTGCGCCACGTCGGCCACCGCGAGTACGCCGGCCTCGGCCGGCAGGGCAAGCTGGCCACTTCCGTCAGCGTCTGGAACGCGATCTGGGTGTCGGGCGCGTTCGTGCTCGGCTGGCTGTTCACCATGCCGCTGTGGCTGGTGCCGCCGATGGCCCTGGTGTTGCCGATCTTCTGGTGGACCTTCGCCTTTTCGCGCATGATGCGGGTCGACGCCATCGTCGAGCACGCCAGCCCGGCCGAGCGCAAGCTCATCCTGGAGCGCCACAACGGCGGCTTCTGGATCATCGGCCTGATCTGCTCGCTGCTGAACCTGCTGCCGCCCGCCTGGATTATCCTGCCCGTGTTCTCGGCGCTGGTCTACGCGCACTACGGCCTGGACGCGCTCCAGCGGCTGCGCCAGGAACGCACCATCGACGTCGCCTGACGCGGCGCCTTCGCCTTCATTCAACCGCCAAATTCTGGAACCGGACATGGCAGCAGAATCCGCCTCCCGCCGCATCGGCCTCATCATCGTCGGCGACGAAATCCTGTCGGGCCGCCGCCAGGACAAGCATTTTTCCAAGGTCGTCGAGCTGCTCGGCGCGCGCGGCATGCAACTGGCCTGGGCGGAGTTCCTGCCGGATGACCGCGAGGTGCTGGTGGCCGCCTACCGGCGCAGCTTCGCCACCGGCGACGTGGTGTTTTCCTGCGGCGGCATCGGCGGCACGCCGGACGACCATACCCGCCAGGCCGCGGCGGCGGCCCTGGACCTGCCGCTGGCCCTGCATCCCGAGGCGGAGCAGGCGATCGCGCTGCGCACCGCCGAGATGGCGGCCAAGGGGCAGGGCACGGCCGACATGAGCGCGCCCGAGAACCAGCAACGGCTGCAGATGGGCGTGTTCCCCGAGGGCTGCGAGATCGTGCCCAATCCGTACAACCGCATCCCGGGCTTCTTCATCCGCGACCATACCTTCGTGCCGGGCTTTCCCGTGATGGCCTGGCCGATGCTCGAATGGACCCTGGATACGCGCTATCGTGCGTTGCAGCATACGCGCCGCCACGCGGAGCATTCGTTCCTGGTGTTCAGCATGCCGGAATCGCGCATCACGCCGGCCATGCAGACCGTCGAAAGCCGCTGGCCGGGCGTGCGCGCCTTCAGCCTGCCGAGCGTCGGCGAAGCCGGCGGCACGCCGCATATCGACCTGGGCGTGAAGGGCGAACCCGAGGCGGCGGCCGAGGCATTGGCCTTCCTGCGGGCCGAGGTGCTGCGCCTGGGCGGCAAGCTGGCGCCGCCCGCGGCCTGAGCCGGCGGCGGCAAGGGAAACGGGGCGCGTCCCCCGTTTGCGAGCCAAAAAACGGTTGCCAAATAGCCCGGTAAATTTCACAATACGGGAAAGAACTGTTTGCTGCGTTGCCGCAAGTCTGGTCTCTTTCGGTGGCGCCGCGCTAGCCCTTCCTTCCTATGTCCCGTCCTTCTTCCACCCGCAACGCCCTGGACGCCGAGGCCGATGGCGCTTCGGGCAGTCCCATTGCCATCCAGGTCATCGAGCGCGCCATGCGCCTGCTCGATGCGCTGGCCGCGCAGCCCGATCCCGTCACGCTCAAGGAATTGTCCGCGACCACCGGCCTGCATGCCTCCACCGCGCACCGCATCCTGAACGACCTGGTCGTGGGCCGCTATGTCGAGCGCGTCGATAACGGCCTGTACCAGCTGGGCATGCGCCTGCTGGAGCTGGGCTCGCTGGTCAAGGGACGGCTGAACGTGCGCGAGGCCGCCATTTCGGCGATGCGGTCGCTGCACAAGCTCACGGGCCAGACCATCAACCTGTCGGTGCAGCAGGGCGACGAAATCGTCTACATCGACCGCGCCTGGAGCGAGCGTTCGGGCATGCAGGTGGTGCGCGCCATCGGCGGCCGCGCGCCGCTGCACCTGACCTCCACCGGCAAGCTGTTCCTGTCGACCGGCGACGCCCGCCAGGTGCGCGCCTACGCCTTGCGCACCGGCCTGGCCGGCCACACCCGCAACAGCCTGACCGACCTCGACCGCCTCGAGCGCGAGCTGGCGCTGGTGCGCCGCCACGGCTACGCGCGCGACAACGAGGAACTGGAACTGGGCGTGCGCTGCATCGCCGCGGGCATTTTCGACGACACCGGCAAGCTGGTCGCCGGCCTGTCGATCTCGGCGCCCGCCGAGCGCCTGCAGGACGACTGGATCAAGGCCCTGGTGGACACGGCCGCCAGCATTTCCGAGGCGCTGGGCTACGAGCCCTCGGTGTCCAGCGGCTTCAACGGCCTGGGCATGGCGGCCGAAGCGATGCGCACCTGATCGACTGCGTTGCCACGGCCATGAAAAAGCCCCCCGGTTTCAGCAACCGAGGGGCTTTTTCATGGCCGTGGCGAAACTATCCGTCAGGCGCGATGCGCAGCGCAGGCCCCGTCTGGCGGGGCCCGCCCTGAATTACTGCTGTTCGACGCCGGCCTTCTTGAACAGCTCGGCCCACTGCGGGACCTGCTGCTTGACCTTGGCGTCCAGGGCCTGCGGATTGGCGTCGGCGGTCAGCACCGTGGCGCCCAGCTGCTTCATGCGTTCCTGGAACTTCGGATCCGCCAGGCCGGCCTGCAGGCTCTTGACCAGCTTGTCGACCACCGGCTTGGGCGTGCCCTTCGGCACCCACATACCGTGCCAGATACCGACTTCGAAGCCCTTGAAGCCGGACTCGTCCATGGTCGGCAGCTTGGGCAGCGTGGGCACGCGCTGCAGGCTGGTGACGGCGTAGGCCTTGACCTTGCCGCTGTCGATCTGCTGCGTGGTGTTGGTGGTCTGGTCGCACAGCAGGTCGACCTGCTTGCCCAACAGGTCGTTCATGGCCGGCGCGGTGCCCTTGTAGGGGATCGTCAGCAACTGCACGCCCAGCGCCTCGACCAGCATGGTGCCGCACAGGTGGCTGGCGGCGCCGATGCCGGCGTTGGCCAGCGAGACCTTGTCCTTGTTCTTTTTGACGTAGTCGGCCAGTTCCTGGATGTTGTTGGGCGGGAAGTCCGAGCGCGCGATGATGGTCATCGGCACGTCGACCACCAGGCCGATCGGCTCGAAGCTCTTGTAGGGGTCGTACCCCGGATTCTTGTAGAGCGACGGCGCGGTCGAGAAGCCGGCGTGCATCAGCAGCACGGAATAGCCGTCCGGCTGCGCGCGGGCCACTTGGGTGGTGCCGATGGTGCCGCCCGCACCGCCCTTGTTTTCGACCACGACGGTCTGGCCCAGCGAATGCCGCATGGCTTCAGCCAGCGAACGCGCGACGTTGTCCGTCGGACCGCCGGCGGCGAAAGGCACCACCATGTTGATGGGGCGTTCCGGGAATTCCGCGTGGGCGGCGCCGGCCGCGAGCATGGCGCTGGCCGCGAGCAGGGCCGAAAGCGTGCGGGGGATGAGGGTCATGAAGTCTCCAATTGCAGGGTTTTGCTTGCTGCGATGTGTTTTTGACCGCTGACTTATCGTTTGTGTTTGTCTGTCATCAGCGTGCAAGCAGTGTAGAAAAGAATTGATACGCCGTCATGTCCGGTATTTCCCGAATCATGGGAAATCCTTGTGCTGGATCAACCCCGCACCGGCGCTTGCACTGTTAATGTGCAAATAGTTGTTGCGTTGCACCAATATTGCTTGACAAGGTTTTTTAGGCCCGTAGAATATCAATTGTGCAGTGCATCAAACGGGCCGGCGGTAGCTTGTAGTACCAGTTTCCGCGCACGTTCCTTATTTCGTCGCAGACACCATCCTTACTTGCCGGAGAGCCTCCGGCTACCCCTAAAAGGAGCAATTCTATGAGCGCTATCCCGCAACAAGTCCTGGACCGTCAAAAAGCCAGCATCAACACCTTCGTGGCCGCCCAATCGGCCGTGTTCGCCGGCTTCGAAAAGCTGGTCGAGCTGAACCTGAAGGTCGTGCGCGCCACCCTGGACGAAGTCGCCCAGAAGTCGCAGCAAGCCGCCGAAGTCAAGGACCCGCAGGAAGCCGCGGCGTTCGCCTCGGGCCTGCTGCAGCCGGGCGCCGAAAAGGCCCTGGCCTACACCAAGCACGTGTACGACATCGTCGCCGGCGTGCAGGGCAACCTGGTCAAGCTGACCGAAGAACAAATCGCCGAAGGCCAACAGCAACTGAGCGACGCCGTCGAGCAGTTCTCCAAGAACGCCCCCACGGGTTCGGAAAGCGCCGTCGCCCTGATCAAGTCGTCGCTGGCCACCGCCAACAGCGCCTATGATTCGCTGACCAAGGCCGCCAAGCAGGCCGCCGAAGTCGCCGAGTCCAACCTGAATGCCGCCGCCAACGCGACCTTCAAGGCCGCGACGGATGCCGCCGACGCCGCCACCAAGGTCGCCAGCCGCAGCCGTCGCAGCGCCTAAGTATTTGGCGCGCGATGCTGCGCAAATCGCAGTAATGTAGTACTGTTGAGTGACAGAGCAGAGCTGGAATTAGGGCCACCCTTCGGGTGGCCTCTTTTTTTGCCCATTTTCCCCGCGGGATGACGGGCGCGCGCGGGCGCCGCCCGGGCAGCATGGCCGCCCGCGAGGTTCGTCCTGGAAAGCCCCGGCGTGGCCGGGGCGCGGGATCAGGCCCGGCGGGCCACCGCCCGCACGCACTCGCCCACCAGGGCGGGGCCGCGGTAGATCAGGCCTGTGTACAACTGCACCGCGTCGGCGCCGGCCTCGATCTTTTCGCGGGCCTGCTGGCCCGACAGCACGCCGCCCACGCCGATGATCGCCAGGCTGTCGCCCAGCTGCTGCTTGAGCCGGCGGATCACCGCCAGCGACAGCTCATGCACCGGCGCGCCGGACAGGCCGCCCGCTTCCTCGGCGTGCGCCATGCCGGTGACGGCATCGCGCGACAGGGTGGTGTTGGTGGCGATGACGCCGTCGATGCCATGGCGCGGCAGGGCGTCGGCGATGGCGTCGATCTGTTCCGTGGTCAGGTCGGGAGCGATCTTGACGGCCATCGGCACGCGGCGCTGGTGCTGGTCTTCCAGCGCGCGGCGCTTGTCCGCCAGTTGCGCCAGCAGCGCCGACAGTTCGTCGCCGCCTTGCAGGGCCCGCAGATTCTTGGTGTTGGGCGACGAGATGTTCACCGTGACGTAGTCGGCGTGCGGGTACACGCCGGCCAGGCCGATCAGGTAGTCGTCGGCCGCGCGCTCGATCGGGGTGTCGGCGTTCTTGCCGATGTTCAGGCCGAGGATGCCGCCCTGCTTGCGCCACTGGCTGCGCTGTACGTTGGCCAGGAACGCGTCCAGCCCCTGGTTGTTGAAGCCCAGGCGGTTGATCAGCGCGTTGGCGCGCGGCAGGCGGAACATGCGCGGCTTGGGGTTGCCCGGCTGTGCCCGCGGCGTCACCGTGCCGACCTCGACGAAACCGAAACCCAGATTGCCGAGCGCGTCGATATAGGCGCCGTTCTTGTCCAGTCCCGCCGCCAATCCGATGGGGTTGGCCAGCTGCATGCCCATCAGGGTGCAGGGCGCCTTGGGCTGCGCGTGCAGCAGCTTGCGCGTGGCGCCGCATTCGTAGGCCCGCTGCAGCCCCGACAGGGTGACTTCGTGGGCGGTTTCCGCGTCCATGGCGAACAGCGCCGGGCGGGCCAGGGGATAGGCGTGGAAGAGGATCGACATGGAGCGGGATTGTAAAGCGTCTTTGGCCGCCCTTGCGGGCCGCCGCCGCCGGGGCGGATCAGGCGGCCGGGCCGGGCGTGGCGGGCGCGGGCGGTTCGCCCCAGGCGCCATCGATCAGGTACTGGGCCGGATGGAAGCTGGCCTTGTACGACATTTTCTGGCTGTCCGCGATCCAGTAGCCCAGGTAGAGCCAGGGCAGGTTGAGCGTGCGGCACTGCTCGATCTGCCAGAGGATGCTGTAGGTGCCCAGGCTGCCCGGCACGTCGGGATCGTAGAAGGTGTAGACGGACGACAGGCCGTCGTCCAGCACGTCGATGATCGAGACCATCATCAGCACGCCCGCGGGATCGCGGAATTCGACCAGGCGGGTGTTGACGCGGCTGGTGAGCAGGAATTGCGCGTACTGCGTGCGGCTGTCCTCATCCATGCCGCCGCCGGGATGGCGGCCCTGCTGGTAGCGGGTATAGAGCCGGTAATGCTCGGGCGACCACGCCAGCTCGGCCACGAACGACTGCAGGTTGCGGTGGTCGCGCCAGGCGCGGCGCTGGCTGCGGTTGGGCGCGAAGCCGGCGGTGTCGACCCGCACCGGCACACAGGCGTGGCAACTGTCGCAGTGCGGGCGGTAGGTGAACAGGCCGCTGCGGCGAAAACCCTGCTCGACCAGTTGCGAGTAGGTGCCGGCGTTGATCAGGTGGCCGGGCGCGGCAACCTGCGACCGTGCCTGGCGTCCCGGCAGGTAGCTGCAAGGGTAGGGAGCGGTCGCGTAGAACTGCAGCGTGGAGAAAGGTAATTCTTTGAGCTGGCTCATGTGGGATCCCGGTGTCCGGCGCCAAGTCCGTGACGGGGACGACTACATATTAACGCCTAACCCGGCTCGCGATGTGGGGGGACGGAGCGCGGCGCCAGGCGCCGGGGCGGCCGTCAGGCGGCCGCCAGGGGCAGCAGCCGCCCCGTGCTGTCCAGCCGTCCGCGCGACCAGGCCAGCGGCGGCTGCACGGTGGCGGCGCGCACGTGTTGCAGGAAGCGCGAGCGTGGCACCGGCCGCGCGCCCAGGCTGGCCAGATGGCGGGTCTGCTGCTGGCAGTCGATCCACTGCACGCCCTGCGCGCTGACGTAGCGCACCAGGTAGGCCAGCGCGATCTTGGAGGCGTTGGGCGCGCGCGTGAACATCGATTCGCCGAAGAACATGCGGCCCAGGTTGATGCCGTACAGGCCGCCGGCCAGTTCGCCGTCGATCCAGGTTTCGATGCTGTGGACGTAGCCGGCCTCGTGCCAGGCGAGGTAGGCCTGCCGCATGGCGGCGGTGATCCAGGTGCCCGGCTGGCCATCGCGCGGCGCGGCGCAGTGCGCCATCACCGTGGCGAAGGCCGTGTCGACCCGCACCTCAATGCGCGGCGCGGCCTCGTGTTCGTGGCTGGCGATCTGGCGCAGCAGCTTGCGCAGCGAGTGCGAGGGCGCGAAGTCGCGACAGGCCAGCACCATGCGCGGATCCGGGCTCCACCACAGGATCGGCTCGCCCTCGGAATACCAGGGGAAGATGCCGTTCGAGTAGGCCTGGATCAGGCGCGGCGTGGACAGGTCGGCGCCGGCCGCCAGCAGGCCGTCCGGATCCGTCAGGGCGAATTCCGCCGGCGGAAAGGGCGTGTCGGCGGCGAGCCAGGGCAGCTTCAACGGTGCGATTCTAGGGTGTAGTGGTGAGGGCCGAACGTGCCGCGCTTGCGGTCCTCGAAATAGCGTTGCAGCGTGGTCGCCACGGTGCGGAACGCCAGGTCGTCCCAGGGAATCTCGGCCTCGTCGTAGAAGCGGGCTTCCAGGCTTTCCGGGCCGGGATCCAGCTCGGGGCCCAGCACTTCGGCCAGGTAGAAGACGTGCACCTGCTCGATCTGCGGCACGTCGATGATGGTGTAGATCTCGCCCAGCCGGATGCGCGCGCCGGATTCCTCCAGCGTTTCGCGGCCGGCGCCCTGCGCGGTGCTCTCGCCCAGCTCCATGAAACCGGCCGGCAGCGTCCAGGTGTTGTAGCGCGGCTCGATCGCGCGCCGGCACAGCAGCACGCGGTTGTCCAGCACCGGCACCGTGCCCACCACCAGGCGCGGGTTCTGGTAGTGGATCGCGCCGCAGTGATCGCAGATGTCGCGTTCGCGGTTGTCGCCCTCGGGCACCCGGCGGTTCACGGGCGAGCCGCATTGGCTGCAGAAGTTCGCACGGCGCGGCGCGGGGAAGTATTCGAGGGGCGATTTGGCGGTCATGGCTACGATTCTAACGGCTGCGGCGACGGCTGGCGCGTCGCGCGGGCGCCATCGGCGCGCGGCTGCCGAAGCGTTCTTCCAGGTGTTCGACGAAGGAACGCACCTTGGGCGAGAGGAAGCGCCGGTGCGGATAGGCGGCGTACATGGAAATCGGCGTGTGGGCGTAGTCCTGCAGCAGGGCGGTCAGGCGGCCGGCGCGCACGTCCTCGCCCACCAGGAATTCCGGCTGCAGGATCACGCCGTGTCCGGCCAGCGCGGCGGTGCGCAGCACGTCGCCATTGTTGGCGCGCAGGGCGGCGTTGACCCGCACCAGGTGGGTGACGCCGTCCTTCTCGAAATGCCATTCGTTGCCGGTGCTGGCGTAGGCGTAATGCAGGCAGCGGTGCTGCTTCAGGTCGTCGGGCGTTTGCGGCACGCCATGGCGCGCCAGGTAGGCGGGCGCGGCGCACACCAGCAACTGCTGCGGCGCCAGCGGCCGCGCCACCAGCGACGAGTCCTGCAGCGGGCCGATGCGCACCGCGACGTCGTAGCCGTCCTCGACCAGGTCGACCACGCGGTCGTTCAGGTCCAGGTCGATGATGACGTCGGGATAGCGCAGCAGGTATTCGGCGATGGCCGGCCCCAGGTGCAGGATGCCGAACGACACCGGCGCACTGACGCGCAGGCGTCCGCTGGGCGCCTGGCCCTCGGCCTGCAGCGACAGTTCCAGGTCGGCCACTTCGGCCAGGATCGGCCGCACCCGCTCGTAGAAGGCGCGGCCGGCGTCGGTCATGCTGAGCTTGCGGGTCGTGCGGTTCAGCAGCCGCACGCCGTACTTCTCTTCCAGGTGCGCGATCTGGCGCGTGACCACGGAACGGGCCTGGCCCATCTTGTCCGCGGCAGCCGCGAACGAGCCCAGTTCGACCACCCGGGCATAGGTCTGCATGGCGGTATGGGTGTCCATGATTGTTACCTAACGGGGAACAATAAGTTGCGATTTTGCATGTTTATCTTTGTTTTTGGAATCGCAAGAATAGCGGCCATGAAGAATCTTCCCGTCCTGGGCGATTCGCTCACGGAGAATGCAATGATCGATACCCGTACCGCGCCCTATGCCGCGCTCCTGCTTCGCATCGCGCTGGGCGTGATGTTCCTGGCCCATGGCCTGACCAAGCTGCTGGTGTTCACCCTGCCGGGCACCGCGCAGTTCTTCGCCAAGATCGGCTTTGCCGGCTGGCTGGCGTATCCGGTGACCTTCTTCGAGATCGGCGCCGGCGTGCTGCTGATCCTGGGCGTGTGGCCGCGCTGGATCGCCGTGATCGCCGCGGTGCAGCTGTTCGTTGCCTCCACCGTGCACTTCGGCAACGGCTGGGGCTTCAGCAACCCCAACGGCGGCTGGGAGTATCCGGTGTTCCTGTCGGTGGCCGCCGCGGTCCTGGCGCTGCTGGGCGACGGCAAGTTCGCGCTGCTCAAGAGCGGCCGCGGCTGATCGGCTCGCGCATCAAACTGTCTACTGGATTGGGCATCGCCCGCAAGGCGGCCGGCACCTAGAATGGGCCGGCCGCCTTGGCTTTTCTGGAGATTCCATGTCGTTCATCACGCGTGTCCTCGGCGCAGTCCTGTTTGCCGTCGCCCTGTCGCCCGCCGTCCAGGCCTCGACCGAACAAGAGGCCGCCAATAAGGCGGCCGTGCTGGCCTTCTATGAAAAGGGCCTGAACCAGAAAGACGCGGACGCCGCCGTGAAGTACCTGGGCGACCGCTACATCCAGCACAATCCAAACGCGGCTGATGGACCCGAGGGATTCCGCAAGTTCGTCGCCTTCCTGCGCGACAAATACCCGCAGTCGAAAAGCGAGATCAAGCGCGTCTTCACCGATGGCGATTATGTGATCCTGCATGTGCACGCGGTGCGCGAACCGGGGTCGCGCGGCAACGCCATCATCGACATCTTCCGGCTGGAGCAGGGCAAGATCGTCGAGCACTGGGACGCGGTGCAGCCGATTCCCGAGCAATCCGCCAACAGCAACGGCATGTTCTGAAGCGGGCGGCTTGCCGCCGGCGCGCCGTCTTGCGCGAACGCGCCGGATCAGGCGGTGGGGTTGGCCTGGAAACCCAGGCTGTCCGGCACCTGGGCGCGGTCGATCAGGCGCAGCGGCGCCGCGTCGTAGACGCCCGGCAGCGCGATGCGCAGCGATTGCGAGGGCGCCAGGCGATCGATGACGTCCAGCAGGGCGGCGCCGTCGTCCGTGACGAGCCGTTCCATCAGGGGCGGCAGGTCGCGATCCAGCACCACGCCGGGGCCCTGCGATGCCATGGCGTACAACTGTCCGGCGTCATCCAGCCACCAGCCGCTGACCGCGCCCACCGGTTGGCCGGTGTGCGTGAGCAGGGCGCGGCCGGCGTCATCGAGACGCAGCACGTACGGCGCGGCATCGAGCCGCAGGAAGACGCGCTGCGGCCCGTTCTGGAAGAACCAGCGACCGGCCTCGTCGTGTTCGTAATTGCGGTCGATGAAGCCCTGGATCTGGGGATTGGTGATGGACTCGCCCGGCCCGCCCGCGGCGGCCTGTCCTTGCGGATGCAGGCGCCAGCGGCCGCGCGGATCCAGCGACAGCCAGCCGAACACCGCGGGCACGTCGGGCCAGCGGGCGATGGCGTCTTTCACCGAGGGATCCATGGTCAGGGGCGGATGATGATGGGGGGCGGGTTGATGATGATGGCGGGCGCGGGCATGGCCGGCACCAGCACGGGCTGGGGCGCGTAACCGTAGCGGTAGTCGTCGCGGCACTTGCGCTTTTCGCGGTAGTCGCCGTTGCGTTTCCACTTGCGCTCGACTTCACAGGCGCCGTCCCAGTACTTCTCTTTATACTCGCCGCGGCCATGACCATGACCATGGCCATGGCCATGGCGGTGATGGCGGTCGGAATCGGCCTCGGCGGCCAGCGGCGCCAGCGTCATCAGCGTGGCGGCGGACAAGGCCAGCAGGGTGGGGCGGGCGCGTCGCGATTTTTGATTGCTGTGCATGGGATCGTCGTCGAATGAAAACGGCGTCACCTTAGCAATCAAACGATTGACTGGGCGTAGGGATGGGTAACGAGATGCAGGGGGAGAAATACTGGAGGCGCAAGCCGGAATCGAACCGACGTACACGGATTTGCAATCCGCTGCATAACCACTCTGCCATTGCGCCAGTACTGCAAGAAAAAAGGAAGCTCGGTATAGGCCGGTGCTTCCTTTTTGTATTTGGAGCGGGAGACGAGTCTCGAACTCGCGACCTCAACCTTGGCAAGGTTGCGCTCTACCAACTGAGCTACTCCCGCGGGGGCACTGCGTTTGATGAACCTGTTTTGTCGGCTGCTTTTGAAAGAGGCCGTGTCCACCAAAGACAGCGATTATACACAGTTTTTAGGACTTGTGCGGGCTCGCCGGGGCGTCAGGTAAAAAAAGTAGCCGCAACGATGCAGGCATGCGGGATGCAATGCGGCAAAGCTAGACAGTCGGGGATGGGATCGACAGGAATCTGTCGTGCAAGAAGGCGGTGCCGATGGTGCCTGGCGAACCGTTTCAATAAGCAGATCCGGCGGATGATTCCAACGATGCGGCGACGTTCATGAAACGGCGCATCTGCTGGAGCGGGAGACGAGTCTCGAACTCGCGACCTCAACCTTGGCAAGGTTGCGCTCTACCAACTGAGCTACTCCCGCGCGGATACTGCTGTACTGCGAAGAGGCGAGAGTATACCGTAATTTTCGGCCGGGGCAAGCGGACGTGCCCAGGCCCTATGGCCCAGGCCAAATGGTGATTCTTGGCGCTTTTTCGCCGCGGCCGCTGGCGGCACTATGTGGGCATGCGGCGATGTCGTCCGCAATGGCTCCCACAAAGGTATCCGTGACATGACCCAGCGTTTGAATTACTTCCAGGTTTCCGCCGAACTGTCCAAGCACTACCTCGACTTCAGCACCGCGCTGAAAAAGACGGCCGTGATCCGGGAATTCAATGACCTCGTGACTATCCGCGCCTCGCAGATCAATGGCTGCGGCTTCTGCCTGGACATGCACATCAAGCAGGCCAAGATCGGCGGCGAGCGCGAGCTGCGGCTGCACCACATCGCCATCTGGCGTGAGTCCACCCTGTTCAGCCCGCGCGAGCGCGCCGCGCTGGAATGGACCGAGGCGTTGACCACGCTGCACCCGCATGGCGTGTCCGACGCGGTGTACGAACAGGTCCGCGGCCAGTTGTCCGAAGCCGAAATCTCGGATCTCACCTTCCTGGTGGTGGGCATCAACGGCTGGAACCGCCTGAACGTCGCCTTCCGCACCGAGCCGGGCTCCGCCGACGCCGCGTTCGGCCTGGACAAGGCCGGGTTGAAGTAAGCGGGATTGAGGCGGACGGCGGCGTCGTCTTGCCCATGGGCAAGACGCGGGTCGCTACATCAGTTCCAGGATGCGGCGCCCGAGCTGCTCGGCGCGCTCCTGGGACTCGATGTTGGTGAAGCTCATCAAGAGTCCGGCGCCGCATGGGGCGGCGGTCGTCCAGCGCGACAGGGCGTGCGCATAGATGCCGTGCTCGACCATGCGTTGCGCCAGCGGGCGGTCCGTCTGGTGGCCCTGCATCCGCACCAGCAGATGCATGCCGCCCGGTTGCGGATTGATCGGCATGGCGGGGCCGAACACCTTGGCCAGTCCCGCGGCCGTGGCGTTGCGGCGCTCCGAATAGAGCCGCCGCATGCGCTGGATGTGGCGGGCGAAGTGGCCCTCCAGCATGAAGGCGCTGACCAGCGCCTGGGTCAGGCCCGGAATGCCGTTGCCCAGCACCCGGTTCACATCCTCGAAGCGCCGCACCTGGGCCTCGGGCACCACCAGGTAGGCCAGGCGGATGCCGGGAAACATGACCTTGCTGAAGGTGCCCGCATAGAGCACGCGGCCGTGGCGGTCCAGGCTCTTCAGGGCCGGCAGCGGCCGGCTGACGTAGCGGTACTCGCCGTCGTAGTCGTCTTCCACGATCCAGCGCTGATTGCGCTCGGCCCACTCCAGCAGCGCCTGACGGCGCGTCAGCGACAGCGTCACGCTCAGCGGGCTTTGGTGCGCGGGCGTGACGACCGCGGCGCTCGCCTGCGGCGCCTGCGCGATGCCCTGCGCCACCATGATGCCTTCGGCATCGACTTCCACCGGCGCGAGCGTCAGGCCCGAGTGCTTCAACAGCTCACGCGTCGGCGGGTAGCCGGGGTCTTCCACCCAGACCTCGTCGCCGGGCTGCAGCAGCGCCTGGATCACCAGGTTCAGGCTCTCGCGATAGCCGGACGTCATGAACACTTGCGCCGGCGAGCAGTGGATGCCGCGCGCGACCTGCAGGTGCGCGGCGATCGCGGTGCGCAGCGCGGGCAGGCCGTCGGCGGGCGGGTAGGACAGGTCGGCCGCCTGCGTGGCGCGCAGGTGGCGGGCGCCGAGCCGTGCCCAGATCTTGCGCGGAAAGGCGTCCAGCGCCGGCAGGCCCATCTGGAACGGCAGCAGCGTCGGTGGCTGGCGCCAGATGTCGGGGTCCGCCTTGGCGGGCGGCGGCAGCGGCCGGGGCGCGGCCTGCGCCTGCAGGCCGGGGGTGACCACGGTGCCGGCCTGGCCGCGCGGCTGCACATAGCCTTCGGCGTGCAGCAGCGAATAGGCCATCTCGATGGTGCCGCGCGCCACGCCCAGGTCCTTGGCCAGCGCGCGCGCCGACGGGATGCGGTCGCCCGGCTTGAGCGTGCCCTGGGCGATCGCGCCGCGGAAGCGCTCGTAGACCTGCCGGTACAGCGGTTCGTCGCCGGAAGCGGCGGGCGGCAGGCTGGCAAGGGAAGAGGGCGTCATGGCCTAGTCGAAAGGTCAATTTATGGTTCTTCAAATTATGGCATGGCTTCCTTAGCATCATGGTTGTGCCCGCCCTGGCGGCGGGTGGTTTCTTTCAAGACAGGATCCTCATGAGTCAACAGGACATCCGCCCTATCGAATCCGCCGAGGCGCTGCGCGCCTGCTTTCCGGTCATGCGCGAGTTGCGCCCGCACCTGGCCGACGAGCGCGATTTCGCCGACCGCGTCGCGCGCATGCGCGACGAGCATTACGCCCTGCTGGCGGTGTGGGAGGACGACGCGCCTGTCGCGCTGGCCGGCTACCGCTTCCAGGAAAACCTGATCTATGGCCGCTTCCTCTATGTCGACGACCTGGTCGTCACCGAGCGCAGCCGTGGCGCGCGTCATGGCGCCGCCCTGCTGCAGGCGCTCGAACGCATGGCGCGCGAGGCCGGCTGCGCCAAGCTGGTGCTGGACACCGGGCTGGCCAATGCGCTGGCGCAGCGCTTCTACTTCCGTCAGGGATTGCTGACTGGGGCGATGCGTTTCAGCAAGGTGCTGGGGGAGCAAGCGGCATGAGCGTCCTGCGTTTGACTTGCAGCCCGCGCGGCGCGGAATCGGAAAGCCACCGGCTGTCGCAGTTCGTCGTCGATGGCCTGGCGCGGGCGGATGCCGCGCGTGGCCGCGACCTCGTCGAGATCGACGCCAACCGGCTGCCGCATGTGGATGCCGAATACGCGTGGGCGCTGGGATCGCCCTCCGATCCGGACGGCGATCCCGCCGGATCGTTGCATCAGTCCGACCGCTTGATCCAATCGCTGGTCGAGGCCGATTACGTCGTCATCGCCACGCCGATGCACAACTACACCGTGCCTTCGGCCTTGAAGGTGTGGATCGATCACGTGGTGCGGGTGCGCAGCACGTTCACCGTGACGCGCGAAGGCAAGATCGGGGTGCTGGCCGACAAGCCGGTGTTCGTGGCGGTGTCGTCGGGCGGCCTGTTCTCCGGGGGCGAGGCGCGCCAGCCGGATTTCCTGACGCCCTATCTGAAAGTGGCGCTGGCCACCATCGGCCTGAAGCGCCTGACGTTCTTTTCGGTGGAAGGCAGCGCGATGGGGGGACAGGCGCTGGAGGCGGCACGGCTGCGGACTCAGGCGGAAATCGCGGCGTACTTCGCGGATGCGGCCGACACCCTGGCCGAGGTCGCCGCCTAGGCGCCGTGCCCGGCTCCCTTCTGGGTTGATACGCCGCTAGGCGTCCATCCACACGTCTTCGTAGCCCTGGTCGTCGATGATGAACTTCGCGCCTGGCGGCAGGCGCAGGTAATCGACGACCCGCGGTAGCAGCGTCGCCAGATGCGCGGTGTGAAGGGGCTGGTAGAAGTCGTCGGCGTTCGAGTATTCGCCGCCGTGGATGAACCAGCTGACGGTGCCGTCACGCGGCAACGCGATGCGCGTGCCGTAAATCGGCATGGCGCCAAGGGTATGCAGGGCGACCGCGACCATCTCTTCCGGCGCCATGCCCTGCATGCCGTATCGGGCGCAGATCTCGTCCTGTGCCGCCGTTCGCGGGGGTGTCGTCATGCAGGCCATTTCCGGTTGTTGTCGCGAATGTGTGATTGTCGCCGCGGAAATGAAAAAAGGGCCCGCAGGCCCTTTCTTGCAACATGCGCAGTGTGAAGACACTGCCCATAAAATCTGGAGCGGGAGACGAGTCATGCACTAGAGCGCTAAGTCTCTGTTTCCCAATCACTTTCTCCACTGTGGTGATCAGCGAAGAACTCAATTATAGCCTTGTTTTTCGCCCTCGGCAACAAAGTTCATCCAACCACTTCCACCAGCGTCCAAGGATGATCCATCCACCCGTCGTTACGCCTGATGCGTCCAGCTGCTGAGCGGGTTCGCTATCGAACTCCAACTTGCGACGATCATGACTTGCGCTCGCTCCGCAGGCAGCGCGGGGTGGTGTCGCGTGGACTGCCTGGCACCTGGACGGCTGTAGGACACAACCGCCGGCATCGGAACACCGCAAGTACTCATCTTTACATCGCTGCGGCTAACTTCGCCGGAGCGCAACGCGGCGCCAGTGTAGTGGCAGCCAGCCTCAACGAAGGCGTGCAGCAATCCGGTTCATCTGCTCGATCTCCGCGCGCTGGCCATCGGAAATCGCTTGGCATAGGTTGACGAGTTCCGGATCTGAGAGCTGCGCCTCGCGGCACATG
The DNA here is from genome assembly GCF_001299375.1 of Achromobacter sp. 2789STDY5608621. Taxonomy (NCBI): domain Bacteria; kingdom Pseudomonadati; phylum Pseudomonadota; class Betaproteobacteria; order Burkholderiales; family Alcaligenaceae; genus Achromobacter; species Achromobacter sp. 2789STDY5608621. Next base: position 194,447 of record NZ_CYTU01000006.1, on the reverse strand, counting down.
AGGATCGCTCCCGAATGGTGCGGGACCATAGACGCGATGAACTGTCGATCGCCGATTCCGGTTTGAGCACGGGTAGCGGCAAAAGAACCGAGTGTGAGAACGGCAAACAAGCCGTACAGCACGAGATTGAGCCGCCGGTTTGGAAACATGCCGGGCATTGTCGCTAGCATGAAGATGCCCATTGGCGCCCACATAGTGACCGCCATGTAGAGCATGTTGAGATTGTTTCTGAAGTCCCTGGCGCCGTCGATCATGCTGAACATTACGAAGTACATGACGACGAGGCCCAACACCATGTTCACCCAGAACTTGGCGTATGGTCGGCCGTGCTTACCCATCTGACCGGATGTGTGATGTTGATGTTCATGGGAATGTTCAGCCATCTCCGTCTCCTATGTGCTGGGGCAACCTGGCAGGGTCACTGGTACTGCGGCAGATACTTTGTCGATATATCAGCATGTGGAGCGATGCATCACTAACCGCTGATTTCCAGTCACCAACTGGACGTAGGGGCGTCGAACGCTTCAACTCGCTGGTCTTGAACCGTCTGGATATCAGACTATACCAAATCGGTCTTGATGGGCTTTGCGCCACCTATGACGCTGGTACCGTGAGCGCCAATATCGAGCTTGCGTCCTCATCGCTCGATGGGCCGGCAACTGATCGATTCTTGCATATCAAGCAAGACAAGGCCACCTGCGGCGGACGCCAATGGCCTCCTCCGCCTTCGCTTAGGGCATCGCCTCAAGCGTCCGTCGCAGGCCATAACGACACAACAGCCCTTGGGCAAGAAAGGAGCCGGTGATGTAGCGCACCCGAAAGGAGACGAAGACATGCACAAGGACATTTCAACATCAAAGGTGTTCTATCGTCCCATCGAGGCGGCCATCCGATGGGCTGGGTTGCTGCGGTATCTCCCGATGATCCTGGCCACGATCGCGTCACCGCGTGTCCTGCCTCGGTCGCTGAACTGCCCTCGATGGAATGAGTGCCGGCTGCACTCGGAACGTATCTATGACGGCATCCTCAACGGAGAGCTGCCCTACGGCAAGAACGGGATCACGCTCAATGATCCGAAGCTGCTCAATTCTCTGGATCTGACTGTTCGCCATGTCGATCTAAAACGCTGGATGCGCACCCACTATCCCGAGCACCGGCCAGGATTTCTGTTCAGCCGTGGCGAACGCATGGCGCATCCTTTCATCACCATGGAAACAGGACAGGCGATCCTCGTGGAGCGGCTGGCCCTTCAGGCCGCGCTTGAACAAGCCCGACGTGAGATGCGAGAACTGCAGGAGCAGCACGACACGCTACTCAAGCAATCCTCGGTGCTGTTGGCATCCAAGCAATGCGAGATCAGCGAACGGGCGGAAACGACCTATCTCAACATCATTGGAGGGATGTTGACGCTGATGCTGAGCCAGTCGCCTTCAGGCGTGCCCTATTCCAGCTTCAAAACGCAGGAGGCCCTTGTCTCTGCATTGGTCGCCCACTACGGCGGCACCATGGGCATCACTGAGCGCACCTTAAACGGAAAGTTCGCCAACGCTAAGAGGTACGTTCGTAGCGCAAGCGCATGAGGTTATCCAGCTTGTATGTGCAATCGCGGAGATTGCATTTGCAATGTCTTTCCGCAGCCAGGTCTATTGAATAGAGGTCACGCCAACAAACGCCACCGAGCGTTCAGGAGTGACCGCCATGTCGCAGACCCCTGTACTCCCGCCGAACGAGCGCCGCATCCTGCGGCTCGATGAAGTCGAAGCGAAGTCCGGCTTCAAACGCGCCCACATCTACAACCTGATGAAGAAGCGCCAGTTCCCTCAGGCGCTGCGCCTGGGCGTGCGCGCTGTCGGCTGGGATTCGATCGAAATCGACCAGTGGATCGCCGAGCGCCTCAACCACCGGACCTGACCCGCTCTCCCGCGGACTTCCCATTCCCAGCCGGAGAGCGCCATGCAGGTCGTGTCCATCATTTCAACGAAGGGCGGCGTCGGCAAGACCACGACGGCCGCCAACCTGGGCGGGCTCGCCGCGGACGCGGGCCTGCGCGTGCTGCTGCTCGATCTCGACGTGCAGCCCACCTTGTCCTCCTACTACGAACTGACCCAGCGCGCGCCGGGCGGCATCTATGAGCTGTTGGCCTTCAACGAGCGCGACCTTGGCCAGCTCGTGTCCCGCACGATCATCGCGGGCCTGGACCTGGTGCTGTCCGACGACCACCGGGGCGAGCTGAACACGTTGTTGCTGCATGCGCCGGATGGCCGCCTGCGGTTGCGGCATCTGCTGCCAGCACTTGCTCCCCTCTACGACCTGGTGCTGATCGACACCCAGGGCGCGCGTTCCGTGCTGCTGGAGATGGCGGTGCTCGCCTCCGATCTCGCGCTGTCGCCCGTCACGCCGGAGATCCTCGCGGCACGCGAGCTGCGGCGCGGCACCATGCAGTTGCTCGAAGACATTGCGCCGTACCGGCACCTGGGCATCGAACCGCCGCCGCTGCACTTGCTCATCAACCGCGTCCACCCGGTGTCCGCCAACGCACGGCTGATCCAGCAGGCCTTGCGCGACCTGTTCCAGGACAGCGCCGGCATCCGCGTGCTCGCCACCGACGTGCCGGCCATAGAAGCGTATCCACGTGCCGCAACGCGCGGCCTGCCGGTGCATCGGGTCGAGCACCGCCAGCCGCCCGGCAGAGTCGCCCCTGCCGCGCTCGACACGATGCGCGCGCTCGCCAGCGAGTTGTTCCCGCAATGGCAGGACCGACTGGCTCAAGTATCCGGCCGCCCGCAGCGACCTCTTGATCCTGGGAGGCCCCATGGCGAACGCACATGAGCTGGCCCGCGGCCACAAGCGGCTGCGCGCCCTGATCGAGTTCGCGGTCGGTGAGGGCTGGCACGTCAAGCGCACGCCGGGCGGGCACCTCAAGTTCACCAAGGCCGGCTGCGCGGCGATCTACACGAGTTCGACAGCGAGTGACCACCGGGCCGAATTGAACGCCCGTGCGCAGATCCGCCGCGCCGAGCGAGAGGCCCGCATGGCGCCGGCCGGCGGTCGTGGGGACTGCGAGGGGTGCGGCCATGGCTGACATGACCTCGCAGGACATGGCAGGCAAGCTGCTCGCGGCCGGCTTCGAGCGCAGCGGCCCAGCGGCTACGGCCTTGAGCGACCCGATCGCGGACACGCCCATGGTCGTGACGCTGGACCAGTTGCGGCCCTACGACCATGACCCGCGCATGAAGCGCAACCCGGCTTACGAGGAAATCAAGGCATCCATCCGCGAGCGCGGCCTGGACGCGGCGCCGGCCATCACGCGCAGGCCCGGCGAGGACCACTACATCATCCGCAACGGCGGCAACACGCGACTGGCGATCCTGCGCGAACTCTGGTCGGAGACCAAGGAAGAACGCTTCTTCCGCATATCGTGCCTGTTCCGACCATGGCCGGAGCGCGGTGAAATCGTCGCGCTGACCGGGCATCTTGCCGAGAACGAACTGCGCGGCGGCCTCACGTTCATCGAGCGCGCGCTCGGCGTCGAGAAAGCACGGGAGTTCTACGAGCAGGAGAGCGGCGCCGCCCTGAGCCAGTCGGAACTGGCCCGCCGCCTGGCGGCCGATGGCTTCCCCGTCCAGCGGTCGCACATCACCCGCATGGCCGACGCGGTGCGCTACCTGCTGCCCGCCATTCCCACTGTGCTCTATGGCGGCCTGGGGCGCCACCAGGTCGAGCGGCTGTCGGTCATGCGCACGGCCTGCAAACGCACCTGGGAGCACTACGCCAAGGACCGTTCGCTGCCGCTGGACTTCGACAGTTTCTTTCAGGAGGTGCTGGCGCAGTTCGACACGCAGGGCGACGAGTTCGCGCCGCAGCGCGTGCAAGACGAGCTGATCGGCCAGATGTCCGAGCTGCTGGGCATCGGCTACGACGTGCTGGCGCTGGACCTGACCGAATCGGAAAGCCGCCACCGGGCGCTGGTCAGTGACCCGACGCCACCTGCGGCGCAGCCGGCGTTGCCTTCGCCCACCGCCGGCACGCCGACTCCGCCGGGCGCAGCATCGTCCATCGCCACGCCTGCAGCGGCGGCCGGTCCTCCACCCGCCAGCCCTCCGGCGTCCGAGCCCACCTTGCGCCACGACGACACGGCGGTTGGCGAAGCGGCCACGGGAAGCCAGCCGGCCGCACCGGGCGATCTGCTTCGCGAGCACATCGTCTCGCCAGCACCGACGACAGAACGGCTCCAATCGATCCAGCGCATGGTCGCCGACCAGTTGGGCGATGCGCTGCCGCCCGACTTCTCGGCGAGCGTGCTGCAGTCCATCCCGGTGCAACTCGGCGGACTCTATCCGATCTCCGACGTCTGGTACATCGACGCCGGCCTGGACACGCCCGATCGGCTGCGCATCCACATCGCGCAGTTCGCGCGCGAGATCGCCGGGGAGGCAGGCCTGGACGAGTGCATCGAGGATCGCGCCGATGGCATCGGGTTTGCGTGCCGCGCCCGCGGCCAAGCCCCGTCGCCGCTCGGCCGCGCGGTGCTGACGCTGCTCACTTCCCTGACGGGTCAGCCCGTCGCCGAAGCGGGCCTGGACGGCGCGCAGCTCGCCGCCGACCTGCCGACCCTGTTGCACGGCCAGAGCCAAGGCCATGGCAGCGGCGCAAGGCGCTTGAGCGACACGGCGTTGGTCAAGCTCTTTCGGCTGCTGCGCCTCGCCCGGCGTCTGCTGGACCTGGAAGCCGGCACCACGGCGCCCGGGACGTGAGCGAGGGAGGCCGCATGTCCACATCGCATCCGCTCAACCAGGCCGTGATTGCCCAGGCGCTGTATGACCTTCGCAACGGCCAACTGCGCCGCTGCAAGGCCATGGGCTTCGGCGAGGCCGAGCTGGATGCGCTCAAGCACCCCGCGCTGATCAGCGTGCTGGCCAACGCCAGCGTCTCGTGGTGCTCGGTCACGGTCAACCGCGAAGTGCTGCAGCGCCTGCTCAACCAGGCACAGGACGTGGAGAAGGAAATCGCCACGGTCGATCGCATGCTGCGGCTGGGGGCCAGCACGGAGATGGTCAGCCGCTTCTATGGCCTGACCCATCAGGAAGTCGCCCTGCGGCGGGAGATCCTCGGCCTGCCCAAGCGCAAGGGGCGCCACCCCGTCCTGGACGAGACCCAGGACACCGAACTGTGGCGGCAATGGAAAGCCGTGACCAGCAGCAGGAACGTCGATCTGGAGGACGAGACCTCGATTCTCGATGCGGCCATGGACCTGGCCGAGGGCATGTCGCTGCCGCTCTCGGTGGTCTGGGCCGCGATCAGGAACTGGGTCGATCAGGGATTGGGCTAGGCCATGGCCGTGGACGACACCGCCCCACGAGCCCAGCGCCCTGGCCCCATCGCACTCGCCGACCTGTTCGACGCTGCGCTGAAGGACCTCGCGCCCAAGTCCAGCTCTGGCGCTCCCGCGTCCCTGCCTGCTCCAACGCCCACGCCTCCTACGTCCGGCGACGCCTTCCTGTTCAGTGGCAATCGGCACGGGAGCGTGCCGCGGCGGCTGTTCCTCGACCGCCGCCTGACACCGCTGGAGCGCAACGCCTGGCAGGTGTTCCGATTGATGCTCAACGACGATGGCGTCACGGCATTTCCCACCTATGAGCAGTTGCGCCCCTGGCTGGCGTCGATGCCCTGCGCAGGCCAGGCCTCCCATGAGACCGTGGCGCGGGCGCTGACGCTGCTGCGCCTGACGCGCTGGCTGAGCCTCGTGCGACGACGGCGCGACCCCAAGACCGGTCGCATCCTCGGCAACCTCTACGTCCTGCACGACGAACCGCTGACGCCGTTCGAGGCGATGCAACTCGACGCCGACTACCTGGCCCTGGTCAGCCAGTCGCTGGGGCATTCGGCCAAGGCCGTCCAGGTGGTGGGACTCAACACCCTCCAGGAGATCGCGGACGACCCGATGCTGTCCGGACGCACCTTGCCGTCGCGGCTGCAAGTGCTCGCCGAGCGCCTGGCCGACCAGGGCATCACCGCCTCCGAAAGTTATCCACAGGAGGATGCGGTCCACGATTCCGAAGAAGGGCCCGCGAGCCTTCTTCGGAATGGCGATCGCCCATCTTCGGAATCCGAAGCAGGGCCGAAACCCGCGCCAGACGGCGCTCTTCGGAATTCGAAGCAGGACCGTACAGTACGTAGTAGTCATATTGATGAAGTACGTACTACCGCGCAGGCGCGTGCGCTGGGCGACCTGCAATGGCCCAAGCGCTTCGCGGAACTGAAGGCGGAACAGCAGGCCGGAGCCAAGATGGCGTTGCAGCAGGTGGACGCTGCCCTGCGGCAGGCCGTGCTGGACGAATGGGCCGCACGGTGCGGCAAGCATGGCATCCGCAACCCCGCCGGTTATCTGTTCGGCATCATCCAGCGCGCCATGCGCGGCGAGTTCAATGCCTGGGCCAAGCAGACCGGCCCGGCACCGCCAACACCATCGGCGGCGCGAGCGCCACCAACCGAGCCGCCGCGCAACGTCGTGCCGCCCGAGGTGGCCCGGCAGCACATCGAGCGCCTGCGCGATCTGCTGCGCAAATCCTGAGCACAGGGCTTGTCAAAGCCGTGAAGTAGATCTCCATGGCGGTCGGCAGAAACGGTCCCCTGGGGACGGCTGTGCGGTGAAGCGCCGGGCGACGGCGCGACATGCTGCGCAAAACCTGAGTAGAGCGCATGCAAGACCATGAAGCAGACCTCCATGGCGCTCAACGGAACGGTCCCCTGGGGACGGCTGCGCGGCGAAGGATCGTGTCGAACGGCAGCGCGACGTGCGGTGCAGCACGCATACCGTCAACAACCGAGGACGGGAACGCCGATGTGAGTGCCCATCTGCGGAGCGGTCCCCAGGGGACCGTTGCGCGCTGCGCCGCCAGCGCGCACAGAACCGGGGGTCGGCTCATTTCGGTTTGTTGACTGACTGCCTTCCGCTGCATGCGGATGCTGGCGGCTCCCTGTCCACCAGCGAGCGATCACCATGGCAACCAGCAACGAACCATTGCAACTCAACCTCGGCTCCCTGCGCAGCGCGATGTCGCTGACGCTGCACACCCACCACGCCTCGCGCATCTGGCATGGCCGCGCCGCCGCCGAGGGGCGACCGGGCATCGTCGGCCTGAACGGCTACATCGCCGTCATGAACAAGATGAAGCGCGGCTCGGAGCAGGACGACCCATACAGCGACTGGTGGATGCTTCGCATCGAAGACAAGCTCGACCAGACCAGGACCACGCTGCAGACGCTGCGCGACCAGGTGGACCAGGCCCTGGCCGGCGTGCCCGCCGCGTTGACCCTGGGCGAGAACCTCAACGTGCAGCCCGTCAAGCTTCCGCTGTTCGTCAATGCGCAGTTGGGCTTTGCCGCCGTCTATCTCCTGGCCGACTACGACGACATCGCGCGCAAGCTGATCCTCGCCCACCACACCGCGCTGATCGATCGCTCGACGTTGGAGCGCTGGCTCAACGAAGGTGCCCACGCGCTGCGCAGCCTGTTCAGCCTGGCCCAGCAATACCGCTACTCGGGCTGCACCCGCGACGACTTCGCGGCCAAGAACGCCGCAGCTCGGGCAGCATTGGAGAAGTTCGGCGAACTGCCGCAGGACGTGCTCGAAGGCATGCGCCGCTCGAAGTTTGCGCCGCCCGTCGTGCGCCGTGGTCTGCAACAGCGTGGTGATAGCGCTGCCGCAGCCGCATCTCCCACCGACGAAGGCGCTGCCGCCGATTCGGCCGAGGCCAAGTCCACAGCCGCCGGCGAGGACGAACCGGCATGAGCGACCCGAACCGCGAACCGCGCTACTTCCGTCGTCTGGAACAGCCAGCCTTCATGCGGCTGGAACACGCGGCCTCTCTAAAAGGCCTTTTAAAGCCTTTTAAAGGTAAAGGGGACTTCGAGGCCTGGGCCAGCCAGTGCTTCGCCATGCGCGACGAGTTGATTGCCCTGGCGCAGCGACAGGTGCTGCCACAGGCGTGCGGGCATCCCTTCCACCTGCTTCCCGTCGAGCTGGCCCAGCAGACCACTGGCGCAGGCACGACCTTTCTTCGCTGGCGCAAGCACGATCGATCGGCCATGGGCGTGGCGTTGTGGCAGGAGCTGATGGCGAGCCCCAGCACGCCGGTCAACCTGCTGCACGACCTGCACGAGATCGAACTGCAGCGCGTCATGCTGAACATGCAGATCAGCCTGCTGCACACCCTGGGCAGGCAAGCACAGGAATGCGCCAGCAAGGCCGCGCAGGCGGACAACACCTACCTGCGCCGGCTCGCGTCCGTTCCTGCCGCAGTGCGCGATCGGTGATTGCGCCTGCCATCCGAGCACGCGCCCGAGCCCAACGAGGCACGGGTATTTCAACCACCACGGAGATTCCAACATGAGCACACAATTCATCGGCGAGGGCAACATCGGATCGCCTCCCGAGTACCGCGAATTCCCCAATGGCAACGACGATCCTCGCCGGTTGCTCCGGCTGAACGTGTACTTCGACAACCCCGTCCCCACCAAGGGCGGCGAGTTCGAGGACCGCGGCGGCTTCTGGGCGCCGGTGGAACTCTGGCACCACGACGCCGACCGCTGGCAGCAGCTCTACCAGAAGGGCATGCGGGTGCTGGTCGTCGGCCGCATGGAGCGCGACCCCTGGACGGACAACGAAGATCAGCCGCGTGAGACTTGGCAGGTCAACGCGCGCAGTGTCGGCATCCTGCCGTACCGCATCGAGTCTGTGGCCCTCAGCCCGAAGCCACAGGAGGCAGAGCCGAAGCCCCAGGCCACCCAGGAATCGACGGCGCCGAAAGAGACCAAGCGCAGGAAGTGATCGGGCATGGAGGGCGGCTGCCGCAGTGCTTCGCCGCCCTCCATGCGCTGCGAATTATCCCCAGGGGATAGCTCCACCAACGTCCACCGAGTTCCACGCGCGCTCCCGGAAATCGCGGCTCTCGGCCCGCACACTTCCGGCCACGCACCTTCCCCGCACTCGCCATTTCATCGGCGTGAAAGCGGTCGCTGCCGCATGCGGCTTGTTTGCTGCTGCCAGGGGCTGCGCTCGGCATCCTCGATCCCAGCAACTCCATGAACAACAGGAATCGGGATGGACGGATATGCGGCTGTTCTTGTGCGAGAAACCCTCCCAGGGCAAAGACATTGGCCGGATTCTCGGCGCCACGCAGCGCGGTGAAGGCTGCCTCAACGGTTCCGGCGTCACGGTCACCTGGTGCATCGGCCATCTCGTGGAGGCGGCGCCGCCCGAGGCCTACGACGAGCAGCTCAAACGATGGTCCGTTGAGCAGTTGCCCATCATTCCCCAGCACTGGCGGGTCGAGGTCAAACCGAAGACCGCCACGCAATTCAAGGTCGTCAAGGCGCTCTTGGCGAAGGCGACTCACCTGGTTATCGCCACCGATGCCGACCGCGAGGGCGAATTGATCGCCCGCGAGATCGTGGAGCTTTGCGGCTACCGCGGCCCCATCGAACGCCTGTGGCTGTCGGCGCTCAACGATGCGTCCATTCGGGCGGCACTGGGCCAGCTGCGGCCTTCGGCCGAGACGCTTTCGATGTACCACTCGGCGCTGGCGCGCTCCCGTGCGGATTGGCTCGTGGGCATGAACCTGAGCCGGCTGTTCACGGTGCTGGGGCGACAGGCGGGTTACGACGGCGTGCTGTCGGTCGGCCGCGTACAGACCCCGACGCTCAAGCTCGTTGTGGACCGCGACCGCGAGATCGCGCGCTTCGTGTCCGTACCATACTGGGCCATCGCCGTGTCCCTGTTCGCAGGCGGTTCGACTTTCGCCGCGCAATGGGTTCCACCCGATGCGTGCACCGACGACGCAGGCCGCTGCCTGCGGCAGCCGGTCGCACAGCAGACCATGCAGCAGATCCGCGCTGCGGGCAGTGCCCACGTCGTGTCGGTGGAGACTGAGCGTGTCCGCGAAGGCCCGCCGCTGCCGTTCGACCTGGGCACCTTGCAGGAAGTGTGTTCCAAGCAGCTTGGGCTGGACGTGCAGGAAACCTTGGAGATTGCCCAAGCCCTGTACGAGACGCACAAGGCCACGACGTACCCCCGCTCGGACTCCGGCTACCTGCCCGAGAGCATGTTTGCCGAAGTGCCCACCGTTCTCGACAGCCTGCTCAAGACCGATCCCTCGCTGCGCTCGATCATGGGCCAGCTCGACCGCTCGCAGCGCTCGCGCGCCTGGAACGATGGCAAGGTCACGGCGCACCACGGCATCATCCCGACGCTCGAACCGGCGAAGCTCTCCGCCATGAGCGAGAAGGAACTGGCCGTGTACAGGCTCATCCGGTCGCATTACCTGGCGCAGTTCCTCCCTCACCACGAGTTCGACCGAACTGTGGCCAAGTTTTCGTGCGGGGGGCAGAACCTGGCGGCCACGGGCAAGCAGGTTGTCATCCCGGGTTGGCGCCAGGTGCTCGCCGAGCCGCAGGCCGAAGACGGTGATGGCGAGGGCGATACTGCGGTCCGCGCCCAGGTGCTGCCCGCGCTGCCGAAACTGTATGAGGGCCTGGCATGCCAGGTGGCCGACGTCGATCTCAAGGCACTCAAGACGCTGCCGCCCAAACCGTACACGCAAGGCGAGTTGGTCAAGTCCATGAAAGGCGTCGCCAAGCTGGTGTCCGATCCCCGCCTGAAGCAGAAGCTCAAGGATACGGTTGGCATCGGCACCGAAGCGACGCGGGCCAACATCATCGGCGGCCTGATCGCTCGCGGCTACCTCGTGAAGAAGGGGCGCGCCATCCGCGCCTCGGATGCGGCTTTCACTTTGATCGATGCCGTGCCTGCGGCGATTGCCGACCCTGGCACCACCGCCGTCTGGGAACAGGCGCTCGACATGATCGAGGCCGGACAGCTCACCCTGGACGTGTTCATCGGCAAGCAGGCCGCGTGGATTTCGCAGTTGATTGCGCAGTACGGCAGCGCCTCCCTGTCCATCAAGGTTCCCCAAGGGCCGGCATGCCCGCAGTGCGGCGCACCCACGCGCCAGCGCAGCGGCAAGAGCGGCCCGTTCTGGTCGTGCAGCCGCTACCCGGACTGCAAAGGCACGCTGCCAGTCGAATCCGGCAGCTCCAAGCGCGGCGCCTCGCGCCCGCGCCGTAGCGGCCGCAAAGGCTCCTGACCGCCCCCGTTCCCCGTGAGCCGTGCCCGCCTTCGGCGGCGTGGCCCCTGTCCCGCACTCCGCCGCATGCCCTGCGGGACGCCCAGCGCGCAACGCCTTCTTGATCCGTGTGCGCGTCCCGCCCAGCCGTCCCCGGCCGCGGGACCTGAAGGTAGCTTCTCTGCGAGCCGCACCACGCGCGTTCTGTTGATCTGCGTTTCTTCCGCCCTCTGCGAAGGGTCTCCCGGTGGCTTGCCAGGCTGCACGAGCCACCGGGAGACCCTTCGTGGTCAGCGGTAATCGGTGCCGGTGCCCGCCGGTGCAAAAACGGGCTCCCTTTGTGCGCGGATGTGCGCCAGACGATGCCGGCCCCAGCCACGACATGGGCCGGGTGTGATTGCTTGATGAGCAGATGGTTCTAGCGACGACCGGGCCTGCCAATCAGCCCACGGGTGGTTCCTCTTTTCTCCCGAGCCGAAGGCCGTTGGGCCTTCGGCGCCATTCTCCTGCCCATCAACGTCCCGGCCCGGCCATTGGCCTGGGCCACACGAACAGGAGAGACGACATGCACCCTCAACCTTGCGCACCGCTGCTGTACGGCAGACGGAGGTCGAGAACGGCATGCCCGCCTATCGCGCGGCCATCGCCAATGGTACGCTCGGCTGCAGCCGAGGCCGTAGCCCAAAGGCTGGACTACCTCTTTTGCAGAGGTAAACCTCGGGATGAACTGGGCGAAAACATGCCTTATGTGCCCGCCTTACGGCGAGCTGTTTCCGATGCTTCGCGCAGGATTTCCCGCCCCCCATTCGCTGCGATTGCGGCCACGATGACGCCCAGCACCAGATCCGGGATGTTCGACCCGAACCCCATCACCAGCACCCCGGACAGCACAATCGCACCATTGACGATGGAGTCGTTGCTGGTAAAGATCGCTGACGCCTTGAAGTTCACATCTTCCCCGCGATGGCGGCGCAGTAGTCTGAGGCACACTAGGTTCAAAGCCGCGTTCAGCGCGGCCATGGCCATCATGGCTGGGCCGACAGGCTCTTCCCCTCCAGCGAAGCGGCGTAGGACTTCCAACAGCAGCAGCGCGGCCAGGCCGATTAGCAAGAAACCCGACAAGCGGGCCGCGCCCACCTTGACCGTTGCCGCACGACCGACGGCATACAGGCTAACCGCATAGACCGACGCATCGGCGAGGTTGTCCAACCCGGCGCCCATCAGCGCCGTAGAGCCAGCCCAGATGCCAAGGGCAATGCCGGCGGCGGACTGCGTCAGGTTGATCAGCAACACAGTCAGAAGAATCTTTCGGTCCTTCGCATCGCTCGCATCTAGGCGGCCCAACTCGTCGTTTTCGTGATTTCTGTGGTTTTCAGCCATGCATTGTTCCTTCCAAATCGATGGATGCTGAAGCCTGTAGCGGCTGGAGAGTCAAGGCGCAGATGCAACGAACTTGCCACAGGGTCTTCCCGGACGCCCTTGACTCTACCGTAGCTAGAAGGTTTTCCAATCCAGTCAGAGCTTTAGGACAGAACAGATGAGCACCAATGCGCCCCCTTCATTGCGACTGTCATCCGGTATGGCTGCTATCCACTGATCCGTGGCGCCACTGCGGTTGTGCTCTTCGGCGAGCTCGCGACCGGCCGGCCGTCTTTTCCGACGGAGCTACTCACAGTGATCGTCGCGCTCGCTTGTGCCGCCTTGCTAGAGGGCGGGCGGCCTTTCCACTCCCCGTTGAGCCAGTAGCGGCGTTCCAAGCTGTGGTTGGCCGTCGGCGCATGGCTCGGCTTCTTGGTCGTGCATCTGGCCTTCCAGCACTCCAATCTGGGATACCGGGTCGGGCCGTTGGGATTGTTGATCGGGGTGGCTGAAGCCCATCGCTGGCATCACAAGCGTGAGCACGAAGACGCCCAAGTCAACTACGGCGATTTCTGGATGCCCGGGGGCCACTTGTTCAGCGCTTTCCGGTCGCAAAAGCACACGCTGGGCGCCAAAGAGTGACACTCAAGAAAGATGGACTTTCCAATGGACTACGGCCCGCAGCTTGTCTATCCCTTCCGGAGCCGGCCAGCAGCGGCAAACGCTTGCGCTGCTGGCTATACGATCTTGCCCACGTCGCATTCTTGCGCGAGTCGGGCCTTGCGGCTTCTTGCGAAGCGATCGCGAGTTGCGTGGCGTGCCCATGAGTCGGGCCGCGTCGTGGCGCACTGCTACCTTGGCCTGCACCTGCACCTGCGCAGCCACGCCGCGATGCTCGGTCTGGCCTGGAGAACCCGTAAGGTGGCGGAGATTGCGGCGCGCAGGTCGTCCGGCTCGCGCTGGCTCCTGTGGGCCACGCCCTCGGTCGCACGCCGTCTCAAAACGTCAGAACCGCGCGCTTTCGCATGATGGAGCGCGGCACGTGGCTCTCAGAACTGGACCCGATCACTTCCAGCACCGATGACACGCTCGAGCTTCAGGCGGGCTCGGCCAAGCTGTTGAGAATGCCGCACTCGCGCGAGGTTCGGGCGCTATCGCAGGAGCGTCGCAGATCCATTAACTCGCGCTCCAAGGCGCGCAATTCCTTCATCTTGGTCCGCACTTGCGCGATATGAGCGTCGACCAGCGCGTTCACCTCGCCGCAGCCCAACTCTGGCCGATCCCGTAAGTTCAGCAGTTGACGGATCTCATCCAGCGTCATGTCCTTCGCCCGGCAGCGGCGGATGAACAGCAAGCGCTGCAAATGGACTTCGTCATAGAGCCTGAAGTTGCCCTCGCTACGTGCAGGCTCGGGCAGCAAGCCTTCTGACTCGTAAAAGCGCACGGTCTGCACCAAGCAATCTGCCTTCTTGCCCAGTTCACCGATCCGCATCATGGTTGCTTCCTATAAAAAAACTTGACTCTATATCTACTAGAGGTTTTCTAATGATGGCATCCGGGGAAAACCTTGTCAATGAAGAGCGATCTATGAACAAAGAACCTTCCAGCCCATGCGCCTGCTCCGGCGGCAATGGCCAACAGACGGCGTGCGCCAGTGAGCAGGCCAGCACTGAAACCACCGTTTTCCACGTGAGCAACATGGATTGCCGCAATGAGGAAGCACTGGTGCGGCGAACGCTGGAGGGCATGCCCGGTGTCGAGCGGCTCCTGTTCGATCTTCCGCAGCGTTTGTTGACCATTTCGCACCGCGAAGTCTCGGCCGATGCCTTGGAGCAAGCGCTGAATTCGGTGGGCATGAAGGCTCAGGCTGTCCGAGACGCCGCCGTGTCGACCACCTACCGCATCGAGAACATGGACTGCCCGAGCGAGGAGAAACTCATCCGCTCGCACCTCGGGGCAGTCGAGGGAATTCAGGACCTCGACTTCGACCTCGCTGAGCGCACCCTGTCGGTGAAACACCTCGCTCAGGCACGCGCGCAGATGGAGCAGGTCCTGGCCTCGATCGGCATGCGCGCCAAGGAGCAGACCTTCGGCCACACGGGGCCGATCGAAGCCGCGGCTGTGATCCCATCCTCGGCCCTGCAGCAGCAACCAACCGCTGCCGTTTCCGCGCCGCCGATCGGCGAGCGGGTGACGTACCGGATCGAGAACATGGATTGCCCGACGGAAGAAGCGCTGATCCGCGACCGGCTGGGCAAGCTGCCGGGTGTGACCGCGCTCGACTTCAATCTGATGCAGCGTGTGCTGGGAGTCCAGCACACGCTGGCGACCTCAGCGCCGATCGAGAAGGCGCTTGCTTCCATTGGAATGCAGGCTGCGCGGCAGGACATGCAGACAGCCACCACGGTACTTCGCATCGCGAAGATGGACTGTCCGACCGAGGAAAGTCTGATCCGCGGCAAGCTGCAAGGCATGCCGGGCGTGCAGGGAATGGATTTCAACCTGATGCAGCGCACGCTCACGGTTCGGCACACACCCGACGCGATCAAGCCGGCAGTCGAAGCCATCGAATCGCTGGGCATGGAAGCCGAGGTCCAGAGGACTGATGAGCCGCGCGATGCCCCGGTGGCCGCGCACAAGACCAATTGGTGGCCGATGGCGGTTTCGGGCGTTGCGGCGGTGGCCGCCGAAGGCGTGTACTGGGTCAACGACGGCAATCATTGGGCCGTGATCGTGCTGGCACTGGTTTCGATCTTCACCGGCGGCCTCAGCACCTACAAGAAGGGCTGGATCGCGCTGAAGAACCTCAACCTGAACATGAACGCCCTGATGGCCATCGCGGTCACCGGCGGCATGGCGATCGGCCACTGGCCGGAGGCCGCCATGGTCATGTTCCTGTTCGCGTTGGCGGAAGTGATCGAGGCGAAGTCGCTGGACCGCGCCCGCAACGCCATTCGGGGGCTGATGGACTTGGCGCCCGAGACCGCGACCGTGCGGCAGGCCGATGGCTCATGGACAGAGCTGCCGGCCAAGGAGGTCGCAAAGGGCGCGGTGGTCCGCGTGCGTCCTGGCGAGCGCATCGCACTGGACGGCCTGATCACCTCGGGTCGATCGGCCATCAACCAGGCGCCCATCACCGGCGAGAGCCTGCCCGTCGAGAAGGCCGAAGGTGACCAGGTCTTCGCCGGAACCATCAATGAGACCGGCTCTTTCGAATACAAGGTGACCGCAGGCGCCAGCGACTCGACGCTCGCGCGCATCATCCATGCCGTGGAGTCCGCGCAGGGCAGCCGTGCGCCCACGCAGCGCTTCGTCGACCAGTTCGCCCGCGTCTACACGCCGGCGGTGTTCGCGGTGTCCGTGCTGGTTGCCGTCGTGCCGCCGCTCGCCTTCGGCGGCGCATGGTTTGACTGGGTCTACAAGGCCCTGGTACTGCTGGTGATCGCCTGCCCCTGCGCTCTGGTCATCTCCACGCCGGTCACCATCGTCAGCGGCTTGGCCGCTGCCGCCCGACGCGGCATCCTGATCAAGGGTGGCGTCTACCTGGAGGGCGGGCGCAAGCTCAAGGCGTTGGCCCTGGACAAGACCGGCACACTCACACATGGCAAGCCCGAGCAGACCGACTTCGTGCCGCTGATCGGCGAGGCGCAGGAAGTTGCCGCCTGGGCCGCAAGCCTCGCGGCACGCTCGGACCATCCTGTGTCTCAGGCCATCGCCCGCAAGGCGAACCGTGACGGCATCGCGCTGCACGAGGTCGACGACTTCGCGGCGCTGCCTGGCCGCGGCGTGCGCGGCCGCGTCGCCGGGCGCATGTTGCACATGGGCAACCACAGGCTCGCCCAGGAGCTGGGCCTGAGCGAAGCGACGCTCCAGGCTCGGCTGGAGACCCTGGAGCGCCAAGGCAAGACAGCGATCCTGCTGATGGACGATGCGACCGTGCTCGGCATTTTTGCAGTGGCCGACACCGTGAAGGAAACCAGCCGTGAGGCGGTGGCCGACCTGCAGGCGCTGGGTGTGCGCACGCTGATGCTGACGGGGGACAACCAGCACACGGCCGCGGCCATCGCTGCCCAGGTCGGAATCTCTGAAGCCCGTGGTGACCAACTGCCCGAAGACAAGCTCAAGACCATCGAAAGCCTGGTCGGCGGCGAGGGCCAGGTGGGCATGGTGGGCGACGGCATCAACGATTCGCCCGCGCTCGCCCGTGCCGACATCGGCTTCGCCATGGGCGCGGCCGGCACCGACACCGCGATCGAAACAGCCGACGTCGCCCTGATGGACGACGACCTGCGCAAGATCCCCGCCTTCATCCGGCTGTCGCGTAGCACTGCGGCGATCCTCACGCAGAACATCGTTCTGGCCCTTGGCATCAAGGCGGTGTTCCTTGCGTTGACGTTCACAGGGCATGCCACCATGTGGATGGCTGTGTTCGCTGACATGGGGGCAAGTCTTTTGGTTGTCGTCAATGGGCTGCGCCTCCTGAAGTTCAAGGCGGCATGAACAATGGATGAACCATCTCTTCGCAAGACGCAGTGGTACTCACTCGCGATCGTTATATTCGCCGGCGATCAGGCAGCTAAGAGCTACATTGACGCGACAACTCCCTTGGGTTGGTCGCACGAGGTGGCGTCATTCTTCAACCTAGTTCACGCTCTCAATCCCGGCGCGGCGTTCAGCTTCCTTGCTGGCGCGGGCGGCTGGCAGCGGTGGTTTTTTCTGGCGATCGCGTTCGCAATATCGGCATGGCTCGCATGGCTGCTCTCCCGGCCGCTGCGCAAAACGGAAGGCCTTTCGTACAGCCTCATTCTGGGCGGCGCATTGGGCAACGCGTTCGACCGCGCCACGCGCGGGCACGTTATCGACTACATCGACTTTCACCTGCACGGCTGGCACTGGCCCGCCTTCAACATCGCTGACATGGCCATCGTGGGCGGGGCGATCGCGCTGGTGGCCCAGTCGTTCATGAGCGTGGAGAACCCGGCCGCCACAAAGGAGTCCCAGTGACATTGGGACGATCCGGAAATTCGCAATGCACACGGTGCAGGACACCAATCTGAAGAGAACGGCCCCCAGCATGAGCGGCCGCGGCTTGGCCCTCATGCTAGCGCCCACCGCCGCTTTTGCTGCAACGCCCTGTTGCGATGGCGGCGATTGCTGCAACGACGTCGCAATGCCTTGCTGTGAATAAACAGCACGCAAGCCAGTTGACCTGGCAATTATGAAAGTCCATCACGGCGATGCTGGCCTTTTTCGTTCCAATGAGCCGTCACGGAGAGGTGATGATGAAGCTATGCCGGGATCCTGCAAGCTTTAGGACGGTCTTCTTTACCGCATAGCGATATGCTGATGTCACCCGTTCGCCTCGCCTGGCAAGTACAAGTAGTTCGTCGCGGTTTTCTGGCCGTGTCCGCCCGCTTCGCTGGCCCTTTTGCCCCAAACAAGCGCAATCATGCCTGCGTTACCACCAAAGTTCGCCCCCGCCAGTTGCTGTTCCTAAAGGGCATCAAGCTCAACGCCATCGCCGACCGGCCAGCGTATTTCGCATCGCTGCGTGCCCGTCGGGGCCAGCCCATCGTCATCCTCGCAGAGCTGGGACCGGACGAGGCATTCGCCCTGTGGAAGCAGCATGTACTGGGCGACAGGCCTCGCTGACCCAGTTTCGCCTCATCCTCCTGACAGCCCCGCACTTATTGCGGGGCTTTCTTTTTTCCGCGTTCGCCAATCGGGGCTGTTGCAAATGCCGATTTCCGGCTGACGCGGCTCGCCTCGCGCATGAAGCTGCCCGCATGTGTCGCTGATTCGTCAGCACCATGCCAGCAGCCAGAGTTTCCAGGCTGCCGCGGATTCTTTCCGCGCTACCCGCCAGTCCGCCATCGCATCGAGTCTGCGGACGCGCGTCACCCGTGACGCCGATGCTTTTTTCTCAACCGCGTGCGGGAGCTGCCATCCCGTGAGGGACGAGGCCCCGCTTTTTCCAAGGAGCCCGTCCACGTCCCAGCAAGCCTCTTTCGGCCAGTTGGCCTTGATCCATTGCGGCAAGTTCCTGCCGCTCGAAATCCTGCATAGCGCCGCCGGCCACTACATCGGCACGCGCGATACAGAAGGTCCCGTTTCGCGGGAATCCTGCCAGTACTTCCGCAGCTATGCCGCGGCTCAACGTGCCCTCGAAAGAGGCGGCGGGTCCCAGCTCGCCACACCCTGATCCAACTGGAGGAACCACGTCATGAACCAGCTTTTGCCCCAGGAAGTCGTCGATCAGATCATGCGGGAAGAGCAGCATTTCGCCGCCGCGCCCCAAGCCTTCTTCGAGGTCTGGAAGCGCGGCGTCGAGATCGCAGGCCCGCAATGGTTTGGCGACGGCACGCGCGAAGGCCTGAACCAGGCAAAGAGCAAGTGGGATCTGCGTCCCGACATGCTGCGTGCCAACGACGCACTCGGCGTCCTGAGCAGCGGGGAACGCATGTTCCTGTCCGCCATGTTCAGCTTCTACAACGCGCGCGAGGGCGGTGCCATGCTCAAGCGCTGCCACTTCCAAGGACTGTCGGACTTCGATGGTCTCGATCTGCAACGCCGCAAGGTCATCGCCGATCTGTTGGTGAACTACAGCGGTTGGTGAGCCGGTCTGCGGCATACCACCGTCTTTTTGTTCACTGCCCATGAGGGACATGCGTCCACGCGGCCATGTCCCTCGATTTTTCTTCCGTCAGCCTGCGCCGATTGGCCCAAAGCCCTCGATCAGTGCCGCCTGACGCTTTTTCCACTTTCAACCCACCGGGGTTCAATTCCCGGTGGCGGGAATTGGCTCCATTATTCAATCTGGAGAAATTCCATGACCCAGAATCCCAATCCCTTTGTACGCGGCTACTGGAATCTGAGAGTCGTCCGAACGCTGTGCATCTGCTACGGGGACGGAAGCCCGCATGTCTGGCGATCCATCCACACGAGCCAAGCGCATCTTTCCGACAACGACCTGATCTCATCGCCTTGCATCGTCACCAGCGACTTCGCGTTGATCAAAAGCGGCACTGACGCCATCAGCGACGAGCTGATTGCTGAATGTGATGCTGTTGAAGGCATCAACGGCGAAGGCGTGGTGGGCGCCGTGGTCTATGCCATCCATGGCGACGACCTCGACGGCCGCCCGGTCCATGTCGGTGATACCTATTCGGCCGAAGCCGCGCGAGACGTGGTGCAGCGGTTGAGTTTCGAGACCGGCTATTACAGCCGGTGCTGGGAAGTCAGCAGCGCGCACATCTGCCAGGAAACCGGCCAGTACCTCGCCAACCTGGCAGACCTCGCCACGCCGGAGGCTTTTCTGTTCATCGCCTTTCGGGTTCCGTACAGCCCGGCGATTGGCGTCAAGCTGATCTCCACGCCCTGGACAGACAAGAACCTGGAATATGCCGAGGGCATCAGTGCTGAGCAGCTTCGACAGGAGCACCGCGACAAGGGCATGCCTGACGACCTGGCGAACATCCTTGAACTGGCCGGCCAGGCAGATGTGCGCATCCTCATCCTCGATGCCGACGCACCCGCGCTACTGGGCTTGCCACTGGCCGAGACCTAGCAGACACGCGACGCGCAAGCCTTCCCCTTTATCCCCCATATGCCAGCCCGCCTCCCACCAGGAGCCGGGCTGGTTCAATTCCATAGGAGCAATCTCATGTTCCCCGATCTCATCTTGCCCACGCCCGACTTCGAGAATCAGCTTGGAGCCTGCGTCAACGCCATGAGCCAGGACGACGCCATCGGCCAGATCCTGGTGTTCGAGCGCATGAGCGGTACGCTGCACATGCGCCATATCGACAGCGCCGATCTGGTGGACACCGACATTGACGACTACGAAATGGTCGTCTTCGACGGTGGCAACACAAGCGGCGACACGTGGAAACACGTGTTCTTTCCGCGTCAGCGCGAGCACTACTTCGTGTACCAAGCCTGATTCCTCCAGCCCCTTTCGAGGGGCTTTTTCTTGCCCGCAGCACAGGAAAACGGTTGTGGTGCGGTGCCGTTTCCTGCGGGCAGGCAGACCGCCCCAGGGCCATGCTTGCCCCATGTTCGTCGGCGTTGCCGGCACATGCCCAGGCAGTCGAGACCTTCGAGGCTGCAAGCGCGGGAAACCGTGCTGGTCGTTTCTTCCTACGGACCTACCGCGTCCATCCACGCCACCCACAAGGGACCTCTCCCTTGCGGGCGGGGAATCCCTTGTTTTTCCTCAAGGAGTTTCCCCATGGATCGTTCCCTCATCAAATCCATGATGCCTTCGCTGGTCGCAGGCCATGTGCCCCGCAACGTGCGGTCGTTCAAGTACCGCGTGTTCGATGATCAGCCGCTGTCCTCAACGCTGGGCTTCGCCATCGACCCCCAACCCTTCGACGGCAAGGTGGTCGCCGCGACCGACGATGCCATCGTCGTCAAGCTCAAGCCTTCCGAGTTCGCGGTGCTCGATCCCAGCCTGGTGACCACGGTTCCTGCCGAAGGCGCCAAGGTGCATGTCCAACCCTATGCCCGTCGTCGCTTCGACGGACTGCGCGCGGACACGCCGGAGGTCATCACCGAGGAGACTTCGGACGGCACGCCGTACACCATCACGAGGCACATCCTCGGCTCGGCGCCGGCCAAGCTGCCCATTCCCACGCCGCAGTGCATGGAGTTGGGCCAGCTCATCGAGCAGTTGGAGGAGATGCCGGCCCCCGATCGCTTCCGGCGCATCACCCACATGCTGGTGGATGCCGGTGCCCGCGACTTCACCTGGGTCGATCCCACGCCCTCCAAGATCATCGAGACCCCGCCGGCGATCAGCTTCACGGTCTCGACCGCGAAGTTCGAGGGCCGGGTGACGATCCTCTACGACCGCGGCGGAGACACCTACGTGGTGGAACTGCACCGTCAGAACGGTGAATCGGTCGAACTGGTCGATCGGCACGACGAGGTGTATTTCGACATGCTCGGCGAAGTGCTGGAGAGGCTCATCGACGACGGGCGCTGGCGCCAGATCGACGTGAGCATCCTCGACGCGAAAGCGGCCCGCAAGCGCCAGGCCGTCCCGGCATGACGCCCCGCAGCGAAACCGGGCGGTCCTGCGGCTGACCCGAGGCATCCGCCACGGCGTTCCAGCCGTTCCGGCCGCGTGCACTACAGGCCCTTCATCCCATCGGATGGAGGCCTTTCTCATTCTTCCACACAGGAGATTTCATCCATGTCACTGCGATTCAAAGGCGCTGACCTGCGCCCCGTGCTGACCGAAGCCATCGCCAATCAGGGGTCGTCTCAGAAAACGGAAAAAAATCGTACGCTAAGAGCCGAAGTGGGCCCTTTAGCAGCAATGCAAAGCTGCGATCAACGGGCAGGAAACATTGCCATGGTGCGCGTTGCACTCTCTCACTAGCGTCGACAGGGCCTCTTCCATCCGCGTGAGGTCCGCCATGCGTGCGCGCACATCGGCCAGCCGGTGAGCAGCCAGTTCGGCCGCCTCGCTGCAATGGGTGCCGTCCTCCAGTTTCAGGAGCTGGCCGACTTCATCCAGGCTGAATCCCAGGCGCTGGGCTGACTTCACGAACTTCACCCGCGCCACGTCCGCCTGCCCGTAGCGGCGGATGCGACCGTAGGGCCGCTCCGGCTGGGGTAGCAAGCCCTTGAGCTGATAGAAGCGGATCGTCTCCACGTTGACCCGGGCTGCCTTGGCGAAGGCCCCGATGGTCAGATTCTCTTGAGCGTTCTCCATGGCGCTTGACTCCGTAGTTGACTACGGAAGTAACGTTACAGCATCAAGCGAAGTCCCGGAAGGAGAACCTTATGTCGGAACCCAAGAACGGCCGCGGCGCACTGGCGACCGGCGGCGTCGCGGCCGTCCTCGCCTCGGCCTGCTGCCTCGGCCCCCTTGTCCTGGTCGCGCTCGGCTTCTCTAGCGCGTGGATCGGCAACCTGACCGTGCTGGAGCCGTATCGGCCGATCTTCATCGGCGCAGCGCTCATCGCGCTGTTCTTCGCCTGGCGCAGCATCTTCCGACCAGCCCATGCCTGCAAGCCCGGCGACGTTTGCGCCGTGCCCCAAGTGCGGACTGCCTACAAGGTGATCTTCTGGATCGTGGCCGCCCTGGTTCTGGTTGCCCTCGCGTTTCCCTACGTCCTGCCGCTGTTCTACTGAAAGGAGATCACCATGAAGAAACTCACCACCCTCACCACCCTCACCACCCTCACCACCCTCATCGCCCTGGCCGCCGCTCTAAGCGCGCCCGCCTGGGCTGCCACCAAGACCGTCACCCTGTCGGTGCCCGGCATGACCTGCGCCGCGTGCCCGATCACGGTCAAGACGGCTCTGTCCAAGGTCGCCGGCGTCGAGAAGGCCGAAGTCAGCTTCGAGAAGCGGGAGGCCGTCGTCACCTTCGACGAGGCCAAGACCAATGCCGACGCCTTGACCAAGGCCACCGCAAACGCGGGTTACCCGTCCAGCGTCAAGCAGTGAGGGCGTAATCATGGCCGAGGCGATCACCCTCCACATCGAAGGCATGACCTGCACGTCGTGCGCCGAGCACGTCCAGCAGGCTTTGACGAACGTGCCCGGCGTGCGCGCGGCCTCGGTGTCCTATCCGCAGCGGCAGGCCGAAATCGAGGCGGATGCAGGCGTGAGCGTGGCCCCGCTGGTTGCCGCAGTGGCCACGCTCGGCTATCGCGCACGGCTTACCGACACGCCGAACAAGCCTGCCGGCCTGCTAGACAAGGCGCTGGGCTGGCTCGGTGGCGAAACGAAGCATGTTGGCGGTGAACAAGCGCTGCACGTGGCTGTGATAGGCAGCGGCGGCGCGGCGATGGCGGCTGCCTTGAAGGCCGTGGAGCAAGGCGCCCGCGTCACGCTGATCGAGCGCGGCACCATCGGCGGCACCTGCGTCAATGTCGGCTGCGTGCCGTCCAAGATCATGATCCGCGCCGCGCACATCGTCCACCTGCGCCGCGAAAGCCCGTTCGATGCTGGCCTGCCGGCCGCAGCGCCCGCTGTACTGCGCGAGCGGCTGCTGGCCCAGCAACAAGGCCGCGTCGAGGAGCTGCGCCATGCCAAGTACGAAGGCATCCTGGCAAGCACTCCGGCCATCACCGTGCTGCGCGGCGAGGCCCGGTTCAGGGACACGCGCACGCTGACCGTGGCGACCGCTGACGGCGGCACGCACGAGGTGAACTTCGACCGCTGCCTGATTGCCACCGGCGCGAGCCCGGCGCTTCCGCCAATCCCGGGCCTTGCGGACACACCCCACTGGACCTCCACCGAGGCGCTGGAAAGCAGCTCGCTCCCCGAGCGGCTGGCCGTGATTGGTTCCTCCGTGGTGGCGGTCGAGTTGGCGCAAGCCTTCGCCCGGCTGGGCAGCCAGGTCACGATCCTGGCGCGCAGCACGCTGTTCTTCCGAGAAGACCCGGCCATCGGGGAAGCCGTAACAGACGCCTTCCGCGCCGAGGGCATCGAGGTGCTGGACCACACCCAGGCGAGCCACGTTGCCTATGCGGGCGGGGAATTCGTGCTCACCACCGGGCAGGGGGAAGTGCGCGCCGACAAGCTGCTGGTCGCCACCGGTCGCGCGCCGAACACGCGCAGCCTGAACCTTGAAGCGGCAGGCGTCGAAGTCAATGCGCAGGGAGCCATCGTCATCGACCGCGCCATGCGCACGAGCGCACCGCACATCTTTGCTGCCGGCGACTGCACCGACCAGCCGCAGTTCGTCTATGTGGCGGCGGCGGCCGGCACGCGCGCCGCGATCAACATGACCGGCGGCGACGCGGCGCTGGACCTGACGGCGATGCCGGCGGTGGTGTTCACCGATCCGCAGGTGGCGACCGTGGGCTACAGCGAGGCGGAAGCGCACCACGACGGCATCGAGACCGACAGCCGGCTGCTGACGCTCGACAACGTGCCGAGGGCGCTCGCCAACTTCGACACGCGCGGCTTCATCAAGCTGGTGGCGGAAGCTGGCTCAGGGCGGCTGATCGGCGTACAGGCGGTCGCGCCGGAAGCGGGCGAACTGATCCAGACGGCCGCGCTGGCGATCCGCCACCGGATGACCGTGCAGGAGCTGGCCGACCAGTTGTTCCCCTACCTGACCATGGTCGAGGGACTGAAGCTCGCGGCGCAGACCTTCAACAAGGACGTGAAGCAACTGTCCTGTTGCGCCGGATGAGGAAAAGGGAGGTGTTCGATGAACGCCTACAGCCGCGCCAACCGCCGCATCTACGCGGCCTTGTCCGATCCCCTGTCGGCCACCCACCGGCACCGCCTCGACGATCTGCTCAAGCGCCACGACAACGGCAAGACGACCTGGCTGGCCTGGCTGCGCCAGTCGCCCGTCAAGCCGAACTCGCGCCACATACTCGAACACATCGAGCGCCTCAAAGCCTGGCAGGCGCTCGACCTGCCTTCCGGCATCGAGCGGTCGGTGCACCAGAACCGCCTGCTCAAGATCGCCCGCGAAGGCGGCCAGATGACGCCCGCCGATCTGGCCAAGTTCGAGGCACAGCGCCGCTACGCGACCCTGGTGCGCTCGCCATCGAGGGCATGGCCACCGTCACCGACGAAATCATCGACCTGCACGACCGCATCCTGGGCAAGCTGTTCAACGCTGCCAAGCACAAGCATCAGCAGCAGTTCCAGGCGTCCGGCAAGGCGATCAACGCCAAGGTGCGGCTGGCCACCTCGATCAAGCAGGGCACGGTGACGGCCTCGCTGATGCTCAGGAAACTCGGCAGCTACCCGCGCCAGAACGGCCTGGCCGTGGCGCTGCGCGAGCTGGGCCGCATCGAGCGAACGCTGTTCATCCTGGACTGGCTGCAAAGCGTCGAGCTGCGCCGCCGCGTGCATGCCGGACTGAACAAGGGCGAAGCCCGCAACGCGCTAGCCCGCGCCGTGTTCTTCAACCGGCTGGGCGAAATCCGCGACCGCAGTTTCGAGCAGCAGCGCTACCGGGCCAGCGGCCTCAACCTGGTGACGGCGGCCATAGTGTTGTGGAACACGGTCTATCTGGAACGGGCCTCAAACGCCTTACGCGGTCACGGCCAGACTGTCGATGACGCCCTGTTGCAGTACCTGTCGCCGCTGGGCTGGGAGCACATCAACCTGACCGGCGATTACCTCTGGCGCAGCAGCGCCAAGATCGGCGCGGGCAAGTTCAGGCCGCTACGACCGCTGCAACCGGCTTAGCGTACGATTTTTTCCGTTTTCTGAGACGTCCCCAATCAGTGCCGCATTGTCCTGGTCAAGGATCAGGGCGTGTACTTCCTCGCCGAGCGTGGGGAGCGTCGCCCGGATGGGCGCCAGGCACTGCTCGCCTACGCCGTCGGATGCAACCCGGACACCGACCCGTTCGATGACTGGTGGCACCTCGCCGGCCGCGAGCTGGGCGGCGATGACTTCGCGGAGTATTTCGACCCGAAGGACGGCCTGTTCACGCGCCTCCAGCACTCGGCGGACGATCTCGTGCTTTCCGCCACCGCCACGCACCTGTCCTTAGCAGTGGTGCCTCCCGCCTGACGCGGCAACCGCCTCGCAGCCCCCGCATCGGGGGCCTTCTTTTGTTCGCACCGCCGCCATCGCCGCGCGTGCGCGTTTGTCTCCAGCCGCCGAGGCACGCCCCGCCGGCCACAACGCCGGCATGCCACCGGAGACAACCGCATGAACACGCCATCGACCTCGCCGAGGCTGCACCTCCTACCGGTGTCGCTGCGCACGGCCAATGCATTCGTTCTGTCGCACCATCGCCACCACCGCCCGGTCCAGGGCGCGAAGTTCGCCCTGGCCGTCACGCTGAGCGACAGCGACCTGATCCACGGCGTGGCCATTGTCGGCCGCCCGGTCGCGCGGCACCTGGACGCTGGAAGTCACGCGGCTGTGCACCGACGGCACACCCAGCGCCTGCAGCAAGCTCTACGGCGCGGCCTGGCAGGCGGCAAGGGCGCTGGGCTACATACGCCTGCTCACCTACACCATGCCCGACGAAGGTGGCGCCAGCCTGCGCGCCGCCGGCTGGCGGCTGATCGGCGCGCGCGGTGGCGGCGCCTGGAGCCGTCCCGGCCGTCCGCGCGCCGATACCCCCGAGCACCTGCGCGGCGCCAAGTGCCTGTGACAGGCGCCGGGTGGCGCGGACAAAGGGAAGCGCCCGGGTGCCGATTGATTGCTGCCGCGCGCGCGAGGCCCCGCCATGCTGGCCCCATGCCTGCTGACGTCGTCAGCGACATGCCAGGCAACCATCGGTCTTCGAGGTTGCGGCGCAGTTCCCACTGCGTGACCGAGCCAGCTCGCACCGCATCCTTCCGCGAGCGGCCACCAGCCTCTGGTGGCGGATGCTTTCGCCTTATCAACCCACCGCGGGGTCACGCACCTTCCCCGCATGCGTGGGCCGGTGTGTCTCCGCTTCATCCCAATGGAGATTCACCATGAACACCACGTCCAACGAGAAATCGTATTTCGACCTCCACACCTCGGGCATCGGCTACATCCAGCGTGTCCGTGAAGTGCCCGTCCGGGGCGGCCGCCGTGCGCAGCCTTTCCTGGCATGCACCATCGCCGCGCTGGTCGGCCCCGCCCGGGACCCCAGCTACCGCTACTTCGACGTCAAGGTCTCGGGTGCCGAGGCCAAGAAGCTCGTTCAGCGCTACATCGGCGTTGACGATCCCAAGCAGCGCCCGCTGGTGCGCTTTCGCCTCGGTGACCTGTGGGGCGATGTGTACATCCGCGACAAGGGTGAGCAGAAGGGTCAGGCCGCCGCGTCCCTCAAGGCGCGACTGCTCAAGGCCGAACTGATCGACCGGGCCGAACTGGCTTCGATCGAGCAGCACGAGTTGATCACCCGCGGCATCGGCTATCTCAATCGTGTGAAGGACGTCACCCCAAAAGCTGGCGACTCGTTCCTCTCTTGCACCGTCGCGGCACTGGCCGGGCCTGTCGATGAACCGGAGTATCGGTACTTCGACACCATCGTCGCCACCCCGGAAGCCGAGCACCTGGTTCGCCGGTGCGTTCAGGCCATCGAGGGTGACCGCAAGGTGCTGATCGCCTTCCGTCTGAACGACATGAAGATCGATCCGTACATCCGCACCAAGGGTGAGCACGCCGGGGAACCGGCCGCCAGCCTGGAATCGACGCTGGTCCACATCGGTCTCATCAAGATCGACGGCACCCAGGTCTATCCGACGAGCCAGGCGCAAGCCGAGGCGCCGCCGGCCGAAGACGCATCCGCGTCCGAAGCCGACGATGCCATCGACACGGCCACCGAGCCCGCCGAGCGCGAGCCCGAGGCGCAAGTCCAGGAGCAGGAGCCGGCATTGGCTGCTTCGTTCTGATCCGGCACGGCCTCTCACGGGGCCTTGTCGCTTTTCCTCCCCACGTACGCCGCGTCCCCAGGACGCGTGCTTGCGCATTTCATCCCCCGAGTTCCGCGTGGTCTCACGGCCACGCGGTTGTCGAATTTCTCAAAGGAGATCAGCCATGTCTCTGGTATCCCGCTTTGCTCCGCAATCCCCGATCCTGCGCTCTGATCGCCCACTCTCGGACGACCGCATTCGTGCCGTCGTTCCGTCGATCTTCGCCGACGCTCCACATGGGAGCCGGTCCGATCGGTATGCCTACATACCGACCTCGACCGTGCTGACCAAGCTGCGCCAGGAGGGCTTCGAGCCCTTCATGGTGTGTCAGACGCGCGTGCGCAACGAAGACCGGCGCGAGTACACGAAGCACCTCATCCGACTTCGCCATGCAAGCCAGATCAACGGCGACGAGGCGAACGAGATCATCCTGCTCAACAGCCATGACGGCACGAGCAGCTATCAGATGCTCGCCGGCATGTTCCGGTTCGTCTGCCACAACGGCCTGGTTTGCGGTGACACCACCGCCGACATCCGCGTTCCCCACAAGGGCGACGTGGTCAGCCAGGTGATCGAAGGTGCCTACGGAGTCCTCGACGGCTTCGAGCGCGTGCAGAACGCGCGCGATGCGATGCGCACCATCACCCTCGATGAGGGCGAAGCGGAGGTCTTTGCAAACTCCGCGCTCGCACTCAAGTACGACGATCCAGCCAAGTCCACGCCTGTCACGGAGTGCCAACTGCTGGCACCCCGGCGATGGGACGACCGCAAGAACGACCTGTGGGCCGTCTTCAACCGCGTCCAGGAGAACCTCGTCAAAGGGGGCCTGAACGGACGCACGGCCAACGGCCGCAATCAGCGCACCCGTCCGGTGCAAGGCATCGACCAGAACCTGCGCCTGAACCGGGCGTTGTGGCTGCTGGCCGAAGGCATGCGCCAGCTCAAGGCGTGATGCCACGCGGACCTCGCCCACCTCGGGCGAAGCCATTTCCTCTCATCCACCGGGTGCCGTCGGCGGCCCGTCATTCATCATCAGGAGAACCATCATGGCAACCCCATTGGCACCCGAGAAATCGGTTGCGCCCATCGTCGTCCCCGGCCAGCTCACGCTGCGTACCATCCGCGGCAAGAACGGCCCGTTCACGGTTGGCCGCCTCGCCACGCACCTCGGTACGTTCGAGGTCAAAGACCCGGAGCTGGAGCAGTACCCCGAAGGCAAGTACGACGGGGAATTCATCATCAGGTACATCTTCCCGAAGTCCTATCCGGTCGGCGGCGGCATGCGGTTCGAGATCCGTGCCAGCCTCGACGGCATGACGCTCAACGGCATCGACAAACTCAGCCGCGACGAAGCCCGCAGCTTCGCCACCCAGGACGTCGATCCGCTCGATGAAGAGCAAGGGGCGCAGCCTGCGGCAACGCCGGCCAAGCCCACCAAAGCGTCCAGGCCCGCCAAGCCCGCACCCGTGCAGGCGTCCGCGGACCCGATGGTCGATACCACGCCCTTTGGCGTGGATGCGCCGCCACCTGCTGAGGCTGCTGCCCCCGGCAGCACCCAAGACGGTGACCCCGCGCTCTTCGGCCTGCTGTGGCCGCTGGGCGAGTCCGTGAAACTGGATTCGACCATCGACCGCCGCGCTTTGCGTGCACAGATCGTCCGCCTGGGCGAGCTGGGCTACGCGCTGGACTTCAAGACGCAGGAGTGGAGCCGCCAGGCCGAACTGCAACCTGCGTGATCGCAGACGCCGCATGCGCGGTGTTCTTCATCCACCCGCCGGGGTTCCTTCCCCATGCGGGGGAGGCCCTGGCCATCTTCTGGAGGTCTTCATCATGTCCACCATCGCTTGCGATATCCCCCGCTCCGCGCTGGATGAACCCGCGTGGCGGGCTCTCTGCGAGACGGCAGCCGCACAAGCCACCAAGGGTTGCGGACTGTCTCACGACTACTACGTCGAACGCTTCAGTTCGGCGATCGACGCGCAACTCGGTCGATTGCCCGAAGAACAGCGCGCACAGGCGCTGAAGATCGCACAGGAATGAGACTACGCAACACCGGCCGAACGGCAGGAAACCCAGGACTGGAATGCGGAGCACGGCTATTGCTCGCATGGGATCGAGTTCGGCAGCTGCCCGGCTGGTTGTGATCGCGACGATGACGACTGGGACTAAGGGCAAGGCATAGGTTTTCCTTCGCTGCACCTGCGGCATTCCATCACCCACTGGGGGTTCTTCCCCACGGGGAGGCCTCCAGCTCAACTTTTCGAGGAGGCCTCTCATGGGCTGGTATTTCTCTCCCCAATCGCGGTCTGAACTGATCGCGGAACTGATCGCACCACAGCAGACCGAGCGCGTCAGCGCGAAGGTTATCGCTCACGCATTGCGCAGCAACGTGCTGTGGTCCGTGGTCGAACTGACCGCCAAGGTCGAAGGTGTGCATCGTGATCTCGCGCCGGGCCAGTCCCTGCGCTACATCCGCTGCGATCTGCTGGAACGAAGCGGCAACCAGTGGGGCTACAAGCCGCTGGAAGAGTCCATGCATCCGTACTATTACTCGTGCCCGCTGTCCTATCTGGACCTCGCACCGGAGCAGTCCGCCGACTGGCGTGCAGGCGTTCGCGCCTACCACGCACGGCGGCGCACACCCACGGCTGTCACGGCACCCGCCGCGGCGCTGTTGGCCTGAGCCAGGAGGAACCGACATGGACCCGATCCTGGCTGCACTCCCGCTCTCGCTGTTGAAGCTCGTTGAAGGCAGTTTGTCCAACGACGAAGT
Organism: Achromobacter sp. 2789STDY5608621; assembly: GCF_001299375.1. Taxonomy (NCBI): domain Bacteria; kingdom Pseudomonadati; phylum Pseudomonadota; class Betaproteobacteria; order Burkholderiales; family Alcaligenaceae; genus Achromobacter; species Achromobacter sp. 2789STDY5608621. Next base: position 163,854 of record NZ_CYTU01000006.1, on the reverse strand, counting down.
TTCCTCCGACGAGGAAATGCTGGGGTACTTCATCGACAACGGCCTCACCGAGGAGCAGGCACGGCAGGCGCTGACCTACCGCGACCAGTACCTCAACAACATCTACCTGGACGGCTTCACGCCGATCACCGCGGTGGACGAGGCGCTTCACTTCAATCCGCACACCCAACAGTTCGAGCCGGACTGAGCGGTTTTCTTCCACCCCCTGGGGCAGTACTTGCCCCAGCGGGCGGTGCTGTTCCCGTTCATCCGAGGACACCACCATGCCCGCAAACACTTCTTCCACGCTGTACCGCATCGACGAATGCCCGGACGTGATGGCCGACGCCTGCGTCGGCGATGACCAGGGCAACCTGATCTTCCTGTCCATCTGGGCGCGGGACACCGCCGTCCAGCAGTTCCTTGCACGCCTGACCCTCGGGCGCGACGAGCAGGGACTGGACCAGTTCCACGTCATCACCGACCAGGGCGGCAGCGTCCCGGTATTCATCGGCAACGTCGATCGCCTGGAAAAGCGCATCACGCGCGCCTACCGGCGAACGCTGTTCGGTTCGCTGTCCAACGTGTGGCTGTTCGACCGGCGCTGCGTCAAGCCCGACAAGGCCAACGCCAGCGCATTGGCACTGCTGCCACGTGACAGCGCCCACCGGCTTGACCGCCTGTGGATGCTGGTGCGGGACACCTGCCCGTTGCCGCTGCTCGACCACTGGCGCGAGACCGTGCTGGAACTGCTGCAAAGCCGCGAGATGCTGGCCCGCCTTCCGTTCGCCCTCGGGCCGCTGGAAGGCCATCGGCTCGCCATCGACGTGCCGGCGCTGAGCTTGGCGCTGGGCTCCCTGATCCGCAGTGACGCGCTCACCGCCTATCCCTATCCGGCCAAGATTTGGACGCCGGAAGCGGTAGCGGCTTGACCCACCCTCGGAGGCACGCCTTGGCGTGCTTCCGTCATTCATCCCCGCCAACCAGGAGACTTCCATGGCTCTCATGTTCCCGCGGCTCGCCCGCAATTTCGCCAAAAATGGGTACTACCCGACCGACGAACCCACGCTCGAAAGAGCCCTCAACGCACTGATGCCCAGCGACGGGCCGATGTGCATCCTCGATCCCTGCGCCGGTGAAGGCGTGGCAATCGCCGAAGCCTCTCATGCCCTCGGGCGCGAACAGACCAAGGCGTTCGCCGTCGAATTCGACGCCGAGCGGGCGCGCCATGCCCGCGGCCTGGTCGATCACTGCCTGCACGCGGACCTGATGGACACGATGATCTCCAAGCAGTCCTTCGGACTACTGTGGCTGAATCCACCGTATGGCGACCTGTCCAAGGACGTCAACGGCAACATCGGCTATCAGGGCCAGGGCCGTGCCCGCCTCGAAAAGCTGTTCTATCAGCGTTCGCTGTCGCTGTTGCAATACGGCGGCGTGCTGGTCTTCATCGTCCCCGGCTACGTGCTCGACGCGGAGCTGGTCGGCTGGTTGACGCGCCACTACACCGATCTGCGTATCTACCGAGCGGTGGAAACGCAGTTCAAGCAGGTGGTGATCTTCGGCCGCCGGGTCCGTCAGCGGGAGCTGGCACCCGATGGCGTCAAGGCCGTGCGCAATCTGCTGCTGCAGGTTGGGCTTGGCGAAGTCGAAGCCGAGGAACTGCCGAGCGAATGGCCGTTCCTGCCGTACATCGTCCCCGCCAGTCCGGCCGAGCCGGAGCATTTCTTCCGCGTGACGATGGAGCCCGAACAGTTCGCCGACGAGGTTGGCCGGCTGCAAGGCCTTTGGCCGTCGCTGGACACGCACTTGGGGACCGCGCAGCAGTCGCTGCGTCCACCGGCGCGGGCCTTGTCCCACTGGCATCTCGCCCTGGCTCTGGCCGCGGGCGCGATCTCCGGCGTCGTGCGCTCCCAGACGGGGCGCGTGCTCGTCGTCAAAGGTGACACCCACAAGGACAAGACGCTCCAGCGGGAATTCACCGAACGCGAAGACGGCTCCATCGCCGAGACACGCATCCTCACCGACAAGTTTGTGCCCGTTATCCGCGCGTGGGACATGACGCCTGGCTCCCCGACAAGGGGCGAGGTGCTGACCATTCGCTGATCCACCGGACGCGCTGCCGTCCTGCTGTACCACATCGAAGGAGAAACACCATGTTCCCCAATCCGTTCAAGCGGCCTGCGCCGCGCAAGCAACCCTTGTTCGCACCGAGTACGTTGAAGTTGAGCGAGAAGGTGCATTGGCTGGCTCGGCGAGGCCTGATCGACCCCTTGGCCTATGTCCAGCGCCATGTGCGCGGGGACTGGGGCGAGATCGATGAGGCCACCCGCCAAGCCAACGACGTCGCAATCCAACAGGACAACCTGATGATCTCCCAGTACCGGATCACGCCGGAACTGGTGTTGCTCGTGAAGACCAGCGAAGACCACCAGACCACGGTGGTCCAGCTTCCCGAAGAGCGCGACCTGATCTGAAGGCGCCGCCTCGTCATCCCATCCACTTGACGGAGCCACTTCACTCCGCCAGGGGTGTCGTGGCTCAATAGCCTTTCAAGGAGGAGCCCATGGCATCGCATCGCATCGAAACCTACTGCCAGAGGCTGGCGTTCCCCATCGGGGCGCTCATCTTCAGCCGAGGCATTGATCGCCTTGTCCGCGCGGGTCGCCTGGACCCGATTCCGTACTTCAGGCGCCACACCCGTGGCGACTGGGGTGACGTCAACGTCTGCCAATGGCACGCCAACGGCGTTGCACTTCAATCGGGCGCGTCGCTGGAATCGCACTATGTGATCCACCCGGGACTCGCCATTCGCATCATCACCGATGCGGGGCGCAGCGTCACTGCCATCGTGCTGCCGTCCGAAGACTGAGCACGGTTCACCCGCAGGCCACTCAGGCCAGCATCTTCAACCACCTTCGGCCGCGCGCCGATTTCCTTCCCACCACGGGGCATGCCATTGCCCCGCTGGGGGTGGTGCATGCCCCATTTTTCATTGGAGCATCACAATGTCCTTCGATCTCGAAACCACTGCCGCTGACGCCGCGCCCGTACAGGGCGAACTGCTCGACGCGGAATCATCCCCTCTGACCCTGAGCCTTCAGGATTTCGTCGGCGAGTTCGGCGACGAACTGCTCGACGCCCTCAACAGCGCCAACCCGCCTGTCTATACCGGCCAACCGCAGGCGCACCGGCAGCTCATCGTCGCCAGCCTCAAACGCAAGCTGTTCCCGGCCCAGGCCGAAGTCGTCCACGCCGCCGCCGAGCTGCTGATCGACCGTGGCGAACGCGCCGCGATCGTCAATGGCGAGATGGGCTGTGGTAAGACGACCGTTGGCATCGCCGCGGCCGCCGTGCTCAACGCCGAAGGCTACCGCCGCACTCTGGTCCTGTCGCCACCGCACTTGGTTTACAAGTGGCGGCGGGAGATCCAGGAGACGGTGGCCGGCGCCAAGGTATGGGTGCTCAATGGGCCGGATACGCTCGTCAAGCTCCTCAAGCTGCGTGAGCAGTTGGGCGTGCAGCCCACGGGCCAGGAGTTCTTCGTCCTGGGGCGCGTCAGGATGCGGATGGGTTTCCACTGGAAGCCCGTCTTCACCCAGCGGCGCACCCGCCACGGCGACGTGGCGGCCTGCCCGGACTGCGGCACGGTCATCACCGACCTCGACGGCGAGCCGGTCAACCCGGTCGCGCTCGAAGCCGAGGAGTACCGCAGGAAGTGCAGCCATTGCGCTGCGCCCCTGTGGACGCTGATCCGCCCGCGCAGCCTGTCCGGCAGCGACCAGTCCTCGGCCGTCCTCAAAGCCCTGAAGCGCATCCCGACCATCGGGGAAGTCACTGCGCAGAAGCTGATGCAGAAGTTCGGTGACGGCTTCCTGGCCTCGATGCTGGGCGACAACATCCACGAGTTCATCAACCTCATGGATGGCAACGGCGAGCTGGTGTTTTCCGACCGTCAAGCCACGCGCATGGAACGTGCGATGGCCAACATGGAGTTCGGCTTTGGCGAGGGCGGTTATCAACCCTCGGAGTTCATCAAGAGGTACTTGCCGCAAGGTACGTTCGACCTGCTCATCGCTGATGAAGCGCATGAGTACAAGAACGGGGGCAGTGCCCAGGGCCAGGCCATGGGCGTGCTGGCGGCGAAGGCTCGCAAGACCTTGCTGCTGACTGGCACGCTGATGGGCGGCTACGGTGATGATCTTTTTCACCTGCTGTTCCGAGCCCTTCCGGGGCGGATGATCGAAGACGGCTACCGCCCGACCACGAGCGGCAGCATGACCTCGGCTGCGATGGCGTTCATGCGCGATCACGGGGTGTTGAAGGACATCTACTCCGAGAGCACCGGCACGGCGCACAAGACGGCCAAGGGCACCAAGGTATCGGTGCGCACGGTCAAGGCCCCGGGCTTCGGCCCCAAGGGCGTCTTGCGCTGCATCCTGCCATTCACGATCTTCCTCAAGCTCAAGGACATCGGCGGCAACGTCCTGCCGCCGTATGACGAGGAGTTCCGTGAAGTCGCGATGGACACGGCGCAAGCCGCGGCCTACCGCGATCTGGCGGGTCGGCTGACCGCCGAGCTGAAACAGGCTCTGGCGCGACGCGATACGACCTTGCTGGGTGTGGTCCTCAACGTGCTGCTGGCCTGGCCGGATTGCTGCTTCCGGTCGGAGACCGTGGTGCATCCGCGCACGCGCAACACCTTGGCGTTTGTCCCGGCTCAGTTCAACGAGTTCGAGATCAGCCCCAAGGAGCGTGAGCTGATCGACATCTGCAAAGAGGAGAAGGCGCAGGGCCGCAAGGTCCTGGCCTACACGGTCTATACCGGCACGCGCGACACCACGTCGCGCCTGAAGGTGTTGCTGGAGCAGGAAGGCTTCAAGGTGGCGGTGCTGCGCGCGAGCGTGGATGCCAGCCGCCGCGAAGACTGGATCGCCGAGCAACTGGACCGTGGCATCGACGTGCTCATCACCAACCCCGAGTTGGTCAAGACGGGGCTGGACCTGTTGGAGTTCCCGACGATCGTGTTCATGCAGTCGGGCTACAACGTGTACTCGCTCCAGCAGGCGGCACGCCGCTCCTGGCGCATCGGGCAGAAGCAGCCCGTGCGTGTGATCTACCTCGGCTACGCCGGTTCCTCGCAGATGACCTGCCTGGAGCTGATGGCCAAGAAGATCATGGTCTCGCAGTCCACCTCGGGCGACGTGCCCGAATCCGGGCTCGATGTCCTGAACCAGGACGGTGATTCCGTCGAGGTCGCACTGGCCCGGCAGCTTGTCGCCGCATGACACGTTCCACTTACGGCCCTTCGGGGCCGTTTTTTTTGCCGCTCCCGGTAAATCGGACGCTGCCTGGTTCGCATTGTTTGCTGCCGCTCGCGGCCTGAGCGGCGATGGTGAGGGCTGGATGTTTCAGGACGCCGAGCTATGTGCCCCTCTCCACCGTGGTTTCACTATCCCGAACGCCGCCTTCTGGCGGGATTTCTCGGCCTGCTGTGGTCGGTGCTGGCCGGTGGCTGCGCGACGACGACTGCGCCGGTCGCGCCCGACACCATCGCGGAAGTCTTGGCCGCGCCTGAACCCGAGGCTTCCGAGTACATCCCGGTCGTGCGCTACGCCCGCTACACACTGGTCGAACTGGCACCCATGGCGGCGCAGCGCGACCTGTTGTTGCAGACCATCGACGTGTCCATGCCCGAGGATGCCCGCGCCACGGTCGGGGATGGGCTTCGGCACGTGCTCAAACGCAGCGGCTATGGCCTGTGCCAGACCGCGCATGCCGTGATCGAGCTGTACGCGCTGCCGTTGCCGGCGGTACACCTGCACCTCGGCCCCATGACCTTGCGCGATGCGCTGCTCACGCTGGCTGGCCCGGCCTGGGAACTGCACGCGGATGACCGCGCACGGCAAATCTGCTTCGAGCGGCCCGGCGATCGCGCGGTCGCCGAGTCCCCATCCGAGCCACCCGCCACCGAGGCGGTGCAGACGTTCCCGCTGGCACCCATGGTTTCGGGAGGCCAGCCATGAACGCCCCGCAACCTGCCCAGCGATCGACCGCCGCCGTGGTGGTGCAGAGCCTGATGTGGCTCTGGTTGATCTTCCTCAGCGTCTTGGCGGCCCTGGGCTACCAGGCCCTCAGCGACCAGGCCGACCAGGAGCGGCTGGATTCCCGCCTGCAACGCCTGGAAGCGCAGGCAACTGGCTTGGCCGAGACGATCGAGGCCATCCAGCAGCGCCCGGCCGTCGCGACGGACGCTGACCTCAAAGACACCCGCCAGATTCTGGAAGCACGCGCGGCCCAGGTCGAGAAATCTCTCAGTGGCTACGCAGCGGCCGACGACCTCCAGGCGCTGCGCGCGGAGGTCGAGCAGATCAAGGCGCGCCAAGCCGCCGCGCGTGCCACCGCACCCGCCCAGCGGCGCGCATCGCGCACGTCCGCCGCCTCCAAGACCGAGCTGCCGCCGCTGCCATTCCGCGTCGTCGGCGCCGAACTGCGCGCCGGCCAGCGCAGCGTGTCCGTCGCGCCGAGCATCGGGGACTTCACGCCCGCCCAACTTCAGGTGCTGCTGCCCGGGGATGCGGTCGGCCCGTGGCGCCTGCAGGCGATCGAGGGCAACACCGCAGTGTTCCAGGCCGGCAACCAGACCCGCCGCGTGGCGATTCCCTGACCGGAGCACCCCATGAAGCCGTCGATCCTCCTTTTCGCGGTCCTGGTGGCGTCGTCGCAATGGCCCGCCTGGGCGCAGCAGCCCGCAACGACCTCGGCGCGCAACGCACAGAGCCAGGAGCGCCCGCTGGCCGCCCGCGTGCTGGACGACCGGGTGGCAACCGAATGGGGCTTGCAGCCACAAGAATGGGCACGCTACCGCGAGCTGATGGATGGGCCGCTGGGTATCTACTCGCCCAACCTGGACCCGCTGTCCGCCCTGGGCATCGAAGCTCGCACGGACGAAGAACGGCGCCGCTATGCGGAACTGCAGGTGCAGGTGGAAGCGCGCCGCGTCGAGAAGCTGCTCGCCTACCAGCGCGCCTACGACGAGGCCTGGCAGCGCCTGAATCCGGGGATGCAGCGCGTGAACCTGCCCGACGACAAGCCGGGCGCCGGCCCATCCAGCAGTCCCTTGCGCGGCAGCGGCCGCATGGCGGTGTTCGTCAAGGACGGCTGCGCAGCCTGCGGACAGCTCGTGCAGCGCCTGCAATCCTCGGGCGCGGAGTTCGACCTGTACATGGTGGGCAGCCGCCAGGATGACGCGCGCATCCGCGACTGGGCCAAGCGCGCGCAGATCGACCCGGCGCGCGTGCGCGCCGGCAGCATCACGCTCAACCACGACGGCGGCCGCTGGCTGTCACTGGGCCTGCCCGGCGATCTGCCCGCCGCCGTGCGCGAAGTGAACGGCCAATGGCAGCGCCAGCCGTAGCCATGCCCCTGCGCGCACTGGTGCTCACTGCCGGCCTGTATGCCGTTGCCGCCCTGGCCCAGGAGGTTCCGCCACCGGCTTACCAGCTTGCCGCCCAGCGCGCAGGCATCCCCTCGACCGTGCTCTACGCCGTGGCCTTGCAGGAGAGCGGCATCCGGCGCAACGGGCGCCTGGTGCCGTGGCCGTGGTCCCTCAACGTCGCCGGCCAGTCGCGCCGCTTCGCCACGCGCGCCGACGCCTGCGCTGGCCTGCAGCAGGCGATGCGCGCCACGCCGCACACGCGCATTGATGCGGGCCTGGGCCAGATCAACCTCGGCTACCACAAGCACCGCTTTACCGGCGCGTGCGACCTGCTGGATCCGTATCGCAACCTGGCCGTTGCCGCCGAGATCCTGAAGGAGCAGCACACCCCCGGCGAGGACTGGCTGCTGGCGATCGGCCGCTACCACCGCCCCGCAGGCGGCGAGCCCGCCGCCCGCTATCGGCGCAGCGTGTCGCGCCACCTTGCCCGCGTGCAGGGCACGCGACCAGCCGCCGCGGTCCTCGCGGCGCGCCAGGAGACCTCCCCATGACGAAACCCCATCCCGCCCATCTCGCGTTCACGGGCCTACTCATGCTGCTGTCAGGCCTGCCGCTGGCCTCGCGTGCCGGCGAGCCACTGATCGTTGTCGAGGACCGTGGCGGCACGTCGGCATTGCCGTACTACGAAGCCCTGAATCTCCAGCCGCGCGCCAACGCACCGGCGCGGCCGTCCATCCCGACGCCCCAGGTTCCTGCCACACGGGCGGACGAAGCCGCGATGCTGCCGGTGCGCAGCGCCAAGCTCACGCCCGGCACCGTCGCGCGACGGGTGATCGAAGCGCCCGGCCTGCGGCCGTTCGTGGTCATCGGCGACGACGAGGCTTCCCGGGCCTGGTTGCAGCGCCGCGCCGCCGCTTTGCGCGAACGTGGCGCGGTCGGCCTGGTCGTCAACGTCGAGACCGCGCAGGGCCTGGCGCGGCTGCGCGCCCTGGTGCCGGGCGTGCCGCTCGCGCCCGTGGCCGGCGACGACCTGGCCGATCGCCTGGGCCTGCGGCACTACCCGGCGCTGATCACGGCCACCGGCATCGAGCAATGAAGCCATGTCGGGCAAACAGCCGGTCGAGGTTCTGCTACGCCCAGCGGTGGAGCTATACACCGTCGCGGCGTGTGCAGGCGCCGCGTTTCTGTGCCTGGTGGCCCCATGGTCGCTCGCGCTGAGCCCGGCCATGGGCATCGGCAGCGCCTTGGCGTTCGGCGCCTACGGCGCGATCCGCTACCGCGATGCCCGCATCATCCTGCGCTACCGGCGCAACATCCGCCGTCTGCCGCGTTACGTGATGACCAGCAAGGACGTGCCGGTCAGCCAGCAGCGCCTATTCGTGGGGCGCGGCTTTCTCTGGGAGCAGAAGCACACGCATCGGCTGATGCAGACGTACCGGCCCGAGTTCCGCCGCTACGTCGAGCCGACGCCGGCCTACCGGCTGACCAGGCGCCTGGAGGAACGGCTGGAATTCGCGCCATTGCCGCTCTCGCGCCTGCCGAAGCTCACCGGCTGGGACGCGCCTTTCAACCCCGTGCGCCCGTTGCCGCCTGTCGGCGGCCTGCCAAGGCTGCACGGCATCGAGCCCGACGAAGTGGACGTCAGCCTGCCGCTGGGCGAGCGCGTCGGGCACTCGCTGGTGCTGGGCACCACGCGGGTGGGCAAGACGCGCCTGGCCGAGTTGTTCGTCACGCAGGACATCCGCCGCAGGAATGCTGCCGGCGAGCATGAGGTCGTCATCGTCATCGACCCCAAGGGGGATGCCGATCTCTTGAAACGGATGTACGTCGAAGCCCAGCGCGCTGGCCGCGAAGGCGAGTTCTACATCTTCCACTTGGGCTGGCCGGAAATCAGCGCCCGCTACAACGCCGTGGGCCGCTTCGGTCGGATCTCGGAAGTGGCGACACGCATCGCGGGGCAGCTCTCCGGCGAAGGCAACAGCGCGGCGTTCCGCGAGTTCGCATGGCGCTTCGTGAACATCATCGCCCGCGCCCTGGTGGAACTGGGGCAGCGCCCGGACTACATGCTGATCCAGCGCCACGTCATCAACATCGACGCGCTGTTCATTGAGTACGCCCAGCACTACTTTGCCAAGACGGAGCCCAAGGCCTGGGAGGTGATCGTCCAGATCGAGGCCAAGCTCAACGAGAAGAACATCCCAAGGAACATGATCGGGCGCGAGAAGCGTGTGGTGGCGCTGGAGCAATACCTCTCCCAGGCGCGCAACTACGACCCTGTGCTCGATGGCCTGCGCTCGGCGGTGCGCTACGACAAGACCTACTTCGACAAGATCGTTGCATCGCTGCTGCCGCTGCTGGAAAAGCTCACGAGCGGCAAGATCGCCCAGCTCCTGGCGCCGAACTACTCCGACCTGGCCGACCCGCGCCCGATCTTCGACTGGATGCAGGTCATCCGAAAGCGGGCCATCGTCTATGTGGGTCTGGATGCGTTGTCTGACGCCGAGGTCGCCGCAGCGGTCGGCAATTCGATGTTCTCTGACCTGGTTTCGGTGGCCGGACACATCTACAAGCACGGAATCGACGATGGCCTGCCCGGCGCAGTGGCTGGCGCTCGCGTGCCGATCAACGTGCACGCGGACGAATTCAATGAACTGATGGGCGATGAATTCATCCCGCTCATCAACAAGGGCGGCGGTGCCGGCCTGCAAGTCACGGCGTACACGCAGACGCTCTCGGACATCGAGGCCCGCATCGGAAATCGCGCGAAGGCCGGCCAAGTGATCGGGAATTTCAACAATTTATTCATGTTGCGCGTGCGCGAGACGGCCACCGCGGAACTGCTGACGAGGCAGTTGCCGAAGGTCGAGGTCTATACAACCACCATCGTCTCGGGCGCGACGGACAGCTCAGACATCCGCGGCGCGACGGATTTCACGTCGAACACCCAGGACCGCATCAGCATGGCCAGCGTGCCGATGATCGAGCCGTCACACGTCGTCGGCCTGCCCAAGGGCCAGTGCTTCGCGCTGCTGCAGGGCGGCCAGCTCTGGAAGGTGCGTATGCCGCTGCCGGCGCCGGACCCGGATGAAGTGATGCCGGCGGACCTGCAGCAACTGGCCGGGTACATGCGCCAGAGCTACAGCGAGGCCACGCAGTGGTGGGAGTTCACCAGCTCGTCGGCCTTGCAGGATGCGGCCTTGCCCGACGACCTGCTGGACGATGCCGCTGCGGCCGAGCCCGGCGCGGTGGCCACCGGCGCCGACGATGGCGCGGGCAACGAGGCCGTGCCATGAAGGATGCCGCCTCGACCGCGCAGCGGGAGCAGAACCATCGCCAAGGCTTGATCGTCGGCACCATCACCTTACCGTTCCGGCTGCTCGGGGTGCTCATTGGCTCGCTGCTGTTCTCGATCGTGGTGGAGTGCGCCGGCATGCACCTGTTCTGGAAGGACCAGGGCTGGCGCCACTCCCAGCAGATGCTGCGGTACGAACTCGGGCACCTGTCCAACCACTTCACGCGCAGCGTGGTGGTACAGGAGCCCGGGCGCACGGCGCACGAGTTGGTGGATACCGGGTACGAGTGGGTGTTCGTGCGCTCGGGGTTGCTGGAGCGCATGAGCCAGACCGCCGAGCGCGTCCGCGCGCCCAGCCACGGGCAGAGCCGCAACTTCCGCTACTACATCAGCCAAGTCTATGTCTGGGCCGAAAGCTACCTGATCGCTGCGGCCTTCACGACGCTCACCTTCCTGGTGCGCCTGCTGGTCCTGGTGCTCACGCTGCCGCTGATCCTCACGGCGGCATTCGTCGGCCTGATTGACGGCCTGGTGCGACGGGATGTGCGCCGGTTCGGCGCGGGCCGCGAATCCGGCTTCATCTACCACCGCGCGAAGGCCAGCCTGATGCCGTTGGCCGTGCTGCCTTGGGCCACCTATCTCGCTCTGCCCATATCGGTGCATCCTCTGGTCATCCTGCTGCCCAGCGCGGCGTTGCTGGGGATGGCAGTCAGCCTGACCGCAGGCAGCTTCAAGAAGTACTTATGAGGTGACACGGGCGGCACGGCTCTGCAAAGCCGTGTGCCGTTCATCGGTTCTGCAGGGTATCAAGAGCAGCATCCAACGCCGTAACCGCCTCGACGACCGTTCTTACCGTCGCCCGATCAAACTCATGATCGCGCTGAGCGTCGTGCACACCGCTATTGAGGTAACCCCATTCAATACTCGTACCGCTGACATTGAGCAGCCGGACCAACGCCCCTACGGCATCCGGCGCACCCGCATGTTGCGCCGCGATACGCTCGACGGCCGACCGCAACTTGGTGCATTTATTGTTCAGCTCCCAAGGCGCGCGGGGCCCGCTCAGCTTGATGTCGATCCGGCCGTCCGCCCGCCGACCCAGCCACGTCCACAGGCGGTCCGTCAGACTCTCCAGCGCCGGCCGGGCCTGACGCAGTGCCTCGCGTTTCTCGTCAGCCGCCAACGCCTGCTGGGCCAGAAGAACATAGTTCTTCGCTGGCGGGTCGCTGTCGACCCGCAGTTCGTGCTCTCCCTGATGCGGGAGAAACTTGTAGCGCTTAATGGCCGCGGCGCGGCGCACGCCCAACTCCTGCTGGATGCGGTGCAGGAACTCCTCTGCGTGCGAGGTGAGGATAACCTGCTTGCCGTGGAGCAAACCGTCCTCGAAGAAGGTACGCCAGATGCCATCGCGATGGTCGTCGTCGATCGCGTTGACGACGTCATCGAATATGACCACGGGGCAGCCCTGCGCGAGGTTCTTGGCAAGCAGAATCGCCAGGCCCAGGCATTTGATGTGCCCTTCGCTGAAGACGATCAACGCGTCGTAGCGCGCGCCCGGCTCGCCGGCGAACTCCACCTCGATCTTGCCGTTCTCGGCCACGGGCAACCACAGCGCGTGCAGCAGATCGCCGGGCGGATCGGCCCGGTTGAATGCGTTGTAGAGATGGCGGGCTTGGTCTCCCAGCCCCTGTAGCAGAACCCCCGGCAGAGCGGTCAGGTATGCCTGAATCTCGGGCAGGAAACCGTCGTAGGCGGCCTTGACCCGCTGATGGTGCACCACCACCGGCATTTCGTCCGTGGCCGCCTGGATCAGGCCGCGGTTCGCGTCGTCGAATTGGGCCACGGTTTGGCGGGCGGCCGCCAGCTCCTGATCCGCAGTCGTGCGCATGGTCCGCAGCCGTTCGATCTCCAGCTGATGCTGTTGCAGGCGGTCCCGCTCCTGGGCCATCGCGCCGCGCTGGGCATTCACGTCGCGCGCCTGCGCGTCGAAGCCTTCGATGATCTGTGCGATCCGTAAGAGGGCTTGCCAGGCGCGCTGGTCCCCATTCACCCCGCCGCCGAGCCAATTGCCCGCCGACGTGGGAGGCAGCAGTGGCAGGCCCGCGGCCTGCGATTCGGCAGGACAAGCGACCCCAGCCGCCGCCACCACGCGGCGCATTTCGTCACACAGCGCTCGGACCGCCTCGCTCAACTGTGTCCGATGCCCGGCCTCCTGCTGCTGCAGGACGGCCAGTTGCGCGAGCTGCTCCAGGCCCATTCGCGCCCTGGCGAACGGGTCCTGCGCCACGGCGGCCAGTTCGGTTCCACATGCCGGACACGCGGTCGCCCCGTCCGCCAACGCTTGCACGGCCTCGTAGAGCTTCGCGTACGACACCTCGCCGGCGCGGGCCGCGAGTTGCGCGGAAGACGCTTGCCACAGTCCCTGGACGCGGTAGGCCTCTGCCAGCAACGCTTGCAGGCGGGCCTGGGTCACCTCGTGAATGGCAGGCGGGTTGGCGTCCAGCTGAGCCTGGACATACGGTAGCCGTCCTTGCTGCTGCGGCGTACCCAGCAGCCAGTCCACGCAGGTTTGATAGGTCGCGCCAGGTGACATGCGCTGCGCCAAAGCTTGTTCCAGGCCCTCGACCGCTGCGATCTTCTGCGGGTAGGCGGCGATGGTCTGTTCGGAGTTCGCCAACTGCAGGCGACGCTGCGCCAGCTGCGCCGCCTGCACGCCGGCAAGCATCAGGTCCTGATCGAGCGAGGGGTTGAAGCCGCGCACGAACTCGCTGAACTGGTCCACGCCGAACAGGGTGGCGATGAGCTGGCGCTGATCGCTCGGGGTCCGCGCGGCGATTCGGGCGAAATCGTCGAGGCGGTTCTTCTCGATGAAGCAGAAGCGATACTCAGCTTCGTCGGGCTGGACGGCCTGCGCCTCGCCCGCCGCCGTAGACGACAGGACTGGCGCGATGTGGCGGCGCAGGCGAGCGTTGTTGCAGTACGTCCGCTGGTCGACCCGCTTGGCCTGCGCTTCGCTGATCGAACCGAGCATCGCCACTTCCAAGGCTTCGCAGAAGCTGCTCTTGCCGGTGCCGTTGGCACCGTAGACCAAGGTGATGTCATGGCTGAGGTCGAACGTCTCCTGCCGCATGAATCCTCGAAACGGCCCGACTTCGAGCTGGTGCAGTCGCCCGAGCGCCGGCCCGTTTTCGGGGCCGCGCGCGTCCCCGTCGTAGGCGACAGGCATCTGCGCCAGATGCGCGATGGCCAGCGGCGCCAAGCGCGTGGAGCGCCCCCGGCGTGCAGCACCGACCTCGGCCAGTGGCTGCAGGTGATCGAGCACCAGGTGCGCCAGCCGGCGCACGTCGTCGTGCACGTGCCGCTGCGTCAAGTGCGCCAGGAACCGGTGGTACTCCGAACGTATGCTTGCCACAGCGACCCCTCACTTGGTCAACCACTGACCGTAAGCCTCCACATCGATCATGGGGACCGTTCCACTGAACTGAAGCTGCGCGATCAGCTTGAAAAGAAACGCGGTCGCCGGCTTGTTTTCGTTGGTGTAGCTGTACGCGCCGCTGGCTTGGTCATAGAAAAAGTGCCCGTGGGCGGCAACGCATCCGATGTCCAGACGCCCCTCGGTGAGGTTTGCGTTCAGCGCCTTGTCCATGGATGGGCCCAATGCAGGACTCCATTCGCTCTCGAAGGTGAGCAAGCCACCCAGAATCGGAATCAACGGCTTCGCTGGGTAGGTCCCGCCAGCGTGCGGGATCGGCAGGCTCGTGCGGTGCAGCCTGCGCACACTGGCGACCTTCTCCTGGGCATAGGCCACAAGCCCCGCGTCAGCCGTCTGCTTGGCCTCGAACACGGCGTACACGCTTTCGGCTGGAATGATCGTCTCGTTCTCGTAGGTGAAGATAAAAGGCGAATATTGCCGATCAAACACCACCACATCGATCTGCTGGCTGAAGTTCCCCAGGCTGTCCACCACATGCGCCTTCGCCGCCTGGTACCGTTTGGGCAGATAGGTATCCAGCATGTCGATCCAGACGTTCTCGCTCGCATCCCCCTTCGTACCCGGGTGACCGAAGGTCTTGCGTACTACGGACAAGCGCTGCTGGATGTCTTCATGCAGGGACGACAGGAGCTGGGAAAGCGACCACTGGGACATGCTGTACCTCGATGGGACGTGTATGGAAGCCGATGGAATCAGGACAGTGGGAACTTGGGGCCAAACAGTGCGCGCCAGGCGCGAAGCGCTTCGATATTGCGACCACGACGCGCGTGGTCGATGGCGATGCTTGCGTCCTGGCTCGCCTGGAACAGCAGCTGCTGCGCGCGCTGCTTGCGCGCGGCATCCATATCGTTGCTGATCGCCGGGCCAAGTCCGGCGGGATCCGGCCACTCGTCATGAACACGATCGGCAAGCGTGGCAAAGAACGACTGGATCTCGCGATCGAACGATCCTCCCCAGCCGCCGTAAAGACACTCAAGGGCCATTACCTCGATCAGGAACGAGGGCTTCACCGGCTTCTGATCGCCGTGCTTGGGATTGTTGTTCCAGTACTTCACCATGCGCACGAGACCTTTCCACTCATTGCCATAGGCTTGGTGCGCTGCGGTCGCCTTGTCCTTATGGATCTCCGGGTCCGTCTTGATCCACTTTCCGGACGCCGTATCGGGGATCTCATACTGGTCGCCGGTGTCGAATGCGGGCACCGCATCCACGCTGACCACCCGGTAGTCCGTGTTGTCCTCCGCGTCGATGTGAACACCGAAATCCACGTTGATCGAGCGCGCCTGTTTGCGCACGGCCGCCGAACCGTATTTCTCCACCAATGCAGAGTGGAAATCATCCAGCACTACCGATGCGGCCTTGCCGTGGTAATGCTTCTCCGAGTCCTTCAGCACGAAGAAGATGTCGATATCCTTGAGCGGCTTCGTCTTCGTGTATCGAGCATAGGACCCGGTCAGGAAGCTGCGCGCAATGCCGAACTTGGTCTGCAGGTAGTCCCGCACTTCGTTCTGGCGTTGCGAGGCATTCTTCTGTTCGCGTTCGTTGAGTTCCAGACGCGACTTGAACTTGCGAAAAGCTTCATCGATCGACAGCATCAGCGTTGCCTCCAATATCCGGCCTGACCCGCCAGGCCGCTGTGTTCGACAGTCGAGCCTAGGCTCTGCTTGACCATTCCATCCGTCGAGCGATAACTTCCTTTGCTCCACCCCTCCACATCAGGCCGCCCTGGCTTTGTATCGAGCATTAACTTGTACTTGGCCTGCGATGGCAGCAGCCCAGCTTTCTTGATCGCGTACTTCAACTGCTCGGTATCCGTCCAGAAGCTGCCGTCGCCATCGGACCACCCATACACGATGTCGATATCCCATCGGGTCACGAGTTTGTCGGTTGCCGGGTTGTAGATCTCCAGAATCACCTTGCGCAGATCACCGGTCCCGAGCCACGTCTTGATGGCTCGGGTATTGCTCTCCCAGCGATCCGCGAAGTGCTCGGGGTCCAGCCCACTGAGCAGGATGATGTCTTTCAAGCTCTTGAGGATGTTGTCGGTCACATAGGTAACCGAGTGCGTGTACGAGTAGGTGGCGACGGTGCTCATGACTTGAGGAAACCTCCGAGGTCGAGCGACAGCGCTTGTCCAGCATCGGCCTGCGCCTGCGTGGCAATTCCTTGGCTCAAGTCCCGTGCAATGATGCGAGAACTGTGCTTTTTGAGCGCGGTTTGCACCCAGCCGAGCTGCTCCTTCGGACACGGCAGCGAGACTCCCCAGTCTCCCTTCAACGGCTCGAACCCCAAGACTTCTTCGTTGGCATCATCACCATCGATCGCGTCTTCGTCGAAGAGGCAGTAGATCCTGGTCCGTGGTCCATCGCATGTCGCAACGATGGGCGCGCTCTTGGGTGCCTGGTCGGCGATCAAGCTGGCGGCCACGCCCGCCACGGCCCTGAGTTCAGAGCGAGCCGTGCCGTCCTTGCCCTGAGTGAGCAGTTCGACAATGGCATCCCACGTCTGCAACGCATCGCGGTGCGGCGAGCTGCGAAACGTCCGGCTGACAACGGTGGTCATTTTTGCTTCCCTCCTTGAAGGCGCATTTGCGTTGCCTGTCGTATCGCACTGCGCAGGTGCTCTACGGAAAGCTTGTTCGGATCGATAGCCACTTGCGGGTCGGCCGCGAGGGCGTTGGCTACGACCTTGCGAATGGCCCGACCATCCAATCCGACGCACTCGCCAGCGCACGCGTCGAACTGGTGAGCCGAGGAAAGCTTGCCAATCCCCGGAAATGTCTTTGCCAGGCCATTCAGGCAGTCCACCAGGATCTGCTTGCAGGCATCCTTGCCGGGCAGTGGCACCTCCATCACCATGTCGCAACGAGATAGGAAGGCACTGTCGACGGCCTGTGGGAAGTTGCTGGTGGCCACGAACAGCAGATGCGGGTTGCGTTCGGCCAACATGTCCAACTGCACCAACACCGCGTCGGTGGCCCGGTGCACATCAACCGGGTTGGCTTCCAGGCTGAGCTTGGCTCGATCAGCCGCAAGCGTTTCGACCTCGTCCAGAAGGACGATCGTCGGGCCCGCCGCTGCGGATTCTGCGATCGATTGCGAGAACAGGTCTGCCACGGCGCGTTGAGTCTTTCCCATTGCAGAGCTCGTCAGCGTGTGAGGCTCTACTTCCAGCAATCGAAACTTCGCAGAAGAAAAAGATTCGGCCACACGATGCGCCAAGCCCCGTGCCAAGGAGGTCTTCCCAGTCCCCGGCGGGCCGACCAACAAGATCACGCCGTGCAGGGGGAGTACCGTGCGCTCCACCTTGGGGCGCACCGTGAAGTTGACGATCGCCTGTGACAGCAACTGCTTCTTGAGAGCTTCGTCCATGACGATGGAATCCCACAGGGCGCCCAGCGACGTGTCCGGCAGCTTCCAGCTTCGATGGATGCCTTTCGGCAAAGTGGCGTCTGATGAAGGATTCTTGGTCATCCGTGGCTCTCGGCGGGTCAGAGAATGGTGCGATAGGTCGCCAGCACCTTGGTCGTTTGCACAAGGCCCTGGCGCAGCAGGATTTCGAGATAGCGGTCCACCTCGATCGGCGGATGCTTGAGTTGGGCACGCTGGCGCTGCGCAGCCGACACCACGGCGGCCGCGTCCAGATCCAGTAGGTTGTCCACAAACTCATCGGGGTGCTGCGATTCGATGCCGTACGGAGCCAGCAGATCGTTCGGGAAATCCCGTTCGTTGAACGTCACAATCACGCTCGCACCGCAGCGAATCGCCGCAGCCAGGACGTGCCGGTCGTCCGGATCGGGCAATGTCAGGCCTGCCACGAGCGCTTCGTAGCCCTCCACCAAGCCGTCCGGAATTGCCCGGTCCATGAGATCCGACGTCCTGTCGACCTGAACCCGGGTGAGATCGGGGCGGTTGATCAACAGGTTGCGTTTCCACTCCTCATGAATGGCTTGGCTCCACCGCGCCCGGAAGCGGCCAGACAGGCCGAGCCACATCAGGAAATCCCGCAGTGGCGCGGGATATAGAACGCACGCGTCGTAGACGGCGGTGAATGGGGAATGCCTCATTCGTATCCCATTCCCAACTCTTGCGACTGCTGAGCGAGTTCGGCCATCGCCTGCTCACTGGCGCGCTCGCGCGCTTCCTTGTACTGCATCAGATCGGCGAACCTCACCCTGCGGTGCTTGCCGGTGCGATGAAATGCCAACACCCCATCTTCGAGCAGCTTGACGAAATGGGGACGGGACACGTTGAGCAAGTCCGCCGCCTCTTGGGTCGTCAGCTCTGCATGGACGGGCACCACCTTTACTGCATTGCCATCGGCCAACTCGGCCAGGATGTCGACCAGCAGGCGTAAAGCCGAGGTAGGCAGTTCCACCTGATGAGCCTGTTTGTGGTCATCAAAGATCTGGATGTGCTGCGTCTCGAACTGGGTTGCGAGGTAAGCCGCCAAGGCACGTTGACCCTGGACGGCTGCCTTCACCTCTCCCGCGGCGGGAAGGGTCATCTTGGATTGGGCAGTGGCGGTGGTCATGGGTAGCTCCTAAGCGAAAACGGTTGCAGAGCCGATCATATTCGAAATACTCGAAAAACGCAATAATCGAAGCGCGACCCGTGCTTTTGTAGGTTCGCTCGCAGCATGCCCAATCCGGTCGTCCGCCAGTTCCTATTGTTTGCGGCCTGAAACAGCCCTGATCTCCACGATCAACCCATTGCTGATCACACAGGAATGGCGCGATGGTGGCTTCGATCTGGCTGCGCGCCGCGCATCGCGGCGTGCCCACTTGTTTCGTGACGGCCCTCGTGCTGGGCCAGTCCCCGATGGCATTGGCCGAGTCCCCGGCGCAGCGCCAGGAGTTGGTCGCCGCGCTGCGCCAGCTCGACGCGCTGGAACGCACCGTCGCGGACAGCGCCGCGCATGCCCCCATCCAGCCGGGCGAGCGCTACCACTTCGATTACCCACGGCTGCTGGCTGACCTGGCGCGCGTGCGCGCCGGCATCCAGTTCCACCTGACGCCATCACGCGCTCAGCCGCGCGACCCCTCCGAACTGGCCGGCGACTACCGCACCGAGCGGGCCGCTTCGCCATCGCCGAAGACGACTGCGGAGGGCGAGCAATGAACGGCGCCCAGGTCTCGGCATTTCAAGCCAACAGCGGTATCGCGCCTTCCGCGATGGCGACCGTCCTGGTCGGCGTCGTGTTCGCGGTCCTGCTCGTGTGGGGCGTCTGGGCCATCCGAACGGCCTATGTGGGGTGGTCCGAGAGCCGCCTCAACCAGCGCCAGTTCCTCGGCGTCTGCATCCGCTTCGTCGCGATGTACCTCGTCCTGAGTTTCTTCCTCCTGTCCTGACATGAAAGGCCCGACCATGCACAACCGCAACCTCACTTCCCGTTTTGCCCAGCGCGCCGCCGTGGCCCTGGGCGCCGCCGCGCTGCCCGCACTGTCGTTCGCGCAAGGTCTGCCGCAGTTGGAGAACCCGACGCGCGGCACCGGCAACGGCATCATGGAGACCATCCGCAACTACGGCTACGACATCATCATGCTCGTGGCCCTGCTGGTGGTGGCGTCGATGTTCATCGGCGTCTGCTACCACGCCTACGGCACCTACGCGGAGATCCACACCGGCCGCAAGACGTGGGGCCAATTCGGCCTCACGGTCGCCATCGGCGCCGTGCTGCTCGTGATCGGCATCTGGCTGCTCACCGAAGCCACCGGCATCCTGTAAGCGAGGCCGGTATGTCCGAGCAGCAGCACGTCCGTGCGGACGGGACGGTCACGTTCCTTCCGCACCGGCTCAACCGCCATCCCGTGGTCGTGCGCGGCCTCACCGCCGACGAGCTGTGGATCTGCTGCGGCCTGTCCGGCGCGGCCGGCCTGCTGGTCGGCGCGCCGCTTTCGTGGGTGTTCCGCACGATCGCCATCGCACCGACGTTCGTTGTCCTGGGCGTGGCCTTGGGCGTGTTCATCGGCGGCGGCATCCTGCGCCGCCTCAAGCGTGGGCGCCCCGACACCTGGCTGTATCGACAGTTGCAGTGGCGCATCGCAACGCGCCATCCGCTGATGGCCGGCTGGGTGGGCGGCCACGTGCTGATCTCGCGCTCGGGCTTCTGGTCCACCCGCAGGAGCATGCGATGAGCCGCTTCAAGAACGAGATCGCCCACCTGCAGGCGCACATCAAGACCTTGCGCCTGGGCGCGGGCGCGCTGGTCATTGTCGCCCTGGTCATGGGCGGCGGCTGGTGGAGCGCGCCGCGCGACCTGACCATCCACGTCCCGCCCGACCTGCGCTCTGGCAGTACCCGCAAGTGGTGGGAAGTGCCGCCCGAATCGGTCTATGCGTTCACGTTCTACGTGTTCCAGACGCTGAACCGCTGGCCGACCAATGGCGAAGAAGACTACTCGCGCAACCTCCATACGCTCTCGCCGTACCTCACCCCGTCCTGCCAGGCCTTCCTGCGGGCGGACTATGACTACCGCCGCTCCACGGGCGAGCTGCGTCAGCGCGTGCGCGGCATCTACGAGATTCCCGGCCGCGGCTATGGCGACGACCCCACGGCGCGCGTGCGCACCGTATCCGATCGCGACTGGGTGGTGACGCTGGACATCACGGCGGACGAGTACTACGGCGCCGAGCAGGTCAAACGCGCCCTGGTGCGCTATCCGATCAAGGTCACGCGGGTGGACGTCGATCCCGCCCGCAACCCGTTCGGCCTGGCGCTGGACTGCTACGAAGGCGCGCCCCAGCGCATCAGTGCACCGGAGCCGGCGCGCCCGGCGCCGAGTGACCTGAATCCGCAAGCGCCTCAAGGAGGAAACACCCCATGAAGCATCCTGTACTCGCGCTGCTGGGGCTACTGGCCGTGGCCGCGGCACCCGTCGCCCAGGCGGTGGAGATCCTGCGTTGGGAACGCATGCCACTGGCAGTGCCGCTGAAGGTCGGTCAGGAACGCATCGTATTCATCGACCGGAACGTGCGCGTGGGCGTGCCCGCAGGCGTGGGCAAACGCCTGCGCGTGCAGAGTGCGGGCGGCGCGGTGTACCTGCGTGCCAGCGAGCCGATCGAGCCCACGCGGTTGCAACTGCAGGACGCCGACACGGGCGCGCTGATCCTGCTGGACATCGCAGCCGAACCGCCCAAGGACGGGGAAGCCGAGCTGGAGCCGGTGCGCATCGTCGAGGGTGACAGCGCACCGGGACGCTATGGCGAGCAGGCCGACAGTGCCGAGGCCCCGGCACGCGCCCAGGGCCAGGCAGGTGCGCGGACCGCGCGGCGCGAAACTCCGGTCCCTGTCGTGCTGACGCGCTTCGCCGCGCAGAACCTCTACGCACCGCTGCGCACCGTCGAGCCGCTTCCGGGCGTCATGCGGGTCAACCTTCCCCGCGACCTCGACCTGGACACACTGATGCCAACGCTGCCGGTGCGCGCGGCCGTGCTCGCGTCGTGGCGCCTGGAAGACCAATGGGTGACTGCCGTGCGCCTCACCAACACCGGCGCCGACTGGGTCGCGCTCGACCCGCGCGTGCTGCAAGGCGATTTCCTCACCGCCACCTTCCAGCACGAGGCGCTGGGCCCGCGCGGCACGACCGAGGACACGACCGTGCTGTACCTGGTCACGCGCGGCCGCGGCCTCGCGCAGTCGCTGCTGCCGGCGATTCACCGCTTCGACCCTGCCGTGCATCTGCCGCAGCCGGACGGCGACGAGAACGCCAAGGAGGCCCGCCATGCGCAGTAACGGCCTGCTCAAGTGGCTGATGATCCCTGTCGCCATCCTGGTGCTGTTCGCCGGTATCCGGCTGTTCTCGGGTGGAGGCGGCACGGCGCCACCCGCGGCGGACAACGGCGCCCAGCTCACGCCCGAGGAAATGAAGGCGCTGGGCATCGAAGGCGACACCCCGCGCGACACCGTGGCGACGCTCGTTGCCCAAGTGAAGCAGTTGCGCACCGAGCTTCAGACCGCGCTCTCGGACAACAAGTCGCAGCGTGAAGAGAACCAGCGGCTGCGCCAGCGCGAGAACTCCATCGACCAGCGCATCAACTCGGCGCTCGAATCCGAGCGGTCCAACCTGCGCCGCGACCAAGAGCAGGCGGCCAGCGCGCGCCAGCAGACCGAAGGGCTGCTCGCCGACCTGCAGCGGCGCCTGGACAGCATCGGCGGGCGCGGCGGCGGCCATGCGGACCTGCCCGTGGGCCTGGGGCTGCAGGGCGGCGACGAGGCCGGCATGGAGGGCGGCGTGCGGTGGGTCGAGCCGGACGACGCAAAGCCCGCCGAGGGGCGCAACGGGGGGCGTGGCGCGAGCGGCGGCATGAGCTTCCCCACGAGCTTCGGCCCGGCGCAGAGCACGCTCGAAACCACCGCTGAAACCGTGGCCAACGCGGGCGCCCGCGCCGCCGGGGTCAAGAATGCCAAGCCGGTCTATACCGTGCCGACCAACTCGACGCTAATGGGATCGGTGGCGATGACGGCCCTGATCGGCCGCGTGCCGATCGACGGCACGGTCAACGATCCCTATCCGTTCAAAGTTCTGGTCGGGCCGGACAACCTGACCGCCAATGGCATCGACATTCCCGACGTGGCCGGCGCCGTGTTCAGCGGCACCGCCTCGGGCGACTGGACGCTCTCGTGCGTGCGAGGTCAGGTGCGCAGCATCACGTTCGTCTTCAACGACGGCACGATTCGCACGATCCCCGAAGACCGCGAGGGCAACCAGCAGAACAACCAACAGCGCGACGGCTTGGGCTGGATCAGCGATCCCCACGGCATTCCTTGCGTCAGCGGCGAGCGGCGCAGCAACGCCCAGCAATACCTCGGCTCGCAGGCCCTAATCACCGCGGCCGGTGCCGGTGTGGCCTCGCTCATCGAGAGTGGCAGCGGCCGCATGTCCTATGTCGGCTCGGACGGCTCCATCGGCACCGTGGGCATCACCGGCCAAGAAGCGGTCGGCCAGATTCTCGCGGGCGGTGTCCGGGACATGTCGGCCTGGGTCAACAAGCTCTACGGCCAAGCCTTCGCCGCCGTCTATGTCCAACCCGGCGCCAAGGTTGCCGTCCACCTCGAAAAGCCGCTCGCCATCGACTTCGATCCCGAAGGCCGCAAGGTCGATCACCGCGCAGGAGAAAGCCATGCCCTTGAACTTGACTAACCTGGCCCGTGGCCTAGCACTGGCCCTCGCCGTCGCGGTGCTCGCCGGCTGCGCCACCAGCAAGGAAAAGCTGTTGACCCACGGTGACCGCACGATGATGGACATCTGGCAGCAGGAGGCCGGCGACGGCGGTGGCGCAGCCGGACGGAACGCCGGCCGCCAGTTGCTCGATGCGCGCCAGAGCCTGCGTCGGCCCCTGACCGACGCCGACGTGCAGGCCGCACCTGTCGAGCAGATGCGCTACACGCGCACCGCGCGCAATGAGGTTCACCGCCAGTTCCAGCGTCTGCCCAATCCCGATCTCGTGATGTACGTGTACCCGCACCTGGCCGGCACCGACCCCGTTCCCGTGCCGGGCTACACGACGGTTTTCCCCTTGTACCAGCGCGTGCAGTACGCGATGCCTGGCGAGAGGACGGAGGACTACTGATGCGGTGGAAACTTCCATGGCCGAAGCTGGCTGCCGTCAGCGCCGAAGACACCGCCGCCGACGAGCAGCCGGACGGCTGGCAGCGCCACGTCGAGGCCTTGCAGCAAGCCGGCATCCCCGAACCCGGCGCCGCGGTCCAGGGCCGCAAGCCGGCGACCGTGGCCGACGAGCAGGCGCTGTACGACGTCGCACCGTCCTTCGTGGAACTGCTGCCCTGGGTGGAGTTCTTGCCCGAGTCGAAATCGATGCTCCTGGAGGACGGCCAATCGGTGGCCGCCTTCTACGAGCTGGTGCCGCTGGGCACCGAAGGCCGGGAACCCGGCTGGCTCGCGCATGCCCGCGACGCCCTGGAAAACGCGCTTCAGGACAGCTTCGATGAACTGGACGAGAACCCGTGGGTGCTCCAGCTCTATGCCCAGGACGAACCGAGCTTCGACCAGTACATGCAGACCTTGCGCGATTACGTGCAGCCACGTGCGCGCGGCTCGGCGTTCACCGAGTTCTACCTGCGCTTCTTCGGCCACCACCTGCGCGCTGTGGCCAAGCCCGGCGGCCTGTTCGAGGACACGGTGGTCACGCGGCTGCGCTGGCGCGGCCAGACGCGGCGCGTGCGCATGGTGGTGTACCGCCGCGCGAGCGGACAGGGACAGGCAAACCGCCGCGGCCAGACACCCGAGCAGATGCTGGGCATCGTCTGCGACCGCCTGTGCGGCGGCCTGGCGAACGCCGGCATCCAGGCCCGGCGCATGGTCGCGGCCGACGTCCACGACTGGCTGCTGCGGTGGTTCAACCCGCGCCCCACGCTGCTCGGGCCTGGGGTGGAGGACCGGGAGCGCTTCTACGCGTTGGCGCGCTATCCGGACAGTACCGAGGAAAGCGAGGCCGGCGAGATCGAGCTGGCGAGCGGGCGGGATTTCAGCCAGCGGCTGTTCTTTGGGCAGCCGCGCTCGGACGTGGCGCAAGGGGCCTGGTACTTCGACGGCATGCCGCACCGCGTGCTGATCACCGACCGGCTGCGCATGCCGCCCGGCACCGGGCACCTGACCGGCGAGACCCGCAAGGGGGACGCGATCAACACGCTGTTCGACCAGATGCCCGAGGACACCTTGATGTGTCTCACCATGGTGGCCACGCCGCAGGACGTCCTCGAATCGGACCTCAACCATCTGGCGAAGAAAGCTGTGGGCGAGACGCTGGCGTCGGAGCAGACGCTCAAGGACGTGCATGAAGCCCGCTCCCTGATCGGCAGCGCGCACAAGCTCTACCGGGGCACTCTGGCGTTCTACCTACGCGGGCGCGACGAGGCGGAACTGGATCGGCGCGGCCTGGACCTCGCGAACGTGATGCTCAACGCCGGCCTGCAGCCGGTGCGCGAGGACGACGAGGTGGCGCCGCTCAACAGCTACCTGCGCTGGCTGCCGTGCTGCTACAACCCCGGCAAGGACCGGCGCCGGTGGTACACGCAACTGATGTTCGCCCAGCACGCGGCGAACCTGTCGCCAGTATGGGGCCGCGCCCAGGGCACGGGGCATCCCGGCATCACGATGTTCAATCGCGGCGGCGGCCCGATTACGTTCGACCCCTTGAACAGGTTGGATCGGCAGATGAATGCCCATCTGTTTCTATTTGGCCCCACCGGCTCGGGGAAGTCCGCCACGCTCAACAACCTGCTGAACCAGGTGACGGCCATCTACCGGCCGCGGCTTTTCATCGTGGAAGCCGGCAACAGCTTCGGCCTGTTCAGCGACTTCGCCAGGCGCCTGGGCCTGACCGTGAACCGGGTCAAGCTGGCCCCCGGATCGGGCATCAGCCTGGCGCCGTTCGCCGACGCACGCCGGCTGATCGAAACGCCCAGCGACGTACAGACGCTCGATGCCGACGCGCTGGACGAAGACCTGCCCCCCGATGCCTCGGCCATGGAAGCGGACGAGCAGCGCGACGTGCTGGGCGAACTGGAGATCACAGCGCGGCTGATGATCACGGGCGGCGAAGACAAGGAAGAAGCGCGGATGACGCGGGCCGACCGCTCGCTGATCCGCCAGTGCATCCTCGACGCCGCCGAACATTGCGTGGCCGAAAAGCGCACCGTGCTCACGCGCGACGTGCGCAACGCGCTGCGCGCCCGTGGCCAGGACCCGACGCTGCCCGAGATGCGGCGCGTGCGGCTGCTGGAGATGGCGGACGCGATGGACATGTTCTGCCAAGGCACGGACGGCGAGATGTTCGACCGTGACGGCACGCCGTGGCCCGAGGCCGACATCACGCTGGTCGATCTGGCGACCTATGCCCGCGAGGGCTACAACGCGCAGCTCTCCATCGCCTACATCAGCCTGATCAGCACGGTGAACAACATCGCCGAGCGCGACCAGTACCTGGGCCGGCCGATCGTCAACGTGACCGACGAAGGTCACATCATCACCAAGAACCCGCTGCTCGCGCCCTATGTCGTGAAAATTACAAAAATGTGGCGCAAGTTGGGCGCCTGGTTCTGGCTGGCGACGCAAAACATCGACGATCTGCCGCGCGCCGCAGAGCCCATGCTCAACATGATCGAGTGGTGGGTGTGCCTGTCGATGCCGCCGGACGAAGTGGAGAAGATCGCCAGGTTCCGCGAACTCTCGCCGGCGCAGAAGGCGCTGATGCTCTCCGCACGCAAGGAAGCGGGCAAGTTCACCGAGGGCGTCATCCTCTCCAAGAGCATGGAAGTGCTGTTCCGCGCCGTGCCGCCAAGTCTCTACCTCGCGCTCGCGCAAACCGAGCCCGAGGAGAAGGCAGAACGCTACCAGCTCATGCAGCAGCACGGCGTCAGCGAGCTGGATGCCGCCTTCAAGGTGGCTGAGAAGATCGACCGGGCACGTGGCATCGAGTCGCCGACCCTGGACCTGCCCTGAATCTGCCGTACACCGGAGAACGCCATGGAACAGAAACGCCCATCCATTCCGATGCAGGTACAGGCGTTCCGCCGTCGGCGCTGGAGGCTCAGCTGGCCCTGGGTGTTGGCCGCCGTGCTGGTAGCGCTGCTGCTGATCTGGCTCGTGTCCCGCTATTCTGGCAAGTCCACTCCCCAGACTTCAACGCCGGTCAGCGTGACGCAGGTGGCCGGGCCTCCGTGGCAGATGGGAAATCCGGAAGGGCGTTTCACGCTGACGCTCTACGCGGACCTCGAATGCCCGTTCTGCCGATCCTATTTCCCAGTGCTCAAGCGTTGGGTGGCCGGCAACGCGGACGTGGCCTTGCAATGGCACCACCTCCCGTTGGCCGCGCATGAGCCGGCCGCGTCTGCCGAAGCGAGCCTGGCGGAGTGCGCCGGCGAATCTGGCGGCCATGCCGCCTTCTGGCAGGCTGTCGAGTGGGTCTATGCCCACACGCGCAGCGACGGCCAGGGCTTGCCCGAGGACCTGCGGTACCCCGACCTTACGCCAGCCATCGAGCAGTGTCTGGCGAGCGAACGGCCCGAGGCGCCGATCCGCACCCAGACGGCGGAAGCCACGAGCAGCGGCGTGACCGCCACGCCGTCGCTGCGGCTGCACGATCGCGAAACCGGCAAGGCGATCCTACTGCAGGGTCCGATCGAGGGCGATGCCTTGCTGTCGGCCATGGACATGCTCGCGGCCGGCGATCCCGCCGCCACACCTACTACATCGGAAATGCCTGCCGACGTCGTCGGCGACATGCCCAGGTAGCCCCGGTCTTCAAGGCTACGGCGCAGTCCACTGCGCTGACCGAAACCCGTTCGCCTCGCATCCTGGCCGCGAACGATCACCGCTGCCGCGGTGATGGATGCACCTTGTTCGTTCCCCAGGAGGGCTTGCCCTCCCAGGGCGCGCGCCCTCCGATCTCACCGTCTGGAGGTTCGCCATGTCTTTCGTCGTCAATGACTCCTGCCTGGAGTCGCTTTCCGCCATCGCTGCCCAACACGAGGACTGGATCATCCAGCAAGCCATTGCACTGCTGGAGAAGCGGGTTTTCAAAGCGGGTGCGAAACTCCTCGACCCCACGGCCGTGCGCGACTACCTGCGCGTGAAGCTGGTCGCCGAGCCCAATGAGATATTCGCCGCGGTGTTCCTGGACAGCATGCACCAGGTGCTGGCCTACGAGCCGTTGTTCAGGGGCACGATCAACTCGACTTCGGTCTATCCGCGTGTCGTCGTGCAGCGTGTGCTGGAGTTGAAGGCCGCCGCGGTGGTCTTCGCGCACCAGCACCCCTCGGGCATTTCCGAGCCGTCGAGCGCGGATCGCATGCTGACCCAGCAACTGCAGGCCGCGCTGGCGCTCATCGATGTGCGGGTACTGGACCACATCATCGTCGGCCAGGGTGCCCCGTTCTCCTTTGCGGAGTCCGGCCTGCTGTAAGGGTTGCACTGCTTCGTTGATCAGCGCGGAGGCTTCGGCCTCCGCTTTTTTCTTTGCGGCGACGCAAGCAGGTATGCGGGGTGGCCGCGATGCGCATTGTTTGTTGGGGCCGCCTGGGGTTCGGCGTTTGACTATGGCCCTGATCAACTTCCGGGGCACATGACATGCCAGCAGCTTTTACCCGGTTCGCACCAGGCTGGCGAACCCTTGGCCTGGCCGTGGCGCTGCCGACGTCTCTGGCGGTGTTCAGCCCGGCCACCTTCGCCGCCGACGTGGTGGTCGTCACCGACAGCCGCCACCCGGTCAAGACCATGGGCGGCGAGCGACTGATCGAGTTGGGCGAAACGCCCCGGATCGAGGCCGAGCTTTCCGCGAATCTTCCAGCCGACCCTGAGCGGGCAGCAGCCATCGTCCGGCAACGCCTGAAGCAAGGCGGCACCGATCTTCAGCGCCGCATCGGCACCGCCTACCAGGGCGTCACCGACGCATGGAGTTTGGGTGTCACGACCATCCCGGCCGTCGTGGTGGATCAACGCTTTGTGGTCTATGGCGAGCCGGACGTGGCCCGGGCCGTCGCGCGCATCGAGCAACACCGGAGGACGCAGCCGTGACCCATCGCCCATTCGACCTGCTGCGCCGCCTGCGCGTCGCCGTGGCCTCGCTGCTGCTGATCAGCGCCACGGGCAGCTACGCCTTGAACACCGCCACCATCGTGTCCTCCGTCATGTCGCCGGACTGCCTGGAGTACCGGGTGGTGGGCATCTGCTACTGGCTCTACTGCACCTGGACGGGCTGCACGGTGCGCACATCCACCAAGGTCCGGCACTACGTGCCCGATGCGGTCGTCTCCAGCTACAGCAACACCGGAGAGAACCCCTGGGTCGAGGTGCAGGCGATGAGCACGCCCAACCCATCCGCACAGGCAGGTGGGGATGGGACCACGAACGAAGACCACGACAACAACCTCGCCAAATTCAAGAACAGCGATGTCATCGGCCATCCTGGCGGCGAGGTATTCAACCAGTTCGCATCGTCGTCGGGCTATTTCTGCCAAGGCGCGGGCACGGCCTTCATGCCGTATCTACTCAGCACCCTGGACACGCTGGCTTGGCGCTACAACGTGCCTGAAATGGCCTACCCGGAGGCGTTGATTCCGGGCATGCGCGAGGTCGGTGCGCGCACCACGATGAACCTCTGGGGCAATGTCTATCCGCGCGGCGGCTTCCTGCATCAGACCGATGACTACAAATCCGGGGCCGTCGTGGCCCAGCGCGCCGGTGATGTCGTCACGCGCCGCGGGCAGATCCACGTGTACCAGCCGCTGCTTGCCAACGCCCGCGACGGCTACTGGCCGGCCGGCGCGCTGATGGAGGGTGATGCCTCTACGGGCAAGTGGCAGGAGCTGACGCCGCGCCTGTCCAACACCTGCGTGGTGTTCCCGCACAGCGGCACGCTGACCCAGGCCCAACAAGGCGACTACGCCTGGGCGCTGTGGCGTCCCTATGCGTGCTGCGAACGCCGCGGGCAGGTGTTCCTGGGCAGCGTCGATTTCCTCTGAGGTGCCACGATGAAGCGTCCTGAATCGATGAACCTTTCCGCCAAGGCGTGCCGCCTGCTGCGCCCGAAGGCGCTGGCCGGCCCGCTCGCTCTGGTCTGCGGCCTGGCGTGGGCGCAGGTCGGATACCAGAACAGCGGCCCCGTCCTCGGCGATGACGTCATGTACTCGATCGGCGGTGGCAGTGCGGTGTCCATGGGCCGCGCGGCCGGCATGCGCTCCATCGGGGTCGGCGTGGGGTGGAACAGCAACCTGATCTGCGGCGACATGAGCATCCAGACCACGCTGCGCAATCAGCTCAACGGCATCACGAACGGCTTTCAGCAGATCATGAGCAACGTGATCCAGAGCGCGACCAGCGCGGTTGCATCGCTGCCGGCGCTGATCATTCAGCGCGCCGATCCGGGCCTGTACAACCTGCTGACCAACGGCGTGCTGCAGGCGCGGCTGGACTTCGACCGCTCCAAGCTGACGTGCCGCGCCATGGCGGAGAAGATGGCCGAGACTGCGGGTGGCCAGCTTGGCTGGAGCCAGATGGCCGAAGGCATGGCCTTGCGTGACGCGGTTGGCAGCAACGATGCCGTGTCGGCCGTCGAGCAGGCCGAGACGCGCCGCGGCAACGACGGCCTTCCCTGGGTGGGCGGCAGCAATGCCGGTGGCGCAGGCCAGTCCGCCATCCGCGTGGTCGGCGACGTCACCCGCGCGGGCTACAACCTGGTCAACGGGCGCGGCGTGACGGACACATCCTCCATCGCGTCCACCAGTTGCGCGAGCCTGTCCTGCCAGACCTGGACGTCGCCGCAGCAGGCGACCGAATGGGCCACCCGGGTCCTCGGGGAACAGGTGCAGCGCACGTGCGATTCCTGCACCAAGACCGAGACGGTGCCCGGCGTCGGGCTGACGCCGCTGATCCAGGAGGAGTACGAAGCCAAGCTGGAAGTCTTGCAGGAACTGGTTTCCGGCGTGCGCAACACCACCTTCGAGAACTTGCGCGAGGCCGGCAGCACGTCGCTGCCGATCACGCGCGGCGTCATCGAGGCGCTGCGCGACGAGCCGGACCAGGACCTGCTGGCGCGGCGCCTCGCGTCCGAGGTGGCGCTTTCGTCGGTGCTGGAGAAGGCACTGCTGCTCCAGCGCACGCTGCTCACCGGCAAGAAAGAGCCCAACGTGGCAGCCAACGAGTTGGCAGTCGAGGCCGTGAACCACGAGAGCGACACGCTCGACCGGGAGATCCGCAACCTCAAGACCGAACTTGAACTGCGGCGCGAGCTGGCGAACAACTCGCCGATGGCCATCATCCAGCGCCATGGCACGCGCGCGGCAGGCTCGCGCGGCATCTATGAGGGCGATCCGGTGCCCGACCGCCTCGACCAGTTGCAGAAGGGCAATCCGGGAGGCCGGCCATGAGCGCGGAGCGCATGGCCTGGCGCCCCTTGCGCTGGCTCATCAGCCGGCGTGCGGCGAAAGCACTGCTGTGGGCGGCCGTGATCGTCGCCGCTGCGGTGGGCGCCAACATCGCCGGCATCTATCTCGTTGGCAGCGTGGCCGGCTGGGAGCGGTGGCTCGCGGCCGCATCGGGCTACTTCTTCGTGTGGCGGTTGTTCCTGTACGGGGCGACGGCCTGCGGCTGGGTCTGGATGCGGCGGCGGCTGCTGGCGCGCGAGGACAGCACGCTGGCCCGACGCCGGCTGATTCGCGCTGAGGTCGCCGGCATTGTTGCCATCGTGGCGCTGGAAGCCAGCCTGTTGATGCAGGCCGCTTGAGGGGATCGAGGCCATGACGCTTTTCACGACCGACTACCTGGAGTACTACCTAACCCTCGTGTCCTGGATCGTCAACAACGGCATCTGGGCGGTCCTCGTATCCAGCGGGGTATTCGCGCTGCCTTTCGTCGCCATCATCGTGCAGGAGTGGTTGAAGGCCCGTGCGGAAGGCGCCGACGAGGGCAACAAAGGCGTGCTGAGCGCCGCCCGCATCGAGAACCGGGTCTTCGTCGCCATCGTGGTGGTGATGTTCGCCGGCATTCCGTTCATCGACGTGGACCTGAACACCATCCAGTACGACAGCTCGCGCTCGGCCCAGTGCCAGGTCAGCGTGGCGCAGCCCGGGGATACCGGCTGGTCGCAGTCCTTCAGCACCATCAACAACCAGTCGGCGAAGGTGCCGGTGTGGTGGGCGTTCATGCACGCGCTCTCGCGCGCCGTCACGGGCGCTTCGGTGGCAGCGATCCCGTGCGGCACGGACCTGCGGCAGATGCGCATGGAGATCGACGCTACGCGCATCGATGACCCGGTGCTGGCTCAGGAAGTAGCGGATTTCTCGCGGGATTGCTATGGGCCTGCACGGGCCAAATTGTTCATGCAGCGCCCTCAGCTCGATGAGCAGCAGATGCACGACGTGACCTGGATCGGATCGCGGTTCTTCACCGACACGAACGGCTACTACGACACATACCGTTCCAGCACCCCACGCGAGGACTGGCCCTATGACAGCACCCGCGACGCAGGGCTTGCGCAGGTGGCCAGCGGTGGCGGCTACCCGACCTGCCGCCAGTGGTGGAGCGATGGAAGTAACGGCCTGCGGGCACGCCTGCTGGGTCAGGTGGACCCGAGCCTGTTGAGTCGCCTGGCGGGCTGGGCCGGGTTCCTGAGCCGGGCCGAGGTGGACGACTCGGTGATCCGAGCCATCGCGTCACCGCGGCAGCAGAAGTTGAACCAGGGCAGCGTCTATACGGACTACGGAGGCCAGATCGACAAGACCTTGCCGAACATCGTGACACGGGCCACGGGAGACGTTGGGATGGCCGTCGGCGCGATTGCCGCGTTTCCCGCCATGGACGTCGTGAGACAGTCTCTACCCATGGTCCTCGCCTTGCTCAAGATGGCGCTGGTCATCTGCATCCCGCTCGTGCTGGTCGTGGGCACCTATGACCTGAAGACGGTCGTCACGGTCAGCGTCGTGCAATTCGCGCTGTTCTTCGTGGATTTCTGGTTCCAGCTCGCTCGCTGGATCGACAGCACTATCCTCGATGCGCTCTATGGCTGGGGCTTTGGCTGGAACCGGCCACACACGAACTTCGACCCGCTGGTGGGGCTGAACAATGCGTTCGGCGACATGCTCTTGATGTTCGTCGCGGGCACGATGTTCCTGGTGCTGCCAGGATTCTGGCTGGCAAGCCTGACCTGGGTTGGAATTCGGGCGGGACATGCCATTCAGGGGTTGTCGGACGGCAGCAAGAGCGCCGGCCAAGCCGGGGGCAAGGGGGCTGGGGCACTCACGGGAGGCAAGCTGAAGTAGCCCGGAGTCCGTCAGTCGTCGGTGTACAACTCGTGCGACGTATCGTTGTACAGATTGGGATCGTAGCCCGGTGTCTTGCGCAGTTCTGTGAGATCGGTGAAAGGCCACTCGTCCTCGTCAGAGGTATTGGCAGCAGCAGCCCACGCCGCCGCCACGACGCCCAACAACACGAGTGCGAACCAAAAAGCAACGTAGAGCAGCAATCCCACCACAGACAGCTTGACCACCCACACGAGCGCGGTGGCAACGGCCGCCGGCACCCCCTTGGACACCAACCAGTTCGACGCCCGACGTTCGCCGCGCGCGTAGGCGCGCCATCCGCGGCCAAAGGTGCGGCCGAGGCGTTCTGCGGTGCTGATGCGGGTCGTGGTGTTCATGGTCGTCTCCTGCTACAGAGGGATGCCTATTCCAGTTTGGTCCATTTCATTCTGTTTGGGGCTTCAATGTGCTCTCTTGCCGCTTCAGGACGCTTCGTCATCCGGTTCCACCGGCCCGGGATCAGGCTCCACGCCGACGCGATACGTGGCAACGAAGCGCGGCCAGTCCACATGGTCCACCAGGTCGATGTCATCGACAACGCCGACTCTTGCTGCCGCACGCTCGAACAGGGCGATGCTCTTGGCGGGATAGTTGTTGCGCGACGGATAGAGCACCCCGTCGAACAGCGGCTGGCCATCATCGCCGAGCATCGCATGCACCTGGGCGGACACCTGCTGCGTGTGCGTGTAGTCGCGGCTGGCCAACTGTTCCAGGTTCAGGCCGAAGTAACCCGCCATGACACCCTCGGCCGTGAGATCGGCCAAGCGCACGTCGTCCAGGACCCCCACGGCCCGCACGAGCCGGCTCTCGACTTCCTTCAGCGCAATCGAGCGCTTCTCGTCCGCCAGCCACTGGTGCTTGTGAAACACCGACTCCATCAGCGCCGTGGACAGGTCGCGGCCCAGGTAGAGCACGCCGTAGGTCCGCGCCGGGTCGTCGTAGCGATTGGTGCCGCTGCGGCCATAGTACAGCGGGCTGCCCCGATAGACGACGCGGCTCACATGCTGGAGCAGTTCACCCGCATCGATCAAGAACAAGGGCAGTTCGCGGCTCATGGCGGTCTTGCCTCAATGCACCTGGACGCCCAGCACGTTGAACACCGCTTCGGCCACGTCATCGATTGTGCCATGCGTCACCGCATCCACCGGCGAGCGTCCGCCCAAGCCTTCGAGCGGTTCGGATAGTGCGCGGTAGATCGTCCAGTGGTCGATGCCCTCGACCTCTTGAAGCACGGTTTGGGTCAACTGCTGCTTCACCGGGTCGAGCTGCCAGTCGGGCAGCTTCTGGCCGCGCGGCCCCACATTCAGCGCCAGCAGCCGGCGCGCGAGGATGTCCTTGTAGATCTGCTGGCGCGACTTGTCCGCCAGCTTGGCGTACTCGGGGATCGGCAGGTTGTGCGGCTGGTTGAAGGATTCCAGCAACACGGCGCGGCCTCGCTGGACGTCGGTTTCAGTCGGGGTCCAGCGCGTTTCGGTGCGCAGCGCGGCCGCCTTGCGCGCCAGGGCCTGCTCCACCGTTTCGCCTTCGAGGTTGGCTGGCAGTTTTACCGCCTCCACGCGCTCGTGAATGAACGCCTGCAACTCGGCCGCGAAAGCCGGCGCATCCCGGATTTCAACGGTATCCGCGAAACGGCGCACGTCCTCCACGGTGACGCGCGGCAGACGATCGGCAATGAATTCAATGGCGGTGGGCATGGTCATCTCCCAAGCAGGTTTGAGACAGGATTCACTCTAGTCGCCCTTGTCGCATTTGTCAACTTAGTCGCCTGAGCGAGAGCCTACCTGCCGGGGGTAGCGTCCCCGCAGCATAGGCAGGGGCCAGCGCCAGGTCTCCGTCCAATCCATTCGTGCGGGTTCCACATTGACGCTGGAGACGCAACCCAGGCCCGGCTATACCGAAACGGTTAAAGGCCAAAGGGCCGAAACGGCAAGGGAATGGGGTGCAAGGGGAAAGGCCCTACCTCGAAAAGGCGAAAAGGCCTCCCGGCCGGCCCCCCAGAGGACACCCGCATGCTCTCCCTGTTCCAGCGAAAACGGCCCCCGGTCGCTGCCCCGTCGCCAGCGCCCGCCACCGACCTCCCGAAAGGGTTGCTGCGGCCCGAATCGGCCGCATCGCTGCTGGCAACACCGCGCCGGCAGAAGCTGCTGGAACACATCTGGCAGCGCACGTCGCTGTCGCGGCGGCAGTTCGCCACCCTATACCGCACGCCGCTGGAGCACTACGCCGAGTTGGTCCAACAATTCCCCGCATCGGAAAGCCATCACCACGCTTACCCCGGCGGCATGCTGGATCACGGGTTGGAGATCGTCGCCTATGCGCTCAAGCTGCGGCAGTCCCATCTGCTGCCCATTGGCGGCAGTCCCGAAGACCAGGCGGCGCAGTCTGAAGCCTGGACTGCCGCAGTCGCTTATGCCGCGCTGCTGCACGACATCGGCAAGATCGCCGTCGATCTGCACGTCGAACTGTCCGACGGCTCGCTGTGGCACCCCTGGCACGGCCCGCTGCACCAGCCATACCGCTTCCGCTACCGCGACGATCGGGAATATCGGCTCCACAGCGCCGCGACAGGTTTACTCTACCGTCAACTGCTCGACCGTGATGCCCTGGACTGGCTCAGTGGCTATCCCGACCTGTGGGGACCGCTGCTCTACGTCCTGGCCGGCCAGTACGAGCGCGCCGGCGTGCTGGGCGAACTTGTCGTGCAGGCCGACCGGGCTTCGGTGGCCCAGGAACTGGGCGGCGATCCGGCCCGCGCCATGGCTGCACACAAGCATGCGCTGCAGCGCAAGTTGCTCGACGGGCTGCGCTACCTGCTCAAGGAACAGTTGAAGCTGAACCAGCCGGAAGCCTCCGATGGCTGGATCACCGAGGATGCCTTGTGGCTGGTAAGCAAGACGGTCTCGGACAAGCTGCGTGCGCACCTGCTGTCACTAGGCGTCGACGGCATCCCCGCGAGCAACACCGCCGTCTTCAACGTGCTGCAGGATCACGGCATGTTGCAACCGACGCCGGACGGCAAGGCGGTCTGGCGCGCGACCGTGACCAGCACGACTGGCTGGTCCCACTCATTCACCCTGCTGCGTCTCGCTCCCGCGCTGATTTGGGAGTCTGGAGAGCGGCCAGCGCCCTTCGCAGGGGCAGTGGCAATCGACGGGACACCGGCACCCAACAATGCCGATGCCTTGGTGCCCTCGCCGGCAATGACGGCAAAGCCAGCCACCGACGATCAAGAGTCCCTTCCATGGGAGGGCGTCGACGCCGCGACTCCGGTTCACTTGCCTGCCGCACAAGCCGCACCCGATGTCATGGAGGACCTGCTGGCGATGGTAGGAATCGGCGATTTGCTTGTTCCCCAACAGGATGCGGAAGCCGTCTCGGGCGACGCACCCGCCGCTGGCCCTCAAACGCCACCGCCAACCTCGATGGTGCCCGTGCCGTCATCAGCGCCGGTGCCCACGTCCTCGTCGGCGCAGCCATCGGGCGAGCACTTCATGGCGTGGCTGAAACAAGGTATCGCTACCCGCCGGCTGGTCATCAACGACGCGAAGGCGCTCGTGCATACGGTGGGCGACACGGCCTACCTGGTCAGCCCCGGGGTATTCCAACGCTACGCACAAGAACACCCCCAGGTCGGGACTCTCGCCAAGCAGGAGAACCAGCAGGATTGGCAATGGGTACAAAAGCGCTTCGAGCGCCTGCAACTGCATCGCAAAAAGCCCAGGGGCCTGAACATCTGGACGTGCGATGTCACAGGCCCCAGGAAGTCCCGCCGCCTGTATGGCTATCTATTGCACGATGTTCGGCTCCT
Source organism: Achromobacter sp. 2789STDY5608621 (assembly GCF_001299375.1). Taxonomy (NCBI): domain Bacteria; kingdom Pseudomonadati; phylum Pseudomonadota; class Betaproteobacteria; order Burkholderiales; family Alcaligenaceae; genus Achromobacter; species Achromobacter sp. 2789STDY5608621. The sequence continues at coordinate 127,029 of NZ_CYTU01000006.1, read as the reverse complement.
GTTCGCAGAGCCACCACCGAACAATCCTTACTTGTCACTTCTCGCGTAACCGGCGGCTCAAGAGCCGTCCAAAAATGCGACGCGGCGGACCAATCCGCAACGGCGCGAATCAGAACGTCGATATCGCTTGACCTCAAGTTTTGAGGCTTTGTAATGCCGCCGAGGTCGGTTTGCGCGCGCGTTCTGCGACGAGACGAGAAGCCGACAACCAACGGGATTCGATCTCTGCCGCATCTGTCGCTCATGGTCTTGCGCTGCCAAGAAAGCAGCGTCAGGGGACAGCGTGCAGCGCGATCGCGCTCGCTTCATTCGCTTTACGACCTGACCACGGAACCTGTTCAGATGACGACTTCCAGCTCCGACCCTCGCGGCGTGCGCCTGCTTTGGATACTGATCTCCCTCAGCGCGATGGCGCTCGCAGGTTGTAAAGAGAACGCCGGAGCTGGCGCCGGAGGCCATCCACCGCCGCCGCAAGTCAGCGTCGCGCAGGTCGAGATCAAGCCCATCACGTAATGGGACGAATACAACGGACGCATCGAAGCCATCGAGAGCGTCGAGCTGCGCCCACGGGTGTCTGGCTACGTCGAGCGGGTCGCCTATCGCGAAGGAGACGAGGTCAAGAAGGGCGATGTGCTCTTCATGATCGATGCCCGAAGCTACCGCGCGGAACTGGCCCGGGCCCAGGCGCAATTGACCCGGGCGCGCAGCGAAGCCGGCCGCAGCAGAAGCGAGGCGCAACGTGCCAAGGTGCTGGTCGAGCAGCAGGCTGTCTCCACCGAGGCCTGGGAGCAGCGCCGCGCCGCTGACGAGTCCGCGCAGGCTGAGGTGCAGGCCGCGCAGGCTGCGGTGGAGACGGCGCAGTTGAACCTGGAGAGGACCCAAGTGCGCTCGCCCATCAACGGGCGCGCCAGCCGTGCCCGCCTTACCGCAGGCAACCTGGTGGCCGCCAGCGATGCAGCCAGTGTGCTAACCACCATCGTGTTCCAGGACAGGGTCTATACCTACTTTGAGGCCGATGAGAAGGCGTTCCTGCGCTACTCGCGCATGGCGCGCAAGGGAGAGCGCCCCAGCGAGCGAGGCGGCCAGCTGCCGGTCCAGATCGCCCTGGCGGACAAGGCGGACTTCTCTCACACCGGCACGGTGGACTTCCTCGACAACCAGGTGGACCGGGGCAGCGGCACGATCGCCGTGCGCGCGGTGCTGGACAACAAGGATCGCGTTTTCACGCCGGGCCTCTATACCCGCGTGCGACTGGTCGGCAGCGGCGAATTCTCGGCCGTGTTGATCGACGACAAGGCGGTGCTGACCGACCACGACCGTAACTACGTCTACATCGTAGACAAGGATGGACTGGCGCAGCGACGTGATGTGAAACTGGGTGGCAGTTCCCATTGGCTGCGCATCGTGCGAGGGGGGCTGGCGGCGGGCGACCGCGTGATCGTCAACGGCGCGCAGAAGGTGTTCTTGCCGGGCATGCCTGTGCAGGCCACGGCGGTGCCCATGGTGGCTGCTGCGGCGCCCGCGTCCGCCACCAAATGAAGCACCACGCCGGAGCGCGCCACCGATCGGACGTATCACACAACGAGCGGCGCGGCGCGCTTCCCCCTGGACTCCTTTCAAGGTATTAGCCCATGGACCTCTCCAAGTTCTTCATGGACAGGCCGATCTTCGCGGCTGTGCTGTCGATCGTCATCTTCGTCTCGGGCCTGCTCGCGATCCCGGCGCTGCCGATCAGCGAATATCCCAAGGTCGTGGTGCGCGCCGTGTATCCGGGCGCCAACCCCAAGGTGATTGCCGAGACCGTGGCGACACCCCTGGAGGAGCAGATCAACGGCGTCGAAGGCATGATGTACATCAAGTCTGTCGCCGGCTCCGACGGCGTGCTGGTGACCACGGTCACCTTCCGTTCTGGCATCAACGCCGATGACGCGACGGTGCGGGTACAAAACCGCGTCGCCCAGGCTCAGGCCCGGCTGCCCGCGATGTGGTGCGCCAGGGCATCACCGTCCAAAAGCAGTCCCCCGCCTTCCTGATGGTGGTGCACCTGACATCGCCCGATAAGCAGTACGACACGCTGTACCTTCGCAACTACGCCCGGCTGCACGTCAAGGACAGTTGCACATCGAGCCGCGCAAGACCGACAACGAGTAGTCCTGTCCCAAGCAGTCGGGCGTCCCGGCGTGCCGCCGTCGCGCTGTCGTGCTGCGCATTGAGCCTCGCTGCGCGAGTCTCGCCCCTGTCGGGCTTCCATCGCTGGCGCCTCCGGCCCGGCTCGCTGATCCGTGCCTGCGCGCTCCGCTTGCCGAAAACCGGCGTGCGTGGGTGGCGTGAGGGGGCGGTCTTGCTGTGTCCCTTCGCCGACGACCACGCCGCGCAGGAAGCCACGTTCTATGGTGCGCCGGAATGGCAGCGCAGCCCGTCCAAGCTGCGCGAGCGCCTGACCGAGCGCGAAATCGACGCCGCGCACGCGCTGGTGCGCTTCGTCGGGCTGGACGCCTACCGGCAGGCAGGCGGCGGCATCCGCCGCGACCTGTTCGCGGAAGGCGATGCCGGAACCTACCTCACCGATACCGCAGTGCTGGAAACGCTCGTGCGCGACAAGCTGGCAACGCTGGCCGAGGACGTGCGCGCCGAGGGCTGGGCATGGGTGGAGGCCGTGCCGCATCTGGCCTACGAGGAACGGCAGGCGTTCCAGAACGCCCCGCGCCACCGCCGCGAGCCGACCACCCGCGAGGCCCGCCGCATCGCCTCGCTGGAAACCCGCCTCGAAAAGATCGACGCCGAACTGGAAGAAGCCTGCGACGCCGAGGACGAGGCCAAGGCCGAGAAGCTGGAACAGCGGCGCGATCAGGTGGTCGGAGAACTGCAAGACGCGGAGAATGCCTTGCAAGGCTACGCCCCCGAAGTGCGCGAGGTGGCCGGTGCCATCGTCACCATCGACCGCAACGGCGAGGCTGTTATTCATCGCGGCCTGCTGCGCGAAGCCGAGGCCAAGGCGCTGCGCACGCTGGAAAAGCTGCGGCGCGGCTTCGGCAGCACCGAAGGCGAAGCCGCCAACGAGGAGCACGAGGACGCCGACGACCCGCCCAAGGCCGCGAGCCTGTCCGACCAGCTGGCGCAGCGGTTGAGCGCCCACCGCACGGCGGCGCTGCAAATCGAAGTGGCCCGGCATCCGCACGTCGCGCTGGCCGCGCTGGTGCATGGCATGGTGCAGAAGGTTTTGCAGGACAGCTACCACGGCCACGACCTGCCGCTGGGCGTGAGCCTGAAAGTGCAAGACCGGCTGGAAGGCATGGCCCCGGACTGGCCGGAGTCGCCCGCCGCTGTGGCGCTGCGCGAACTGCAACAGGTAGCCGGGGAAGCCTTGCCGGAGGACAGCGCCGAACTGTTCGCCGCGCTGCTGGCGAAGTCGCAAGACGAACTGGTGCGGCTGCTGGCCGTGTGCGTGGCTTCCACGGTGGACGTGGTGACGCCCCGTGCCACGCCGCACCAGCCCGGCGCAGAACTGGCGCAGGCCGTGGGCCTCGACATGGCCGCATGGTGGAAGCCGACCGCAGAAGGCTACTTCAAGCACGTTTCCAAGGCCGTGATTCTGGATGCCGTGGGCGCGTTTGCACCGGAATTCGTCACCCGGCTGGCGAAGCTCAAGAAGGCCGACATTGCCAGCGAGGCCGAGCGGCTGGCCGATGGCACCGGCTGGATGCCCGCCATCTTCAAGGCCGAAGGCCCGCAGGAGGCCGCGCAGGAAGAAGGCCCGGAGCAGGACGCCCCGGAGGATACCGAGGCAATGGCGGATGAACCCGCCGAGGCACTGGCCGCTTGACCCGCGCCGAAGGCAAGCGCCCCGGCCTCGACCGGGGCGCTTCGCTTTGTGTGGTGGCGCATCGAGACGAAGGAATAACCGCGATCAGCACCGCGCCCAGGCCGTTCCGCCCTGGGCGCGGTGGACGCGAAATCCGGGTGCGACAGTGGCCGCGCCCGGTGTTCAAGGCCAATAGCCGAATTAAAACGCCGCCGCCTTCGCGCTGGCTCAGGCGGCGGCGTTGAAGGCATCGCTGTAGTGCGCGATGCCTTCCGGCACTGTCCCATGCAGGGCCAGCGCCATGAAATAGCCGGGCGGCACGCCCGGCAGTTGCAAGCCCGCATGGGCCTGGAAGCCAAAGCGCGTGTAGTACGTTGGATCTCCCAGCAGCACGCAGCCTGCGGCCTGCATAGCCCGCAGTTCAGACAGCGCCTGTTCCATCAGGCGCGAACCGATGCCTCGCCCCTGCCTTGGCGGCAGGACGGAGATCGGCCCCAACCCATACCAGCCCTCGGTCTTTCGCCTGTGCTCATGGGTGATCGTTACTGGCGACAGCGCGACGTGACCGACGACGCGCCCATGTTCTTCGGCCACGATGGAAAGCGTCAGTTCGTTGGCGGCACGCAAGGCGCGCACGATGAATTGCTCGGTGTGGCTGGTGTGTGGTGCATCAGCGAAGGCGGCGGTCGTGACCGCTTCGATGGCGGCAATGTCGTCGGCGGTTTCGTGTCGGAGCTGGATGGTCAGGGTGTGCCACATGAGATTCAGACGCCCATCGCCATGACCCAGCCCACCAGCCCGGCTAACAGCACCACGAGCGCCGGCGGCACGCGCCCCACCGTCAGCAGTCCGAACGAGAGCAGCGCCAGCCCAAAATCCGCCTTGCTGTGGATGGCACTCGTCCATACCGGGTCATAGAGGGCGGACACCAGAATACCGACCACGCCGGCGTTGATGCCGGCCATGGCCGTCTGGATGCCCGCGCGGTGGCGCAGCCCTTCCCAGAACGGCAGTGCACCGACCAGCATGAAAAAAGCGGGGAGGAAGATCGTGCCCAGGAGTGCCAGCCCGCCGATCCAGCCATGCAGCGGTCCGTGGGCGACCGCGCCGAGGTAGGCCGAGAAAGTGAACAGCGGCCCCGGCACGGCCTGCGCCGCACCGTAGCCGGCCAGGAAGTCGGCATTGCTCACGACGCCGCTGGGCACCACCGAGGCCTGCAGCAGCGGCAGCACAACGTGTCCACCGCCGAAGACCAGTGCACCGGAGCGGTACACCCCTTCCAGCAGGGCTATCGTGGACGAGTCCGTGGCTGCCGCCCACAGGGGCAGCCCGACGAGCGGTGCGGCAAACAGCAGCAGCGCCACGATGCCCAGCTTGCGCGAGACGGGGTAGCTGTGGGCGTGGCCGCCGCCGGGTTGCGCGATCTTCAATGTCCACCAGCCCAGCAGCCCTGCCACCGCGATGGCGGCAAGCTGTCCCGCGGCCGAGGGCAGGACCATGGTCAGCAGCGCCGCCAGAATGGCCAGCGCGGCGCGCGGCCGGTCCGGGCACAACGACTTGGCCATCCCCCAGACCGCTTGCGCCACGATGGCCACGGCGACGACCTTGAGCCCGTGCACCCAGCCGGACTGGGCCAGCCCCTGGTACTCGGCGATGCCAAAGGCGAACAGGATCAGCGCAATCGCCGATGGCAAGGTGAATCCGGCCCAGGCCGCCAGCAGCCCCAGCCAGCCCGCGCGGCCCAACCCCAGCGCCATACCGACCTGGCTGCTGGCCGGCCCCGGCAGGAACTGGCACAGGGCGACCAGATCGGAGTAGCTGCGGTCATCCAGCCAGCGGCGACGCTCGACGAACTCCGAGCGGAAATAGCCCAGATGCGCGATCGGCCCGCCGAAGGAGGTCAGCCCCAGCTTGAGGAAGGCGCCGAAGACTTCGACGGGTGAGCCGCGCGCGGCAGCGGCCTCATGCTGCAAGGTGTTGGTGGAATCTGTCATTTGTGCATCGCCTCCCCGGTGAACTCCCGGATGCGGTCCTTGGCCAGCGCCAAGCCTTCCTTGCCCTTGGGCGTGATCGTGTAGAGCTTGCGCACGGTGCGCCCTTCACGCTCCTGGCGGGAGACGAGGTAGCCGTCGCGCTCCATCTTGTGCAGCATCGGGTACAGCGTTCCGGGGGAGAGGCGGTAGCCGTGGTGGGCCAGCTCGTCGATCATCCATTGCCCGTAGATCTCCTGCTCGGCTGCGTGGTGCAGCACATGCAGGCGGATCAGCCCCGACAGCAGGTCGTGGTGCTCCATGGCACGTGGAGTAGGTTTCTCTTTCATATCGAATATCGATAACGAAATTCGATAATACCAGCCTCACTTCAGATTGCCTGCCGCTTGTGCGGGAGGTCTCAGACCCTGCGACCCTCCGCATCCACCACGGCTTCGCCGTCTTCCTTGCGGAACGCGCCGCGCTGCGGCTGCGGCAGGATGTCCAGCACGGCCTCTGAGGGCCGGCACAGGCGCGTGCCCAGCGGGGTCACCACGATGGGCCGGTTGATGAGGATGGGGTGCTGGAGCATGAAGCCAATCAACTGCTCGTCACCCCACTTCGGGTCATCGAGGCCCAATTCCGCATAGGGCGTACCCTTCTCACGCAGCACGGCGCGCATTGGCGCGCCCATGTCCGTGATCAGGCGTTGCAGCGTTTCGCGGTCAGGCGGTGTCTTCAGGTATTCGATAACGTTCGGCTCTTCGCCGCTGTTGCGGATCAGAGCCAGCACGTTGCGCGACGTGCCGCAGGTGGGGTTGTGGTAAATGGTGATGTTGCTCATGAGTCGTGTCTTGGTTATCCGCGGGCAGGGTTCGGGCCGCACTCATACCAGCCCTTGCTTTGGTTGACGATCCGAACGACCAGTAGCATGACTGGCACCTCGATCAGCACGCCGACCACGGTGGCCAGCGCGGCGCCGGACTGGAAGCCGAACAGGCTGATGGCGGCGGCTACGGCAAGCTCGAAGAAGTTGCTGGCGCCGATCAGCGCCGAAGGACAAGCGATGCTGTGCTGCTCGCCCGCCTTGCGGTTGAGCCAGTAGGCCAGGCCGGAGTTGAAGAACACCTGGATCAGGATCGGAACGGCCAGCATGGCGATGACCAGTGGCTGGCGGATGATGGCCTCGCCCTGGAAGGCGAACAGCAGCACCAGCGTGAGCAGCAGCGCCGCGATGGACAGCGGCCCGATGCGCTCCAGCGCCCGGTCGAAGGCGGCTTGGCCCTTGCTCAGCAGGGCGCGGCGCCAGAACTGGGCCAGGATGACGGGAATCACGATGTACAGGCCGACCGATACCAGCAGCGTGGCCCACGGCACCGTGATGGACGATAGGCCCAGCAGCAGGCCGACGATGGGCGCGAAGGCGAACACCATGATGGTGTCGTTCAGCGCGACCTGCGACAGCGTGAACACAGGATCGCCCCCGGTCAGCCGGCTCCAGACGAACACCATGGCTGTGCAAGGTGCGGCGGCCAGCAAGATCAGGCCCGCGACATAGCTGTCGAGCTGGTCGGCGGGGAGCCACTGCGCGAAGACCTGGCGGATGAAGATCCACGCCAGCAACGCCATCGAGAATGGTTTGACGGCCCAGTTGATGAACAGCGTCACGCCGATGCCGCGCCAGTGCTGCTTGACCTGGCCGAGAGCGCCGAAGTCCACCTTGAGCAGCATGGGAATGATCATCACCCAGATCAGCAGGCCCACGGGCAGGTTGACCTGAGCCACTTCCGTGCGGCCGATGGCCTGGAACACGCCCGGCGCGAACTGGCCGAGCGCGATACCGGCGACGATGCACAGCAGCACCCACACGCTCAGGTAGCGCTCGAAGACGCTCATGGTGGGGGCGGCCGGCACGCGGCCGGCCGTTTGGGTTCCAACACTCATCGCGCCAACCTCACTTCGTACCAATGCTGCGCAGCTCGTGCTGCAGCGACATGGCATCCAGGCGCTGAATCGGCAGCGACAGGAACAATTCGATGCGTCGGCGCAGCGTCAGCGCCGCATCCGTGAACGCCTTGCGCTTCTGCTCGTCGGTGCCTTCAACGGCTGCAGGATCAGGCACACCCCAATGCGCCGACATCGGGCGCCCCGGCCACACGGGGCAGACCTCGCCGGCGGCGTTGTCGCAGACCGTGAAGATGAAATCCAGCTCCGGCGCACCGGGCGCCGCGAACTCGTCCCAGTTCTTGCTGCGGTAGCCGGCGGTCGGCATGTGCAGCCGCTCCAGCGTGGCGAGCGCCAGTGGGTGGACTTCGCCCTTGGGGTGGCTGCCCGCCGAGTAGGCGCGAAAGCGCCCCTGGCCCAATTCATTGAGGATGCCTTCGGCCAGGATGGAGCGGGCCGAGTTACCCGTGCAGATGAACAGGGCGTTGTAGGTCTTGTCGGTGGTCATGGGTATCTCACATCAGCAGCAGGAGGAAGCCGGCTTCACCGCAACGCCCACCGGCTTGCCGCGCACCGGGGTACAGCACGCTGCGGCGGAAGTCGCTGCAGGCGCCGTTTCGTTAAAGACCGGAATGTTGCCCAGCGTGTGGAAGTGCTCCCAGGCCACGCCCTGCGGATCGGTGATCCAGTGCTTCTCGCTGCGCGCGTAGCAGCAGGTCGTGGTGCCCTCGTCCAGCAGCGTCATGTCGGCCGCCTCGGCGCGGGCCTTCAGCACCGCCAATTCCTCGGCATCGTCGGTCTGGATACCCAGGTGGTCGATGCCCGGCTTGTTGCCACGTGTGGAGATGGCGAAGTTGACCGGCGGGTCTTCGAGCATCCATTTGGCGTAGTCGCCTTCGACGCGCGCGGGCTGCGCGGCGAACAGTTGGGAATAGAAGCCGATGCTGCGGTTCAGGTCATCGACGTGCAGGTGGACGTGAAAGCGCTTCATGGGGGTGATCCTTTCAGCAGGAAGTACAGGCAGAGGAGGATTCGGTGACCTCGCACGCGCCGCCCTGGCAGCAGTGCTCGGTCAGATAGCCGAGCAGCCCATTCATCTGGGTGAAGTCGGCGCGGTAGATCAGGTTGCGGCCCTGCTGCTCGATGGTGACCAGGCCGGCATGGGCCAGTTCTTTCAGGTGGAAGGACAGGGAGTTGCGGGCCACGTCGAGCTGGTCGGCGAGGACGCTGGGTGTCAGCCCTTCGGGGCCGGCGACCACCAGGGCGCGGAACACGCGCAGCCGCTGGGTATGGGCCAGGGCGCCGAGGGCGGAAATGGCTTGGGTCTCGTTCATGATTCGATAATACAACATTTATTGAATCATTGGCAAAACGCTTCAATTGAATGGAGCCTGCGCGCTTGCGAGGCTTGACTTTCAAGACAGTTGCTCACGCCTTCGCGCCTGCGGCGCTGCGCGCTTCGCTTGCCTCCAGGGGAAAGCCCTGCGGGCTATCCCCGCCGCGCGATGCTTGGCGCCCCTCGATGCCGCCGAACCGGCTGCGCCGGATCGGCCCGGCCAGCGCCCCGCCGCGATGGACGGGACGCTGGCGAACACGCTGGCGCTTGCTGCGGCAGGTTGTGCAGGTGCGTGCCGTCCTCAACGCGGTTCAGGGACAACCCGCCCGGCATCGCTATGGAGCTTCCACGCCACGCCTCAAGACCGGCGCTGCAAGGCATGGCGGGGCGTTCTCGCCTGTCGTTGTGGGGTTGACCTGGCCCGCGTCAGCGGGCGAGTCGGAGAAGCCTTCGGGCGGGGTGCAGTGGTCAAGTTTTAGTGGACACCTGCATAGGTAGTTTTGGCGGTTGGCTGCGTTCATATGCAGCCGGCGCCTGATAGCAGTACCTTGATCTTGATCAATAAGACTCTCTGTACCCAGCTACGGGTACATATACCCGCGCAACGAACCAGCAGACCAACTTCCAACTCACCTCAGGGGCTCAGCGCACACAGCCAGGTCTGCGCGCGATCGAGGCGCCGAGCAGGCAGACGTTCGGCACTGACCGCTGAGGCTATCGACGATCGGTGACCGGATCACGACCGAGCAAAGGCCCCCGCGCGCGGTGTGGACGTAGCGATGGGATACACAAGCGCATGATGTCGGCGCCTGCCGCTAGGACTGGGCACGTGGCAGTCACGGAGAAAAAATGTCCCGCTCGCGTAGCAACGTGGCCGGCCGGGTAGATCCCAGAATCAGGCAAAGAGATACGCCAGTTGGCTGGACGGACCGCAGCGCCCTCGGACTACTGCCGCAGATGGGGCAATACCAAGTCAAACCTGGTGACAAGCTCACTGGAGGTCACGGCAACGGAGCCACCATGTGCCTCCGCAATCGATTTCACGATGGCAAGGCCAAGACCGGCGCCCGCCGTATTTCGTTGCCGTGCCGGATCAACTCGGTAGAAGCGGTTGAAGAGCTTTGGTAGATCGCGCTCAGGAATTCTCTCACCGGGATTGACCACACTGATCGTTGTCCACTGCTCGTCCTGCGAAAGCAAGACCGTGATGCTCTTGCCGCGAGGCGTGTGTCGAATTGCATTCGAGAGAAGATTGTTCAGCGCCCGGGTGAGCATTTCCCGATCCGCCGCTATGCTGCCGATCGCCCCTTTAACACCAAGCGTAATGCCGCTATCTTCTGCCAGCGCCTCGAAATAGTCGAACAGACTCCGCACCAATTCGGACAGATCAATGGTAGACAGACGCAAGTTGCGGGGATCATTTTCCGTTTGGGCAAGAAACAGCATGTCACCAATCATGCGTCCCATCCGATCAAACTCTTCCAAATTTGAATAGAGGATTTCTCTGTATTCCTCGTTGCTGCGCGGCTGGCCAAGCGCCACGTGAGTCTGCGTGACCAGGTTGGTGACGGGCGTGCGCAACTCGTGCGCGATGTCTGCGGAAAAGTGTGATAGCCGGGTGAAGCCTTCCTCGATTCTCGCCAACATATCGTTGAAGGCGAATACCAGTTCCGCCAGTTCGATCGGCACATCCCGAGGATCCAGCCTCACATCCAGCTTTGAAGAGCGAATCGCCCGAATCTCTTCATTGACCTTGCGAATCGGCAGGTGGCCCCACTGCACCGCCAGCCAAGCCACACCGAGCGCCAGGCACATGACCAAGCCGGTTGCCCACCAGAGCATGCGCTTGAACTCCGCCAGGAAGTCGAGATGAAAGCCGATGTCCATGGCAGCGACGATGCGGTAGCCGGGCGCCGCTGAATCGTCAGCAGGCAGTTGCAGCACCACACCTCGATATGACCTCTGATCCTCCTGCCACACGATCAAATCGTCAGCGGTGATGCGGTTGACCAACTTTTTGCTACTGGCAAGTTTAGACAGGTCAGGACCGGGCGTGGCATAGATGCTATTGCCAGCCCCATCGTAGACGCCGTACGTCATCCCATGATGTCCTGCGACTGCGTTGGCCAAGTGTTGCTTCAGTTCGTCGCTTGCGATGTCACTTGCAAGCTGGTGCAAGGGCTGAGCCAAAGCGGTTGTCACTGCCTCCAGTTCGTGGGCATCCTGTTGAGCAAAGTGGTGCTCCAACGACCGGAGAATGACCCAATTGAACACAAGAAACACCAAGGTCGTGGCGATACCAACGAGGGCCGTGACCCTCAATGCAAGCGACGCTGGACGGCTTTGCCGCGGCTTATGGCGCAGGGGCATCATCGGGCGCATCGAGCGTGTATCCCATTCCACGCACGGTGTGGATGAGCTTCGGATTGAACGCATCGTCTATCTTCGCGCGTAGACGGCGGATGGCTACATCGATGACGTTGCTGTCGCTGTCGAAATTCATGTCCCATACCTGCGACGCGATCAGAGACCGTGGAAGGACCTCCCCCTGGCGACGGGCCAGGAGCTCAAGCAACGCGAACTCCTTGCTGGTGAGATTGATGCGTTGGCCAGCGCGCGTTGCGCGCCGGCGCGCCAAGTCCAGCACCAAATCGGCAACCTGGATGCGATCAGGCTGGCTCGGAGCGCTTCCGCGTCGCAGCAGCGTCCGCACCCGCGCCAGCAACTCAGAGAACGCGAATGGCTTGACGAGGTAGTCGTCCGCTCCCAGTTCCAATCCCTTGACACGGTCGTCTACACCGCCACGCGCCGTCAGAAAGAGCACAGGGACCTGTTTACCGGCATCTCGAAGGGCACGCACGATGCGCCAGCCATCGACATCCGGCAGCATGACATCCAAGACCACCAGATCGTATGTCTCGCCCATGGCCAGGTGGTGTCCGTCCAATCCGTTGCGCGCCAGATCCACGACGAATCCCGCCTCCATGAGACCTTGGCGGACGTAATCCGCCGTCTTGTTCTCGTCTTCAACGACCAGCAGTTTCATCGCATGTCCCATGAAATCGCTACGGCGCGGAAAAATAGCCGCTCACGATGTACGCATTCATCCACTTTCAATCAGCAATTTACTGGTTGCCAGCTTCCACGAACATGACACGAACATTACATGAATGTAATTCAGGGGTCATTCGATGGAAAGTGCCCAACCCATAGCATGACCTGCATTGCGTCGAACTGTGCCGCTCAGGATGGGGTGGCGTTTAGAACGACTTCCGAGTCATCTATGGAGGATTTCAGGCCATGCCGCCTCGTTCACCCTTTTTTATCGTGCCCACACAGGGCCTTTCTCGTCGGCGTTTCGTCCAAGGGTTAGCCGCCGGCGGCGTTCTCGCTGGGCTGTCCACGCCGGCGTTCAAGGCATTTGCCCAGCAAGGCTCCGCGACGCGCGGTGCCGCCCCTGTGCTGAAGGGCACCGAGTTCGACTTGGTGATCGCCGAATCGCCCGTGAACTTCACGGGCAAGCCAGGCGTGGCTACGACCATCAACGGCTCGCTGCCGGCACCGACATTGCGTTGGCGCGAGGGTGACACCGTCACAATCCGTGTAACCAACAAGCTGCGTGAAGCCACATCCATTCACTGGCACGGGATCATCCTGCCGTATCAGATGGATGGCGTGCCGGGCATCAGCTTCAATGGCATCGCTCCCGGCGAGACCTTCACGTACCGCTTCAAGGTTCAGCAGAGCGGCTCCTACTGGTACCACTCGCACTCCGGCTTCCAGGAACTCACGGGCATGTACGGGGCGATCATCATCGACCCCGCTGGCGCCGAGACCATCCACGCCGACCGTGACCACGTGCTGCTGTTCTCGGATTGGACCGACGAAGACCCGATGCGGGTGTTCACCAAGCTCAAGTCCCAAAGCGACTATTACAACTACAACCAACCTACCGTCTTCGACTTCTTCCGGGACGCCTCGCGCGAAGGCACGGCCGCTGCGATCGACAAGCGCAAGATGTGGAACGAGATGCGGATGAATCCGACGGATCTCGCAGATCTGTCTGCCGCCACGCTGACCTATCTGGCCAACGGCGTCACCCCCGCCGGCAATTGGACGGCGCTGTTCCGACCGGGTGAGCGCGTGCGGCTGCGCATGGTCAACGGTGCGGGCAACACCTTCTACGACGTACGCATTCCAGGACTGAAACTCACGGTGGTGCACGTCGATGGTGTTGACGTGGAGCCGGTGACCGTCGATGAGTTCCGATTCGGTCCTGGCGAAACCGTCGACGTGATCGTCCAGCCACGGGATGACGCTTACACGATCTTCGCCCAGGCGATGGACCGGACAGGCTACGCGCGTGCCACGCTGGCCGTGCGTGAAGGTCTTCAAGCTCCCGTGCCTGCCCTCGATCCGGTCGAATGGCTGACCATGAACGACATGATGGGCGGCATGATGGGGGGCATGGACCATGGCGGGTCCGGCCAGGCCATGGAGATGACCGGGATGACGGGCATGACGGGCATGACCGGGATGACCGGGATGGGCTCGGGTTCGATGTCCGGGATGGATCATGGGGCGATGGCAGGCATGAATCACGGCGCCATGAACCACGGTGGCATGGCGATGGATCACAGCCAACACGCCGCGGCGGCGGGGGGACTGGCCGTGCCCAGCACTACTGCTCGCCACGCTCGCACCGAGTATGGTGCCAGCACGGACATGCGCGTTGACATGGCGCGCACCAACCTCGATGACCCCGGCATCGGACTGCGCAACAACGGTCGGCGCGTGTTGACCCTCGCGGATCTGCATACCCCGTCGGGGCCGCTGGACAAGAGAGGCCCCGGCCGGGAGGTCGAACTGCACCTCACGGGCAACATGGAACGCTACGCATGGTCCCTGGACGGGCTGGAGTTCGGAAAGTCCACGCCGGTGCACTTCAAACACGGCGAGCGGCTGCGGGTCATTCTGCACAACGACACCATGATGACCCATCCCATGCACCTGCACGGCATGTGGAGCGAGCTGGAAAGCCCCGACGGTCGCTTCCTTGCGCGCCGCCACACCCTGCCGGTGCAGCCGGCACAACGCATCAGCTTCCTGGTGACAGCCGACGCGCTCGGCCGCTGGGCGTGGCACTGCCACCTGATGTTCCACATGGATGCCGGCATGTTCCGCGAAGTCGTGGTGTCTTGAACCCAGCGCACAAGGAAGACCAAGAATGTCCAAAGCACTCCCCACTCGCGCACTGGCCACGACGCTTCTGGCCCTGGTAAGCGTCGCCGCCCAGGCACAAGCACAGAACGACCATGCAGCGCACGGCCAGGCCGACGCTCAAACGGCCGCGCCATCCACTCAGACCGTGGCTCCTGCCGCCGACCCGCACGCGGGTCACGCGACGTCGGCGAGCGGCTCGACCGCGGCCCCGGCCATGGATCACGGCAACATGCAGATGCAGGGCGGGTCGGCGCCTCCTGACGCCCGCGATCCGCATGGCTACTCCAATGGCCTGACATTGGGATCGGGCGACTACGCCGTACCCGGTGTGCCGCGGCTGATGCTGGCCGACGAACACAGGTTCTTTTCGTTGCGCGGCGAAACTCTGGAACGCCGCTTCACGCGCAAAGGAGACGACTCCACGGCCTACGACCTCCAGGCGTGGTATGGGACGACCTACAACAAGGCCGTCGTGAAGGCCGAAGGCGATATCGCCAAAGGAAAGCTCGAAGAATCGCGTACCGAGCTTCTCTGGGGGCACGCCGTCGCACCGTACTGGGACACCCAGCTCGGCGTTCGGGTGGATAACGGGGAAGGCCCGAGCCGTCAATGGTTGGCTTTCGGCATCCAGGGCCTCGCCCCCTACTGGTTCGAGCTGGAGGCGACGGGCTACGTGGGAAGTGGTGGACGTACGGCGCTGCGTGTCGAAGGCAGCTACGAGCTGCTGCTGACCCAGCGACTGATTCTGGAGCCTCGCGCCGAGTTGCAGTTTTATGGCAAGGACGACCCGGAACGCGGTATCGGCAAGGGCCTGGCCGAAGCGTCTGCTGGCTTGCGCCTGCGCTATGAATTCAGTCGCCAGTTCGCCCCCTATATCGGCGTGGAACGGGCGGGCAGCTTCGGACGCACCGCGGACTATGTGCGTGCCGAAGGCGGCCGTGCGCAGCAGACGCGCTGGGTGGCTGGCGTGCGATTCTGGTTCTAGAACCTAGCGGGTTTGATCATCTGATGAGAGGCGATCCATGAACATGCACTACGACAGAAGCCAGGGCAAAGTGCCGAGACGCCAGGCATTGATCGCTGGCTTGTTGGTGATGGCACTCGCAGGACCGAGCCTGGCGCAGAGCCGACCGATTGCCAAGGTCTGGAAGGACCCGAGCTGCGGATGCTGCAAGGACTGGGTCTCACACCTGCAAGGCGCAGGCTTCGATGTGCAGGTTCTCGACACCGGGAACACCGCAGCGCGCACGCGGCTGGGCATCCCGCAGAAGTACGGTTCTTGCCACACGGCGCAGATCGGCGGCTATGCCATCGAGGGTCATGTGCCTGCCTCGGACATTCAACGCTTGCTGCGCGAAGCCCCGCAGGCCATCGGCCTCGCGGCGCCCGGCATGCCGGTCGGTTCGCCCGGCATGGATGGTCCGGCCTATGGTGGACGCAAGGACGCCTACGACGTGCTGCTGATTGGGAAAAACGGTAGCAGCACGGTCTATCAGTCGCATCGCTGACCATCCATCAACCCTTCTCCGTGGAGATATGCCATGCAGCATCAGCACACACAGACCCCCAGCGATCGCCCCCGGTTCTGGCGATCGCGCTACGGCGTGGCGTTCCTCATCATCGCCGCTGTCGCCGCGTATTTCCTGCTCAAGGAGCATACGGCACATGTTGCCGGCTATCTCCCCTTCCTGCTGCTGGCGGCTTGTCCGCTGATGCACCTGTTCATGCACCGTGGTCACGGCCACGGCGGACACGATCATGCCGCGCGTCAGGGTAAGGAAGGTGCCGCAGCCTCCAAGGAGCAGAAGCAATGAGTCGAGGCACTCGCACCGTGCGAGCACGCGACGCCGCGCTTGTCTCCTTGCGCGCCTGCGGCCTGCTGCGATCACCAGACACCAAAGGTTAACGGCGGAGGGCACTTGTCACTATGAATTCACCCAGCAAGTCTTCAGGACATGAGCACGCAGGCATGGCGGCGGGTGCCACAACGTCCGGCCCGCATACGCACCACCATCACGCCAGCCATGCTGGAAGTGACGACGCGGGCGGGTCCTCAAGCCACACGCAGCCCGATGCCGCGACGCGAGATCCGGTGTGTGGCATGGCGGTCACGGCGGCGTCGGAGCACCGTTCCACGCACTTGGGGAACACGTACTTGTTTTGCAGCACCGGATGCAAGGCCAAATTCGACGCCGATCCGGCGCGATATGCCAGCGGTGACGCGGGCATAGGCACAGGCAGCGGCCATGCACCGCATCACCATGCCAGCACCGCAGTTTCACCGGCCCCGGCGGCATCGCCAACCGCGCCCGGAACCATCTACACCTGCCCGATGCACCCGGAGATCCGCCAGGATCATCCGGGAACCTGCCCCAAGTGCGGGATGACGCTGGAGCCTCTGCTGCCCGACCTCGATGACGACAACCCGGAGTTGCGTGACTTCTCGCGTCGCTTCTGGTGGACCTTGCCGCTGACGCTCGTGGTCTTGGCGCTGGCGATGCTGGGCGAGCGGCTGCACCTGATGGACATGGCTACACAGAGCTGGGTCGAGTTGGTGCTGTCGTTGCCGATCGTGCTGTGGGCCGGCTGGCCCTTCTTCTCCCGCGGCTGGCTGTCCGTGGTCAACCGCAGCCCGAACATGTGGACACTGATCGGCCTGGGAACGGGTGCGGCATTCATCTACAGCGTTGTGGCAACCGTTGCGCCGGAAGTGTTTCCAGCTTCCTTCATGTCCATGGGACGGGTCGGCGTGTATTTCGAGGCCGCCGCCGTCATCATCTCGCTGACACTGCTCGGCCAGGTGCTGGAACTCAAGGCCCGCTCCCAGACTTCGGCAGCCATCAAGTCGCTGCTGGGGCTGGCACCCAAGACGGCGCGGCGCATCAATGCGGACGGCAGCGAGGAAGACGTGCCACTCAGCCATGTGCACGTCGGCGACCTGCTGCGCATCCGACCCGGCGAGAAGGTGCCGGTGGATGGCATCGTGCACGAGGGCAGCAGCTCGATTGACGAATCCATGCTGACCGGCGAACCGCTGCCCGTCAGCAAGCGCGTGGGCGACAAGGTCATCGGGGCCACACTCAACACCAGCGGCGCGCTGGTCATGCGTTCGGAGCGGATCGGCTCGGACACCGTTCTATCGCAGATCGTCCAGATGGTCGCCCAGGCGCAGCGTTCCAAGGCACCGATGCAACGCATGGCCGATGTCGTTGCCGGCTACTTCGTGATGGCCGTCGTCGCCATTGCGGTAACGACGCTCCTTGTATGGGGATTCTTCGGGCCACAGCCCACCTGGGTCTATGGACTGATCAATGCGGTGGCCGTCCTGATCATCGCCTGCCCGTGCGCGCTGGGTCTGGCCACGCCGATGTCGATCATGGTCGCAACGGGCCGTGGCGCCACGCAGGGCGTGCTGTTCCGCGATGCCGCGGCGATCGAGAATCTTCGCAAGGTCGATACCCTCGTCATCGACAAGACAGGAACCCTGACCGAAGGCCGACCTGCTTTCGATCAGGTCGTCGCAGCCCCCGGCTTTACGAACGATGAGGTGCTGCGTCTTGCGGCCAGCCTGGACCAGGGCAGTGAACACCCCCTGGCCGACGCCATCGTGCAGGCCGCGCGTGCCCAGGGCCTCCAACTCGTGAAGCCTCAGAGCTTTGAATCGGGAACCGGCATCGGCGTGCGCGGAAAGGTTGAGCACCGGCAACTGGCGTTGGGCAACACAGTGCTGATGGAACAGTCTGGCGTATCGGTGGAACCGCTCGTACCCCAGGCCGAAGCTCTGCGCGGCGAAGGGGCCAGCGTCATGTACCTGGCGGTGGACGGGCAGCTCGCGGGCTTGCTCGCCGTGTCCGATCCGGTCAAGGGCAGCACCCCCGAGGCCCTGGCCGCGTTGAAGGCTGCGGGCCTGCGGGTCATCATGGCCACCGGGGACGGGCAGACCACCGCCAAAGCCGTCGGTGCACGCCTAGGCATCGACGAGGTGCATGGTGAGGTCAAGCCGGCGGACAAGCTCATGTTGATCGAGCGACTGCAGAAAGAAGGACGCATCGTCGCCATGGCCGGAGACGGCATCAACGACGCGCCGGCCTTGGCGAAGGCAGACGTGGGCATCGCCATGGGAACGGGAACCGACGTGGCGATGAACAGCGCCCAGGTCACGCTGGTCAAGGGTGACCTGCGTGGCATCGCTGTCGCTCGCACGCTCTCGGTGAGTACCGTGCGCAACATGAAGCAGAACCTCATGTTCGCCTTCCTCTACAACGCGCTGGGCATCCCCATCGCCGCCGGGGTTCTCTATCCCCTCACGGGCTGGCTGCTGTCGCCGCTGATCGCAGCATTGGCGATGAGCCTGAGTTCGGCGTCGGTCGTTGGCAACGCCTTGCGCCTGAGAGCGAGCCGACTGTGACCGGATTTTCTTTCTGAAACTACAGGAGCCTGCTATCGCCCAGCAAACCGTTTCTTTCGTTCCACGCCGTTGCAAAGGTGCAAGCCTTATCTCGGCATTTCGTTCTTAAACCACACCTCACACATCCAGGTAGAAACTTCTATGACCCGTTCACATTTCATCGCCAAGCTCGTCGCGCCGATCGCTGCTGGTCTGTTCGCCACCGCCGCATTCGCGCATCCTTCGCTGGTGTCTTCAACGCCGGCCGACAAGTCGCAGGTTTCTGCGCCAGCCACCATCGAACTGAAGTTCTCCGAGACGCTGGTGCCGCAGTTCTCCGCCGCGAGCCTTGTCATGACTGGCATGCCGGGAATGGCGAGCCATGGCCCGATGAAGATCAACGCCAGCGTCGCGGCTGCCGGCGACGGCAAGACCATGGTCATCACGCCGGCACAGGCGCTCCAGCCCGGTGACTATCGCGTCGAATGGCGTGCCGTCTCCTCGGACACGCATCCGATCACGGGTAACGTCACCTTCAAGGTGAAGTAAGCCCATGGCCGGGGATTGGTTGACCATCGTCCTGCGCCTGGCGCTGTATCTGGACCTGGCGGCGGCGTTTGGCGTCGCCATGTTCGGTCTCTATGCTTTGGGCAACGACGAGCGATCCTCGACGATCTCGCGCCGCTATCGCGTCCTCATTGGCGCATCCGCTGCCATCGGCATTGCCCTGTCGATGTGGGGCATGACGGTCATGGCCAAGGCCATGTCCGGTGCCCAGAGCTACGCGGAGCTGTCAACGCACGTCTTCGACATGCTCATTACGGGCACGCACATGGGCATCGCCTGGTGCATTCGCATCCTCGCGCTGTTGGTGTGTGTGCTCGTCGCAATGTTGAAATTGAACGCTACCTTGCGATTTGCAGTGATGGCGCTCTCCACCGGCGTGGCGCTGGCGACCCTTGCGTGGGCAGGCCACGGCGCGATGGACGACGGCGTTCGCGGCTACATCCATCTTGCGTCGGATATCACGCACCTCTGGGCAGCGGGCGCTTGGGTGGGCGCATTGGTGGCGTTCTTGATGCTGGCATCCCACAAGCAGGATGTCGCGCAAGACCCGGTAGCGGTCCTCAGTCGGACGTCGAATGGCTTTGCTCGCATAGGTACAGCGATCGTGGCTGCACTCGTCGTGAGTGGAATTCTCAATTACCTGTTGATCGCCGGACCATCGTTTGATCCGCTCATCTCGACGCTGTATGGCCGGCTGCTGATGGTAAAGCTCTTGCTTTTCGCAGGCATGCTGGCGTTGGCTGCTGCCAATCGGTATCGGTTGAGCCCGAGCCTGGAGGCTGCTTTGAAGGCAGGCAATCGCGCACAGGCAGTCATCAAGCTTAGACAGAGTCTGTTCACGGAGGCGACCTTGGCCGTTTTGGTTCTGGCGAGCGTTGCATGGCTTGGCATCTTGTCTCCCACTGGAACCTAGTCCTTCATGGGCGGCAGATGACAGCACATGAATTGAATGTAATGCACGGGTAAGCGCTCTGTAGACCGCCTGCTTCTACATTTAACGACGCGGCGCAAGTTGTCGTCGTTTTTACAAAGGAGTCGATCATGAAATCGCAAATTGTCATTGCCGCCCTGTTGAGCGCTCTCTCCGTGCCAGCCTTCGCCGGTCATGCAGCAGCCCAAGCAGCCAAGGAAATGGTTCCCTTGGCTGACGGGGGAACGCTGTACATCTTCAAGGACGGAAAGATGGCACAGGAAAGCCGCTTCGGGCGCGCCGTCTATCTCAATGTCGGAGCTTCGGTGTCGACGAAGGATGGGCGCAACATCGCGATCACCAGCAATGAAGTCGCTCGCCTCGGGTCGCTGCTACAAAAAGAGCACGGCGGATGACGCCGCGGGTGTGCGGTGCTTTTCAAAGCTTCTGCACAGTGTGACAGAGACGCGCGCCCCGATTGGGCGCGCGCGCTTGGGACGCGTCACGAGCAACCACGAGCGCTCAAGGTGCCAGTTTTTGCGATGTCAAGCGCATCAACTTCCCTGAAATGGATCCAGCCTCCCCGTCCACCGTGATTCGTCCACGGGACATCTGGCGCGAATGAGAACTTGCGAGGAGCCCGATTTATGGAGTTGCGTCATCTACGATGCTTTGTCGTCTTGGCAGAGGAGTTGCATTTCACGCGGGCGGCCGAGAGGCTGCATATAGAGCAACCCCCCTTGTCTCGCGCGATCAAGGAATTGGAAGATGAGCTTGGGGTCACGCTGTTTGACCGCGACCGCAGGGGCACACGGCTGACCGTGGCGGGGGCGGCATTCTTGCAGGACACCCGCCGACTCTTCACTGTCCTGGAGCAAGCGCGTGAAAATGCCAGAGCCATTGCCGCGGGCCTGAGGGGCAGCCTGCGCATTGCAATTTCCGATGGTGCGATGGACCCACGACTATCGGCGTTCCTAGCTCGTTGCCGCGCGGAAGAGCCCGAGGTCGAGATACGTCTCTCCGAGGTACCGCTGACCGAGCAGATACGGGGCCTACGGTCTGGCGACTTCACGATCGGATTTGCACACGCGGCGGATGTTGGCGAAGGCATCGTGGCTGAACCGATCTGGCGAGACCCGATTGTGATCGCCGTGCCAGCGCGGCACTCGCTTCTTGCGCACAAGCAAGTTCCGCTGAACGAACTTCAGGGTCACCCACTGGTTCTGTGCGACAAACTGGCCTGCGAAGGCTACTGCCGAGAACTAAATCGGCTGCTACAGGTTCTGGAACACAGACTCAACGTTGTCGAAGAAGTGTCGTCGCTGGACATGATGCTAACGCTCGTCGGCGCAGGCTATGGGATTGGTTTCATGACGGCGACCAAGATTCCCATCAGCCAGAGGCCGGACGTGGTGATTCGCCCTCTGGCGCAGGACACGGCGGTAATCACAACCTATCTGCTTCGGCCAGAAAGCAGCAACTCATCGGTTTCGCTGGATCGCTTCATCGAACGTCTGCGAGGACCTCCGGATGACTAAAGCGTCAATGCCTATCTGAATCGTGCGCCGCGGCACGAAGATTGCGTTCGGCTGCGCTGACGAGTTCCGCAGCACTGAGCTTGAGTCCGGCGGCGATTCTTAAGATCAGAGCGAGAGTGGGCATGTGCTCCCCACGCTCTATTTTGCCCATGTGCGATCGCTCGATCCCTGCTTTCGCAGCCAGTTCTTCCTGAGCAACACCTTGCGTCAGGCGGGCGACACGAACGGCCGCTCCGAATGCCAACGCTGGCTCGGCGTCGAAAGTGGTAGTTCCTGGGGGACGGCCTCGTCGGACAGTTCGCTTCTCCATCCTTGGAAGCGTCGAACAGTCCAAACAATTTAACCACGTTAAGTTTAACTCAAACTAGCTATCATGAAGACTTTCCATCCTTGTCTTATCGCTTCTTGGGGCCTCTCATGCACGACGCCACCAGCCCACGCCCACAGCTCAGGCTCGCCATAGCGCCTGGTGTGGCCTCTTCGTACCTAGCTGCATTGCTTGCCCTGCAGCGCGCGGAGGAGCCCGAAGTTTCTATGGAATTTAATGAGGTTACGGCGAGCGATCTCATTACGGGCCTCTACAAACGGCGCTTCGACGTCGGCCTTTCTCTGAAGCAGGTGAGCGATTCTTCGCTGAAGAGTCTTTCTATTTGGTTCGAGGCGACAGCTCTTGCCACGCCGCTGCGATACCCACTGCTCCGGCAGCAGTCAATCAGAATAGACGAACTTAAGGAGCACTCCGTGTTTCGATGGAAGGCCGAATATTCTCCTTCGCTGGACCAGTACCTGTCCTCCATGTCATCAACGGAAAGGCCGAATGTCCAGCATGTCAGTTCTTTTGAGATGTTATTGCTCTGGGTCGCAGCTGGATATGGCGTAGGGATTTCCTCGCGATCACGCATCGAAACCGCTAGCCAGTGCGGAATCTGCACGCGCCCAATAGCCGATGGCCCCTACGAGGTCATTACGCACCTGCAGCGACTCTCGGGACAGACGAATCTTGTAGCTGATCGATTTGAGCTTAGAGCCTTGCGAGTTGCCGAGGCGCGTAAAGCATGACAACCACGTGCGGTGCCCGCCCTTGCCGGTGGATTTGCAGCGGGTGCCGGTTCGGGCCAAGGCGCCGTCCAGACGCATCAATTCATCCTGGAAACTGACCTTGATCAATTCAACTCCCTACAACTTCCAATAGTATGTCCGCATGATCGGCTTAAGGCGCCTTCTCGCAAGATGGAGCCGCTGGATTACCAGCGGCCTAGTCGTAACCTTGCTTTTCTCGCAGGTTGCGATGGCGATGTACGTCTGTCCCAAGCCAGACCCGAGGGCATCTGTGGAAACCACGCAAATGCGTGCCACGATCTCGATGCAGCAGGCTGACAAGTTGCCAATGTCGGATTGCACCGGCATGCCTGATTCCATGGACAGCGAAGCGCCACAGTTGTGCCACGCTCATTGCAGTGGCGATCGGGAGTCGGCGCTTTCATGGCAGGGGCTGGACATTCAGTTTCTCGCGGCGCACGTGATGTGGCTCGCCAACTCGCTGCCCGGGTTGGTTCTCGACCGGGTAGCCCTCAGAGCGTGTTCAAAGTCTTTTGAGCAAGAGCACCAAGAATGCCAAGTGGACGAACTGCAGGCTGGTGTTGAGCCATCGCTCGCAGTTCTTCCACAGCCTCCTGTTCTTGTCCAGCCAGGCAAAGCTGCGTTCCACGACCCAGCGCTTGGGCATCACTTTGAAAGTGTGAAGCTCGCTTCTCTTGGCGATCTGCACCGTCACATGCCCTCCCAGAATCTGCTGCACGCCTTGCGCGAACGGCCGACCGATGTAGCCTGCATCGCACAGCAGGCTTTGTAGCCGGCTCAACCGGGGCTTGCAGCGCTGTAGCGCCTGCAGTGCGCCTTTGCGGTCCGTCACCTCGGCCGTGGTCACCGCTATCGCATGCGGCAATCCCTGGGTGTCCACCGCGATGTGGCGCTTGATGCCCGAGACCTTCTTGCCTGCGTCATAGCCCTTCAAGCCCGCCGTGTCCGTGTTCTTCACGCTCTGCGCGTCCACGATCAAGAGCGTGCTGCAGGCGTTGCGCCCCAGTTTCTCGCGGGCCGCGCCAACCTGATTTTTTTAATGCCTGCTCCAGCAGGCTGCCACCCTCGCGTGGCTCGCTCCAGATGGCAAAGTACGAGTGCACGGTGCGCCATTTGGGAAAGTCGCTGGGCAGTGCCCGCCACTGACAGCCCGTGCGCAGCAGGTACAGCACGGCGCAGAACACCTCGTACAGCTCCACTTTGCGTGGGGCAGTCTTTCTGCGCGCACTCTCCAGCAATGGCCGGATCACCTCGAACTGCTCGCGCTTGATGTCGCTGGGGTAGCCTTTTCTCACCCAGCGAGCTTCTCACATCAAGAGGGCGAGACTTTGAACACGTTCTCAGGCGGCACGTTACCTACATTCCTCCCAATCCCCGCGCGGGCTTTCCGCCGATCTACCTCACGTTCCAAGTCCTGCGGAATTGATTTATGTGTCCGTGCTCGCCGCGCACCGATGCGGCAGACCACGTGATTTCGTGAATACCAATTCCGAGGACAACCATGTTTACTCCCTTTTTTGGCGCCCCCGAGGGGCGCCCGTCGGCGTACGGCCGAGGCACAACGCCGGCCTCGATGCGAGTGCATCGTCTGAAAGCTATCAGCATCGCGTTGGCGGGCAGTGCGCTTGTCTCGCCTGTAGCCTACGCCCTCGATTTTGCTGAGGCACGCCTTATCGCGGAGCAGCAGAGCCCACGCATAAGCGCGCAGCAGTTGCAGGTTAACGTCGCCGAATCCGTGCAGAAGGCAGCAGGCTCGCTGCCCGACCCCAAGCTCTCGCTCGGCATCGAAAACTACCCCATCAGCGGCATGGATCGCTGGAGCATGACGCGCGAATCCATGACGATGCAGCGCTTGGCGCTCATGCAGGAAGTGCCCAACAGGGCCAAGCGCGACGCCCAGGTCGCCAGCGCGCAGGCGCGTGTGGATCGAGAACGCGCGGCGCTGGTTTTGCAGCGATTGCAGATCCGCCAGGAACTCAGCCTGGCGTGGATCGCCGCGCAGGCGGTGGAGCAACGGGAGATACTGCTGACGGAACTGCTCGCGGAGAACCAGCGCCTGCAAGACAGTCTCCCCGCTCGCGTCGCCGGCGGCACCGCCCAGGCTGGCGATCTGTTGGTCGCGGAACAGGAGGCGCTGACACTCACGGACCGCCGTGACGATCTACAGCGGGACCGGGCCAAGGCCAGGGCCGCGTTGCGGCGCTGGGTGGGCTCCAGGGCCGACGAAGCACTGCAAGGCGATCCAGGCCCGCTCACTCGCCCCGTCGCGCAACTGCGCACAGAACTGGCGAATCACGCGGAGCTTGAACTCTATCCGGCGATGCAAAGCATGGCCCGGGCCGAGTCCCGCGAAGCCCAATCAGAGACCCGCGGCGATTGGGCCTGGGAGATAGCCTATAGCCGGCGTGATCGCCGATGGGGCGACATGGTGTCATTTCAGGTGACATTCGATCTGCCTTGGCAGAAGGATCGACGCCAAGTGCCCATGATCGAGGCAAAACGGCACGAGTTGGAACGTCTGGACGCCGAACGCGAAGACGTGGCGCGGCGGCATTTGCAGGAGCTGGACGACAGCGCCGCCGAACTCCAAGCGTTGAACAGCCAGATCGACCGCCTGCAGACCGCCGGCTTGCAACTGGTACGGAACCGAGCGGCGCTTGCATTGAGCAACTACCGATCCGCCAAGGGGGACCTGAGCGCTGTGCTCAGTGCACGCGCCCAGGTGCTGGAGACGCGCATGCGTCTGATCGACCTTGGAGCGCAGCGCGACAGCCTCGTCGCCCGACTGAACAGCCTGATCGCGGACTGAGTGGAGACCCTCGCCATGAATACCTCTTCGAGAAACATCCTTGCCGGCTTGACGCTGGTTGCTGCCGGTATTGCCGTTGGATGGGGCGTCGCCCAATGGCGCGCCGGCCACCTCAGCGGCTCCCCCGCTGCCAACGTCTGTTGGCGCGCACTTAAAACTGACCCAGGCTGCGCGTTGAACTTTGACCCACCCGGTGTACGGGGCTGAGGGTATCAGTTGGTGGTCTGGGTGGTGGCCTCCTTTGCCCTGATTCTGGCTTTGGTCTTGTTGGCGGCGGTGCTGTTGCGCAGCCGCCAGGAGTCGTTGCCGGTCTCCAGGATGTGGCAGTGGTGGGTGATGCGATCCAGCAGCGCGGTGGTCATCTTGGCGTCGCCGAACACCTGACCCCATTCGGAGAAGGCCAAGTTGGTGGTGATGGCGAGGCTGGTGCGCTCGTAGAGCTTGCTGATCAGGTGGAACAGCAGCGCGCCGCCTGAGGGGGTGAACGGCAGGTAGCCCAGTTCATCGAGGATGACCAGGTCGGCATAGGTCAGGCGCAGGGCGATCTGCCCGGCCTTGCCCTGGGCCTGTTCCTTCTCCAGCGCATTGACCAGTTCGATGGTGGAGAAGAAGCGCACGCGCAGGCGATGCTGGCGCACGGCCTGGATGCCGATGGCGGTGGCCAGGTGGGTCTTGCCGGTGCCCGGTCCACCGACAAGGACGACGTTCTCGGGGGTGTGGATGAAGTCACCCTGGTGGAGTCGTTCGACCAGTGCGCGATCAACGGGACTGGCCGCGAAGTCGAACCCGAGCAGGTCACGATGGACGGGGAAACGTGCGGCCTTCATCTGGTTGGCCTGGGCACGAACCTGCCGTTCGGCGGACTCGGCCTGCAGCAGTTCGGCCATCCAGTGTTCGGGCTCCATGGTGTGCAGGCGCATCTTGGCCAGCAGTTCGGGCCACTGGCTGGCCATGCCGTGCAGCTTGAGCTGCTGCATGCGCAGCGGCAGGTCAGGCGTCGACATGATCTGCCTCCCGCAGGGCGTCGTAGCGGGCCGGATCGGACACCGGCGGATGACGCAGCGTCACTCGCGAGGCGACCGTCTCGATCGTGCGGTCCGGATGCTGCAATCGCCCCAGCACGTTGAGCACGTGGTCGGCGCGCACCAGGCCGGACTCGAGTGCCAGTTCCACCGCCACCAGTACCGCTTCGAGCCCGTGCACGGGTACGGCGGCCAGCACCTGGGCCATGGCGCGGTCGCCGTGAGGCTGGCGCAGCAACACCTGCTGCAGCTTGCGCAGCGGATCGGGCATGGACAGGAACGGCGCGCCGTCACGCAGTGCCCCCGGCTTGCGCTGGACCAGGGCGATGTAGTGCTGCCAGTCGTAGTGGACCCGATCACGCTCGAAGCTGCGCCGGTGGCGGGCGACCTCGGCCTCGCCGACCACCACGGCCAGTTCGAAGGGATACACGCGCAGGCTGGCGACGGCGTGGGCGTGTTCGCACGGCACGCTGTAGCGGTTGCGCTGGAAGCTGACCAGCGCGGTCGAACTGACCCGCACCGGCCGCTCGATGTAGCCGTCGAAGGGCGCGGGCATCGGCATCAGGTGGGGCTGTTCGTCCTCCAGAGCTTCGGCCACGGTGATGTCGGAGGCATCCGGATGCGCCTGCATCGGCCAAGCGGCGCGGCACTCGCTGGCGAGCCAGGCATTGAGGGTGTCCAGATCTGGCCAGTGGCGGGCCCCGGCCTCGATCCAGATCTGTCGGCGCCGGTCCTGCACGTTCTTCTCGACCCGCCCCTTCTCCCAACCCGCGGCGCGGTTGCAGAACTCCGCGGCGAACAGGTAGTGGCTGGTCATGGCGTGGAAGCGGGCGTTGACCCGCCGTTCCCGGTGCTGGCCGATCCCGTCCACCGCCGTCTTCATGTTGTCGTAGATGCCGCGGCGCGGCACGCCACCGAAGGCGGTAAACGCCTGGGTATGAGCATCGAACAGCATCTCGTGGCTCTGGGTGGGATAGGCCACCAACCAGAAGGCGCGGCTGCAGGCCAGCTTCACGTGGGCGAGATCCAGCGGCATCTTGGCGTGGCTGCCGACGAAGGCGTACTCGCGGCTCCAGTCGAACTGGAAGGCTTCACCCGGAGGAAAGTGCAACGGCACGAAGGCCGGGCGGCGGCTGGCGCCGCCGGCCGCCTTCCACTGGCGGATGAAGGCCGTCACCCGGGTGTAGGTGCCCGGATAGCCGATCGCCTGCAACTGCGAGAACAGCACCTTGGCGGTGCGTTGTTCCCGCCGGGGACGATGGCTGTCGGCACGCAGCCACGTCTCCAACTGGGACCGGTAGGGATCGAGCCGGGAGGGCGAGGCTCGCCTGGGATAGACCGGCTCGGACTGGCCGCTGCGCAGCCATCGCCGGATGGTATTGCGGGATAGGCCCGTGCGCTTGGCGATCTCGCGCAGCGGCAGGCCATCGCGGAAATGCATCCGCCGGATCTTGGCCAACATGACCATGGTGATCACTCCTGAAATCCCCCGAGCAAAAGATGCTCAGGATGTGGGCTTCAGGTGGGTCAGTTTTACCCGCGCATCACCGCCGAAAGTGGGTCAGTTCTGGATGCGCGCCAACAGCGTCAGGCACTTTCGAGCATTGCCGCATCATTTAGCAACCGTTGAATGCGCTGGCGAGTCTCCTCTGGAATACCTTGCACAGACGAGTCAGGTCCGGGCCTGTTTGGCTGCTGCTGGGTGCCCGCGATGACCCGCACGACCATGCCCAAATTTCCTGGTGTCACGATGTCGATGGCTGCGCGATCACCCAGGTCCGGATGTGGGCGGGTCAGCATCCGGTACAGGTCCCACGGATCCGCATGCGGGCACTGGTTCATGAGCACCTGTGCCAGCTTGTGCTTGAGGGGTACCAGCTGCCAGTCGGGCACGCGTTGCCCGCGGTTGCCCAAGCTGATGGACAGCAGCTTGCCCGCCTTCAGCTCGCGGTTGATCTGGTCCTTGGACTTCCCGGCCAACTTGCCGAACAGCGGGACCGGCAGACTGCTCGGCGATTCGTAGATGACCAGCATTTCCTCGCGCTCGCGCTGGATGACAGACACCTCCGGCTCTGGCGCATGCGTCGGGGGCGGTGGTACCTGCGACAGTCGCTGGAATGTGATTCCCCCGTCGTTTGGCGTCACGACGATGGGTTCGGCCACCACAGGCGGAACGGATGCCGCAGAAGCAGCAGCGACGATGGTGTTGGGCTTGTCCTCCTCTGCCATGGCCGGCACGCCCTCGATATGGATCGTGAGGTGCGCGCTGGCCGCTTCCACTTGGCCCTGTTCGAGCAGATCGAGACGATCCGCCCAGTCCTGCATCATCCGGCGGCGCGGCTCAACATACTTGGCGTGGTTGTAGGCCGAACTCACCTTGTTCGGGTCCGAGTGCGAAAGCTGCGCGTCCACCCAAATCTTGGGATAGCCGATCTCGTTGAGCGCCGTCGAGATGGTTCCGCGGATGCCGTGACCGGTCAGTTGATCCTCGTAGCCCATTCGTTTCAAGGCCGCGTTGAGGGTGTTCTCGCTGATGCGCTTCTTGAGTTCGCTGCGGTGCGTGAGCAGATGGACCTGGGCCGGCCTCATCACACCCAACAGGTAGCGCACGATCTCGATGGCCTGCACGGACAACGGCACGATGTAGGGCGGAACGTCCTGCGGGCGCTTGCCGGCCTTGCGCATCTCGTCTTGGAGTTGCTTGACGATCTGCGGCGGGATGATCCACAGGCCACGGTCGAGATCGAACTGGTCCGGGGTCGCCAGCCGCAGCTCGCCGGTACGCACGCCGGTCAGGAACAGCAGCCGGATGCCGAGTTGGGTCTGCCAACCACGAGGGTTGTAGAGCCTGAGCTTGTGCAGGAACTCGGGAAGCTCCGGAAGATGCAGGTAGGGGTTGTGGTTCACCGGGGGCTTGGGCTCGGCCACCACGTCCAGGTCGGAGGCCGGATTGGCTTCCAGCCCCTCCACGATGACGAGGGCATAGCGGAACAACTGCCCCAGCCAGGTGCGGACCTTCTCGGCAGTGGTGAACGCCTTGCGCTCCTCGATCCTCGCCAGGACGCCCAGGAGTTGGGGCCGGCGAATGTCGTAGATCGACATCTGCTTGAGGCTAGGCAGCACGTCCTTGTTGAAGATCCGCAGGATTTGCGACAGCGTGCTGTTCCTGCCCTCCTTGATTTCCTTGCGGCGATGCTCGACCCACGCATCGAAGACGGCCTTGAAGGTGTAGTCGGCCGCAAGCTTGACCGCGTGTCGCTTCTGTTTCCGATCGGTATGGGGGTTGACGCCCTTTGCCAGAAGCGCCCGGGCTTCGTCGCGCAAGGTGCGCGCTTCGCGCAAACCGATCTCGGGGTAGTTCCCCAGGGAGATGCGCTTTTGCTTGCCGAGCCAGTAATAGCGCAAATGCCACGACTTGCCGCCGGTGCGGGCGACCACCAGGCCGAGGCCATCGGTGTCGGGGATGCTGTAGGTTTTCTCGGCGGCCTTGGCTTGCCGCACGGTCAGATCAGAGAGTGTCATCATCAAGCTCCTAAGTCTTGGACTTAGGCCCGATGCTGCTTGTCATCCCGATCCAACCCCAGCAACAACCCGGAACCGGCACGACCCGCATTCTTTGGCCTTGTTTTTGGCCTCAAAAATGGTGGCTGTCAGTGGACTTTCGTGGCTTTCGCTGGAATGAAAAAAGGAGCCGAAGCTCCTCTTTTCAATGACTTACAGACGTCAGTGGAAGTCTGTAGATCATAAATTGGAGCGGGAGACGAGTCTCGAACTCGCGACCTCAACCTTGGCAAGGTTGCGCTCTACCAACTGAGCTACTCCCGCATGGGTCCGCAATTTCTGGCTTGGTGAAAACTCCACGCAGTGCCAGTGCAAACCATTTCTTATTGCCAACCACTTTCGCGGTTGCCTGATCAACTTGGTTATCGATCAGAAGGCGCGCATTCTACATGATTTTTTTCAATCGTGCTTGCCGCTGGCAGATTGCCGGGGCAGGCGGATCGCGCTGAACTTCGCGTGGCCAAGGTTGCACTGAGTGCCGCCTGGCTGCCAAGCTCAATCAAGTAATATGAGCGAAGACAGAAAATATAGCACACCCGGTAGTATCCATGTCAAATTCCTCTGCCACCGCGCCTGTCCTGACCCCCGAGGCGCGGGACCTTTCCGCCTTGAACACCCTGGGCCTGGCGTCCACGGCCCAGGCCTGCGTCACGCTCGACGATGTGGCCCAACTGCCGGCGCTGTCGGCCCTGGCCGCGCGGCACGACCGGCTGCTGGTGCTGGGCGGCGGCAGCAATGTGGTGCTGCCCGAGACCGTGCCGGGCCTGGTGGCGCGCGTGGCGCTGCGCGGCGTGCGCCTGTTGCGGGCCGAGGCCGATGCGTGGCTGGTCGAAGCGGCCGCCGGCGAGACCTGGCATGGCTTCGTCGCCGAATGCGTGAAGCAGGGCTGGGACGGCCTGGAAAACCTGGCGTTGATCCCGGGCACGGTCGGCGCGGCGCCGGTGCAGAACATCGGCGCCTACGGCGTCGAGCTGGCCGATCGCTTCGACAGCCTGACCGCCTGGGACGTGCTGGCCGGCAGGTATGTCGAGATGAGCGCGGCCGATTGCCGCTTTGCCTATCGCGACAGCGTCTTCAAGCATCAGCCGCCCGGCCGCTGGGTGATCGTGGCGGTGCGCTTGCGCTTGCCGCGGCCGTGGCGGCCGGTGCTGTCGTATCCGGATCTGCAGCGTCATCCCGGGCTGGCGGGCGAGCCGTCGGCGCGCGCCATCTTCGAGGCGGTCTGCGAGATCCGGCGCGCCAAGCTGCCGGACCCGGCGGTCACCGGCAACGCCGGCAGCTTTTTCAAGAACCCCATCGTATCGGCCGCGCAGCGCGAAGCGCTTGCCGCCCGCTATCCCGGCCTGGTGTCGTATCCGCAGCCGGACGGCGGCTACAAGCTGGCGGCTGGCTGGCTGATCGACCAGTGCGGCTGGAAGGGGCGCGCCCTCGGGGCGGCCGGGGTGCATGACCGGCAGGCGCTGGTGCTGGTGAACCGTGGCGGCGCCACCGCCGCCGACATCCTGGCGCTGGCGCGCGCGATCCAGGGCGAGGTCGCCGAACGCTACGGCGTGGCGCTGGAGCCGGAACCCGTGGTGGTGTGAGCGGACGCGCCACGAAAAAAAGGACCCTCGCGGGTCCTTTTTTGTTGGCGCGGCGGGATCAGAGACCCAGCACCGCCTGCATGTCGTACAGGCCGTTGCGCTTGCCTTCCAGGAAGCGCGCGGCGCGCAATGCGCCTTCGGCATAGGTGGCGCGGCTGGCCGAGCGGTGGGTGATCTCGATGCGTTCGCCGATGCCGCAGAACGACACGGTGTGATCGCCGACGATATCGCCGCCGCGCAGTACCGAGAAGCCGATGGTGCCGGGCTTGCGCACGCCGGTGTCGCCGTGGCGGCTCCAGGTGGCCACGTCGGGCAGCGCGACGTCCCAGGCCGAGGCGATGGTCTCGCCCATCTTGAGCGCGGTGCCCGACGGCGCGTCGACCTTGTTGCGGTGATGCGCTTCGAACACTTCGACGTCATAGCCCGAATTCAGGATGCGGGCGGCCATGTCCAGCAGCTTGAGCGTGGCGTTCACGCCCACGCTCATGTTGGGCGCGAACACGATGGCGGTTTTCTGCGCGGCCACTTCGATGGCGGCGCGGCCGTTGTCGTCAAAGCCGGTGGTGCCGATGACGGCCTTCACGCCCAGCCTGGCGCAGGCCTGCAGGTGTTCCAGCGTGCCTTCGGGGCGGGTGAAATCGATCAGGCAGTCGGCGTTGGCCAGCGCGGCCAGGTCGTCGGTGATGGCGACGCCGGTCTGCTGGCCCAGCGGCGCGCCCGCGTCCTGGCCCAGCGAGGGCGAACCCTGGCGGTCGAGCGCGACCGCCAGTTGCAGGCCGTCGGCCTTCAGGACGGCGTCGATCAGCATCTGGCCCATACGGCCGCTGGCGCCGGCGATAGCAATACGCATGAAGAAAATCCTTGGGTTAGCGCAGCGGCTCGGGCGCGTTGCCGGGCTGGCCAGGGTACTGGGTGATGGGGTTGGCGGGCGCGGCGGCGTCGCGCTTCTTCTGCTCTTCTTCCTGCTTGATCCGGGCCTCGTCCTCGCTCAGGCGCTTGTCGGCCTTTTCGTCGGCGGTGGCGCTGGGGGTGTTCAGCTGATAGGGCTGCAGGTCGGGCTGCTTGTCGCCTTCCCAGCGGGTCAGCCGGTCGTTCTCGAACCAGACCGTGAACTTGCGTTCCTGGGCGTCGCCGTAGCCGGGCTTGTAGTAGTAGGGGTAATCCCAGCGGTTGGCGTGCAGCACGCTGGTCAGGGTGGGGCTGCCGAGGGCGAAGCGCACCTGTTCGCGCGTCATGCCCGGTTGCAGCAGCGCGACCTGCTCCTGGGTGATCCAGTTGCCTTGCTGGACGCCGGCCTTATAGGGGAAGCCCCACTTGTCCCCCGTGCAGCCGGCAAGGGCGACGGCCAGGGCGGCGATGGCCAATCCGGTCTTGAGCGAGCGGGAAGGAATTCGTGCAATCATGGACACTACGCGCCCCTATTATTTGGAAGCAGACAAAACCGTTATCATAAAGGTTTCATAAGGATAGTTCTGCGGGGCGGCAGGAATTCTGGGAAGCCGGCTCGCGGTTACCCGGTATCCTTGCCCATGCCAACGCGGACGGAGAGCGATTACACCATGAGCGACCAAAGCGAACTGAAAAACATGGGTTTGAAGGCGACTTTCCCGCGCCTGAAAATTCTTGATATCTTCCGTAAGTCTGACCAGCGCCACCTCAGCGCCGAAGACGTCTACCGGGCCCTGATCGGCGAAAACGTCGAAATCGGCCTGGCCACCGTCTATCGCGTGCTGACCCAGTTCGAACAGGCCGGCATCCTTGCCCGCAGCCAGTTCGACAGCGGCAAGGCCGTGTTCGAGCTCAATGACGGCGATCACCACGATCACCTGATCTGCACGAACTGCGGCAAAGTGGTCGAATTCTCGGACCCGGACATCGAAAAGCGCCAGCAGAAGATCGCCAAGGACAACGGCTTCGCGCTGGAAAGCCACGCCATGGTGCTGTACGGCATCTGCGGCAGCTGCCTGAAAGGCCGCTGAGCTTTTCCGCGTTCGACCCTGACCACGGCCGCGCTCGCCGTGGTTCAGTGAAAGCAAAAGCCCCTTCTCAAAGAAGGGGCTTTTTTTATTCCCGGACTGAATCGGGCGATGGGCTGGCCCGATACGGGCTGCCGGCGCAAGGGCAGCCCCTGGATTCGGACGGCCAACAACCGGCCTGCGGGCGGCGAGGCTGGGGCCTGGACGGCGGCCGGCTCAGGCCGGCGCGCGGCCGATGCCGGCCAGCATTTCGCGGGCGTGTTCGCGGGTGGTGGCGGTGAGCTTGATGCCGCCCAGCATGCGGGCGATTTCCTCGACCCGGGCGCCGTCGTCCAGTTCCTCGATGCGCGAGCGGGTGGTGCCGCGCGATTCGGTCTTGCTGACCAGGAATTGGTTGTTGCCGCAGGCCGCGACCTGCGGCAGGTGGGTGACGCACAGCACTTGGTGACGTTCGCCCAGTTCGCGCAGCAGCTTGCCGACCGCTTCGGCCACCGCGCCGCCGACGCCGCTGTCGACTTCGTCGAAGATCAGCGTGGGCACGCGCGCGGCGCGGCTGGCGATGACCGACAGCGCCAGCGAGATGCGCGAGAGTTCGCCGCCGGAAGCGATCTTGGCCAGCGGCCGCGGCGTGGTGCCGGCGTGGCCGGCCACCAGGAATTCGACCTGCTCGTTGCCATGCGCCGACGGCGCGGCCGCGGCCAGCGTGGGTTCGAACTTGCCGCCCTGCATGGCCAGCGTCTGCATCGCCTGGGTGACCTGCTTACCGAGGTCCTTGGCGATCTTGCGGCGTGCCGTGGTGAGCTTGGCGGCGGCGGCGTCGTACTGCGCCTGCGCCGCCTGCGCCTGGGCCCGCAGCGCGTCGATGTCGGCGGCGGCCTGCAAGGCGGAGAGTTCGGCGTGCAGGCTGTCGCGCAGCGCGGACAGCCCGTCGGGTTCGGTGCGGAACTTGCGCGCAGTCTCGAACACGGCGCTCAGGCGAGCTTCGAGGTCGGCCAGGCGGCGCGGATCGAGATCGACGCGGCTGACGTAGTTGTTCAGGTCGGACACGGCTTCGCTGATGGCGATGCGGGCCGATTCGAGTTCGTCGTAGATGCCCTGCAGGCCGGTGTCGTGCCGCAGCATCTGCTGGATGCGGTGGTTGGCCGCGGTCAGCCGATGGTGGGCCGAATCGCCCTCGCCGTCGAGCGCATCGAGGATCTGCGTGGCGCCGTCCAGCAGCGATTGCGAGTGCGACAGGCGCGTGTGTTCGGCCTGCAGCGATTCCCATTCGTCCGGCGCCAGGCCCAGGCGGTCGAGTTCGTCGACCTGCCATTGCAGCCGTTCACGTTCGGTGGCCAGGCCGGCGGCATCCTTTTCGGCGGATTCGAGCTGGCGCGCCAGCGCGCGCCATTGCTTCCAGGCCTGACCGACGGCCTGGCGCAGGTCGCCGTGGCCGCCGTGCGCGTCCAGCAGGTCGCGCTGGGCCTCGGGCCGCATCAGGCTCTGGTGCGCGTGCTGGCCGTGGATGTCGACCAGGCTGTCGCCCAGTTCGCGCAGTTGCGCGACCGTGGCGGGCGTGCCGTTGATGTAGGCGCGGCTGCGGCCCTGCGCGTCGATCACGCGGCGCAGCGACAGCTCCTCGTCGGCGTCGATCTCGCGTTCGGCCAGCCAGGCGTTCAGCGCCGGCGGCGTGTCGAAGACGGCGGTGATGTCGGCGCGCGCGGCGCCTTCGCGCAGCACGCTGACGTCGCCGCGTTCGCCCAGCGCCAGCGCCAGCGCGTCAATGAGGATGGATTTGCCCGCGCCGGTCTCGCCGGAGAAGACGGTGAAGCCGGGACCGAAATGGATCTCGGTCTGCTCGACGATGACGAAGTCGCGGATGTGCAGGGTGCGCAGCATGTCGGGGCGCTTACTACTCTACGTTGTCGGTGGCTTGCGGCATCAGGTTCCAGTGCAGCTTGCGGCGCAGGGTGGAAAAGAAGCTGTAGCCTTCCGGATGCACGAAACGGATGGTGTAGGGCGCGCGCTGCACGACGATGCGGTCGCCGGGCTGCAGGTCGGACCAGGTCTGCATGTCGAAGTGCACGCTGGCGCCGACCTCGACCCGGCCCATGGCGGTGAGCGTCATGTTGAGCACGCCGCTGTCGGGGATCACGATGGGGCGGTTCGACAAAGTCTGCGGCGCCACCGGCACCAGCACCATGGCGTTCATGCCGGGGTGCAGGATGGGGCCGTTGGCCGACAGCGCATAGGCGGTCGAGCCGGTGGGCGTGGCGATGATCAGGCCGTCGGCGCGCTGCGTGTACATGAAGGCGCCGTCGAGCTCGACGCGCACTTCGATCATGCCGCCGCGCCCGGCGCGGTTCAGCACCACGTCGTTGAGCGCCGAGGCCGCGTACATCTGCTGGTCGCCGCGCCAGACGCTGCCTTCCAGCAGCATGCGTTCCTCGATCTGGAAGTTGCCTTCGAGCACGCGCGCCAGCGCGTCGTGCGCGTCCTGCACCGGAATGTCGGTGATGAAGCCGAGATGGCCGTGGTTGATGCCGACCAGCGGCACGCCGAACGGCGCCAGATGGCGCGCCGCGCCCAGCACCGTGCCGTCGCCGCCCATGACCACCGCCAGCGACGCGTCCTGGCCGATCTGCTCGTAGGTGGCGACCGGGTATTCCGTGAGCCCGGTATTGCGGGCCGTGTCGGCGTCGACGAGCACCTGCCGCCCGGCCTGCGTGAGCGCGTGCGCGAGCGCCCTTAGCGGAGTGGCCAGGCCGGCGTCCTGGTATCTGCCGATCAGCGCGACGGTAGGAAAGTGCATGGTGGCGAGGCGAATCAGAAAAAGCGAAATGGGTCCGGAATCGGGCCCGTTAGCCGATTATATGGGGCCGCATATTGGCTTGCGGGACAAAAATCGCCTTAATTGGAAAAGATTCCCTAAAATACCCGCTATGGATGACCGCGCACGCGCATTACTGAAAGCGTTGATCGAACGCTACATCGCCGATGGGCAACCAGTCGGCTCGCGGACGCTATCGAAGGTCTTCGACCTGTCGCCCGCCACCATCCGCAACGTCATGGCGGACCTGGAAGAGCTGGGCCTGATCCACAGTCCGCACACCTCCGCGGGGCGCATTCCGACGCCGCGCGGCTACCGCATGTTCGTCGATTCGCTGCTGGCGGTGCAGTCCTACCAGCTCGAGCCCCACAACATGGGCGACATGCTGGCGGCGGCCGAACCCACCCGCGCGGTCAATGCCGCGGCGGCGCTGCTGTCGAACCTGACGCAGTTCGCCGGCGTGGTGCTGACGCCCAAGCGCGCCCAGGTGTTCCGCCAGATCGAATTCATCCGCCTGTCCGACAAGCGCGTGTTGCTGATCATCGTCACCCCCGACGGCGACGTGCAGAACCGCATCCTGTTCGTGCAGCGCGACTACGCCGAGGCCGAGCTGCTGGAGGCCGGCAACTTCTTCAACATCCATTTCGCCGGCAAGTCCTTCGACGCGGTGCGGCGCACGCTGTCCACCGAGCTGGCCCAGTTGCGCGAAGACATCTCGCGGCTGATGCAGGCGGCGGTCGAGGCCAGCGCCGAAGCGGCCGAGGACGGCGACGCCGTGGTCATCTCGGGCGAGCGCAAGCTGCTCGACGTCACTGACATCGCGTCCGACATGGATCGCCTGCGCAAGATGTTCTCGCTGTTCGAGAAGAAGACCGACCTGCTGCAGCTGCTCGATGTGTCGAGCCGCGCGCAAGGCGTGCAGATCTACATCGGCGGCGATTCGCAGCTGGTGCCGATGGAAGAAGTCTCGGTGATCACCGCGCCCTATGGCGTGGATGGCAAGGTGGTCGGCACGCTCGGCGTGATCGGTCCGACCCGCATGGCCTACGAACGCGTGATTCCCATCGTGGACATCACGGCGCGTCTGCTGTCCAACGCCCTCAGCCACAACCAGTAGTTCCATTCGAACCGACATCCTCCTTGCGGAGGAAGGGGAGTTTTTGTGTTTCTTCGCCTGTTCAAGTATCTCTGGCCTGAACGCTACCTGCCCGAAACGGAGCAGGACGACCCTTTCAATGAAGACCCGCCGCCGCGCGCGCCGGGCAAGGTCGGCGTGCTGCTGGTGAACCTGGGCACGCCCGACACCCCGGGCAAGAAGGACATCCGCAAGTACCTGGGCGAATTCCTGTCGGACCCGCGCGTGATCGAGATTCCGCGCTATCTGTGGAAGCCGATCCTGCACGGCCTGGTGCTGACGATGCGGCCCAAGAAGCTGGAGCCGCGCTACGCCGGTGTCTGGCTCAAGGACGGCTCGCCGCTGATGGTCTACAGCCGCCGCCAGGCCGAAGGCGTGCAGGCCGCGTTGACCGCGGCCGGCGTCGAGGCGGTGGTGGAACTGGGCATGCGCTACGGCAACCCGTCGATTCCCGACGCCATCTCGCGGCTGCGGGCGCAGGGCTGCGAACGCATCCTGACCGTGCCGCTGTATCCGCAATATGCCGCCAGCACCTCGGCCACCGTGGTCGACGCCGTCACGCGCCACGCCGGCCGGCTGCGCGACCAGCCGGAAATGCGCTTCATCAAGCGGTTCCATGAGGATCCCATCTATCTCGACCCGCTGGCCGCCCGCATCGAGGCGTACTGGCGCGAGCATGGCAAGCCGCAGAAGCTGGTCATGAGCTTCCACGGCCTGCCGCGCTATTCCATCGAGCTGGGCGATCCGTACTACCGCGACTGCATGGAAACCGCGCGGCTGCTGTCGCAGCGCCTGTCGCTGCCGCGCGAGCAGATCGAGGTGACCTTCCAGAGCCGCTTCGGCACCGCCCGCTGGCTCGAGCCCTACACCGAACCGACCCTCAAGGCGCTGGCCGCCTCGGGCGTCACCGAGGTGGATGTGGTGTGCCCGGGATTTGTGGCAGACTGTCTGGAAACCCTGGAAGAGATCAGCCTGGAGTGCCGCGACGCCTTTCTCGGCGCCGGCGGCAAGCAGTTCCGTTACATCCCGGCGCTCAATGACGATCCGGCCTGGATCGCGGGGTTGGCCACCCTGACGGAACGGCACTTGCAGGGATGGCCCACACATTCACGGACTTGAAGGAGAGGGCGCATGCACCATGATCCCAAGACGGGCAAGATTGTGAAAAAGGGGAACGTCAGCACCCCGGTGGACGAGGATCAGGTCGAGCACGAGCTGGACGAGGCGCTGGCCGAGACCTTCCCCGCCAGCGATCCCATCGCGATCAACCCGGAACCCGACGACGATCCGCGCGTCGACCGCGCCCTGAAAGAGAGCTTTCCCGCCAGTGACGCCGCCGCCCCGGCGCAGCCGCACAAGAAATGATCGGTTCCTGATGGCGCCGGCTGCGTCGGAAATCCGGATTCTGGGCGGTTTTTTGCCGCTGATGCTGAGTTTTCAGTGGGTTTTGCCGGATTTTTCAGTATTGCCGCCCATTGCCGCGGCAGCGGTGCGCGGCGGGGAATATTTGCTTTCCCGGGCTTGAAATAGGGGTATTGGCCCCCATTCATGTCTGCGAAAGCCATTCTTTTTGGAGGATTCCCCATGACGGCACCCAACGAGCCTGTAGATCAGACGCCCGGATTCGGCAACGATGCCGATGCGGCCCCCGCCGCCCAGGACGCCGCGCAGGCCGAGCTGAACGAGTTGCGCGCCCAGTTGGACGCGGCCCAGGCTACCGTCAATGAGCAGCATGACCAGCTTCTGCGCATCCGCGCCGAGGCCGAGAACGTGCGCCGCCGTGCCCAGGAAGAAGTGTCCAAGGCACGCAAGTTCGGCATCGAGTCGTTCGCGGAGAGCCTGGTGCCGGTCAAGGACAGCCTCGAGGCCGCGCTGGCCCAGGCCGACCAGACCGTGGACACGCTGCGCGAAGGCGTCGAAGTCACGCTCAAGCAGCTGGCGGCCGCCTTCGAGCGCAACATGCTCAAGGAAATCGCGCCGGTCCAGGGCGACAAGTTCGATCCGCACCAGCATCAGGCGATTTCGTCGATCCCGACCGACCAGCCCGCCAACACGGTGGTGCAGGTGCTGCAGAAAGGTTACGCCATCGCCGACCGCACCCTGCGTCCGGCCCTGGTGGTGGTGTCCGCCGGCCAAGGCTGAACGGACCGCGCGCCATGACCGATCCCAGGTTCGACCCGGCCCAGGTCTTCGCGGTGTTCGGCATGCGTCATGTCGATACCGCGGGATTCGACGCCGCCGTGGTCCAGGCGCCGGGATCGGACCTGCGCTGCGTGTTCCTGTGGGGCCAGGATTGCTATAACTGCAATCTCTTCAAGCAGGCGGCGCTGCTGCACCAGGAAACCCTGCTGGGCCTGGGGCTGAGCTGGTTCGAGGCGGATGTGTATGCCGACGAGCCGCTAGGCCGCCGCTTTTCCCTGCATGGTGTCCCCACTTTTGTGCTTTACCGGGCCGGAAAACGGCTCGGCCGCATTACCGGTTGGCCCGGATTGCCCCAGTTCACGGCGGCGATCCGGCGCCTGCAGGAAACGCCGGCGGAAAATTCCAGCCAGGCGTCTTGAAAAACCCTGCGGGCAGCCCCAGTTATGTGGGGACAGGAAATTTCTCTCCAATTTCACAGATTTATCCAAGGTAACCCGACCATGAGCAAAATTATTGGCATCGACCTGGGCACGACCAACAGCTGCGTGGCTGTCATGGACGGCGGTCAGGTCAAGATCATCGAAAACGCCGAAGGCGCCCGCACCACCCCGTCGATCGTCGCCTACATGGACGACGGCGAAACGCTGGTTGGCGCGCCCGCCAAGCGCCAGGCCGTGACCAACCCGCGCAACACGCTGTACGCGGTGAAGCGCCTGATCGGCCGCAAGTTCGAGGAAAAGGCGGTGCAGAAGGACATCAACCTGATGCCCTATGCCATCGTCAAGGCCGACAACGGCGATGCCTGGGTGGAAGTGCGCGGCAAGAAGATGGCGCCTCCCCAAGTGTCGGCCGACGTGCTGCGCAAGATGAAGAAGACCGCCGAGGACTACCTGGGCGAGGAAGTGACCGAGGCCGTCATCACGGTGCCGGCGTACTTCAACGACAGCCAGCGCCAGGCCACCAAGGACGCCGGCCGCATCGCCGGCCTGGAAGTCAAGCGCATCATCAACGAGCCGACCGCGGCCGCGCTGGCCTTCGGCCTGGACAAGACCGAAAAGGGCGACCGCAAGATCGCCGTGTATGACCTGGGCGGCGGCACGTTCGACGTGTCGATCATCGAAATCGCCGACGTCGATGGCGAAAAGCAGTTCGAAGTGCTGTCGACCAACGGCGACACCTTCCTGGGCGGCGAAGACTTCGACCAGCGCATCATCGACTACATCATCTCCGAGTTCAAGAAGGAACAAGGCGTCGATCTGTCTAAGGACGTGCTGGCCCTGCAGCGCCTGAAGGAAGCCGCTGAAAAGGCCAAGATCGAACTGTCGTCGGCGCAGCAGACCGAGATCAACCTGCCGTACATCACGGCCGATGCCTCGGGTCCGAAGCACCTGAACCTGAAGATCACGCGCGCCAAGCTGGAAGCGCTGGTCGAGGAACTGATCGAACGCACCATCGAGCCCTGCCGCGTGGCCATCAAGGACGCCGGCGTGAAGGTTTCCGACATCGACGACGTGATCCTGGTCGGCGGCATGACCCGCATGCCCAAGGTCCAGGAAAAGGTGAAGGAATTCTTCGGCAAGGATCCGCGCAAGGACGTGAACCCCGACGAAGCCGTCGCCGCTGGCGCCGCCATCCAGGGTTCCGTGCTGTCGGGCGACCGCAAGGACGTGCTGCTGCTGGACGTCACCCCCCTGTCCCTGGGTATTGAAACCCTGGGCGGCGTGATGACCAAGATGATCCAGAAGAACACGACCATCCCGACCCGCTTCTCGCAGACCTTCTCGACCGCCGACGACAACCAGCCGGCCGTGACGATCAAGGTGTTCCAGGGCGAGCGTGAAATCGCCGCGGGCAACAAGGCCCTGGGCGAGTTCAACCTCGAAGGGATCCCGCCGTCGCCGCGTGGCATGCCGCAGATCGAAGTCACGTTCGACATCGACGCCAACGGCATCCTGCACGTGTCGGCCAAGGACAAGGGCACCGGCAAGGAAAACAAGATCACCATCAAGGCCAACTCGGGTCTGTCGGAAGACGAGATCCAGCGCATGGTCAAGGATGCCGAGGCCAACGCCGAGGAAGATCACCGCGTCGCCGAACTGGCCCAGTCGCGCAACCAGGCCGATGCCCTGGTGCACGCCACCCGCAAGTCGCTGACCGAATACGGCGACAAGCTCGAGGCGTCCGAGAAGGAAGGCATCGAGGCGGCCATCAAGGCGCTGGAAGAAACGTTGAAGGACGGCGACAAGGCCGCCATCGACGCCAAGGTCGAAGCCCTGTCGACCGCCTCGCAGAAGCTCGGCGAAAAGATGTACGCCGACATGCAGGCGCAGCAAGCCGCCGGCCAGCAGCAGGCCGCCGACAACGCGAAGCCGGTGGACGACAATGTCGTCGACGCCGACTTCAAGGAAGTCAAGCGCGACCAATAATGGCCGGGCGCTGACCTGCCTCTGCCGCCCGGTAGCCGGAGAAATCCGC
Organism: Achromobacter sp. 2789STDY5608621; assembly: GCF_001299375.1. Taxonomy (NCBI): domain Bacteria; kingdom Pseudomonadati; phylum Pseudomonadota; class Betaproteobacteria; order Burkholderiales; family Alcaligenaceae; genus Achromobacter; species Achromobacter sp. 2789STDY5608621. The sequence continues at coordinate 84,760 of NZ_CYTU01000006.1, read as the reverse complement.
CTACCGGGCGAACTCATTCTGTAGCACTGAAAAGAAGGCTCTCCCCCGAGCCCACCGATCATGGCAAAACGCGACTATTACGAAGTCCTGGGCGTGGCGAAAAACGCCTCGGACGACGAACTCAAGAAGGCCTATCGAAAGCTGGCCATGAAGTACCATCCGGACCGCAATCCGGACAGCAAGGAAGCCGAAGAGAAGTTCAAGGAAGCCAAGGAAGCCTACGAGGTCCTGGGCGATGAACAGAAGCGCGCCGCGTACGACCGCTACGGCCATGCGGGCGTCGACCCCAACGCCGCCGGCATGGGCGGTGGCGGCATGGGCGGCGGGTTCGCCGATGCCTTTGGCGACATCTTCGGCGAGATCTTCGGCGGTGGCGGCGGTGGCCGCCGCGGCGGCGGTCCGCAGGTCTATCGCGGCGCCGACTTGAAGTACGCGCTGGAGATCACGCTGGAGCAGGCCGCGGCCGGCTTCGACACCGAGATCCGCGTGCCCAGCTGGGAAAACTGCGACACCTGCCACGGTTCCGGCGCCAAGCCCGGCACCTCGCCCAAGACCTGCCGCACCTGCGGCGGCTCCGGCGCGGTGCGCATGCAGCAGGGTTTCTTCAGCGTGCAGCAGACCTGCCCGACCTGCCATGGCAACGGCAAGGAGATCACCGATCCGTGCACGGCCTGCGATGGCGTCGGCCGCATCCGCCGCAACAAGACCCTGCAGGTCAAGATTCCGGCCGGCATCGACGACGGCATGCGCATCCGCTCCAGCGGCAATGGCGAGCCCGGCATCAATGGCGGCCCGCCGGGCGACCTGTATGTGGAAATCCACATCAAGCAGCACAAGATCTTCCAGCGCGACGGCGACGACCTGCACTGCGAACTGACCATCCCGTTCACCACGGCGGCGCTGGGCGGCGAACTGCAGGTGCCGACGCTGGGCGGCAAGGCCGAGATCTCGATTCCCGAAGGCACGCAGTCCGGCAAGACCTTCCGCCTGCGCGGCAAGGGTATCCGCGGCGTGCGCGGCAGCTATCCGGGCGACCTGTACTGCCACGTGGTGGTCGAGACGCCGGTGCGTCTGAGCGACGACCAGAAGAACATCCTGCGCCAGTTCGAGGCCTCGCTGAACGACGGGGGCGACCGCCACTCGCCGCAAAGCAAGTCCTGGACCGATCGCGTCAAGGAGTTCTTCAGCTGAATCGGCTGAGCTGAATCCCGCCGTACCGGCGGTTCTCGGCCCAGGCTCCGGAAGCGTCCGGAGCCTGGGCCGATTTCATTGGTCGGGCAATGGCCGAATAATGGTCAGGGCAAAAAAAACCGCGGCTTGCGCCGCGGTTTTACTGCAGGTACTGCAACTTCTTGCTTCAGACTTCGTACTGCTAACTACAGGTGCTGCATCTTCCAAAACAGACTTCTTACTGCAACTACAGGTACTGCTACTTCGCACTGCTACTGCTCCGCCGCTGTGGCCTGAAAAAACCGACCCCGAACCATGATGCCGCCCGGGGCCGGCCGGGCTACAGCAAGCAGCTCACCGGGTGATCGGCGGATATTCGAGTTCGCCGAACGTGTATTGGCCGCTGGCCTTGGCCTGGGCGAGTTCCTGCTGGACTTCGGCGCGCGTCTTGACGCTGGCAGCCGCCTTGACGGGCGGGTATTGCAGTTCACCGAAGGTGTACTCGCCGCTGGTCTTGGCTTGTTGCAGCTGGGCCTGCACTTCCTGCGCGCTCAGGCTGGCGGCCTGGGGCAGGGCGGGCGGGTAGTCCAGCTCGCCAAAGGTGTATTGGCCGCTGATCTTGGCTTGTTGCAGTTCGGTCGCCACCTGGGCGCTCGACTTGGCCTGCTCGACGCCGGCGGCCTGGGCGCCAGCGCCCACCAGGGCTAGGGAAATCAGCAGGGTAGTTGTCAGGGTTTTCATAATGACCTCCAATTCGTTTTAAACGGGGCCGAATCCGGCGGCCCTCCGTCGTGGTTCGTTGTTTGTTCCCGATGACTGAATTGTGCGCGGCATCCCACTTGGGATAAACCCTGATATCTTGAAAACATCTTTCCAAATAACCGTGTAATAAATGCCGTATAGGGATATCTCCCCGCGTATGGCATGGTCTTTCCTGTCCGACTGCGGAAGCGACCCGGGGGAGCGGAACGCACGGGCAAAAAAAAGCCCCTGCCGGGGCAGGGGCTGGGGACGCCGGGAGGGCGTGGCGCTCAGGGCGCCTTTTTCTTGAAGTCGCCGGCGACGGCGGTGCTGAAGCCATCCGGGCGCAGGTACTTGCGCAGCGCCGCGTTGACCACGTCGGGCGTGAGGGCGGTGATCTTCTTGTCCATCTCGGCCGACCATTCGAACGTGCGGCCACGCTGCAGGTAGTCGAGCCAGGTGCCGGCCAGCACGTCGTCCTGGGCGCGGGCCAGGTTGCGGTAGTTCAGCAGGGCGGTGATGCCGTCGGAGATCTCCTTGTCGCTGAATCCGTCCTTGAGCACGCGCGCCAGTTCCTCGCCGATGGCCTTTTCCAGGCGCTCGCGGTTCTGCGGCGCGTAGATGGCGTACATGGTCCAGCTGGCGCTGGGTTCGAACGACGAGACCGACAGCGAGCTGCGCACGTTGTAGGACAGGCCTTCGGTTTCGCGCACGCGGTTCCACAGGCGCGAGGTTTCCGAGGCGCCGAACAGGTAGTTGGCCAGGTACAGCGCGGCGTAGTCGGCATCGCTGTCCTGCAGCTTCAAGGGCATGCGCGAGATGTAGAACGCGTTGGCCTTGTCCGGGGTCTCGATGTCGAACTGCTTGGCGGGAATGTCGCGGTACGGATTGCCGACACGGGTGTAGGCGGGGGCGCGCTTCCAGCCGGCCAGGCCATCCTTGACGGCCTTTTCGACGGCCTCGGGCTCGAAATCGCCGACCGCCGAGTACTCGATCTTGCCGGCGCCGTAGAACTTGGCGTGGAACTTGACCAGCGCGTCGCGGTTCAGCGCGCGGATGCTGGCCAGCGATTCGTCGAACGTGGGCACGTAGCGCAGGTCGTCAGCGGGCCACGGATTGTCCTGGCGGGCCAGGGCGCGTCCGGCCAGGGCCTGCGGCTCGGTCATGGCGTTCTGGATCGAGGTCTCGAGCTGGCGCTGGTATTCCTCGAGCTGTTCCTTGGGGAAGTTGGCGTTGCGCACGATGTCCAGCGCCAGGCGGGTCAGCTCGGGCAGGTTTTCACGCTTGGTCGACATGGCGATCTTGAGCGTGGTGCCGCCGCCGCTGAAGCCGAGCTCGGCCTGCAGCTTGTCGAGGCGGTCCTGGATGTCCTGGCGCGACAGCTTGGCGGTGCCGCGCGTCAGCAGGTCGGCCACGGCGCTGGAATTCACGCGCTGGCCCAGCAGGTCTTTCTCGTTGCCGAACTGGATCAGCATCTGCGCCTGCACGCGGTTGCCGCGCGTGGCCTTGGGCAGCAACGCCAGCTGTACCGGGCCGTTGGGCAGGTCGAGCGTCTTGCGCTGGGTCAGGCGGTCGATGTTCTGCGGCGTGGGGTCGAAGGCGGACGCGGCCTTGAAGTCAGGATCGCCCTTGTAGTCCTTGAACACCGCGGTCAGGTCGACGCGTTGCATCTGCGGCGCGCGCACCGGCTTGTCGGTCGGGATGTAGCGGCCCTCGATGCGGTTGCTCTGCACCAGGTAGGTGGTGGCGGCCTGCTGCACTTCGGCCAGAGTGGCCTTGCGGGCGCGGTCGCGCTGCAGGAAGAACAGGCGCCAGTCGCCGGCGGCGATGGCTTCGGACAGCGCCACGCCGACCTGCTCGGGATCGCTGTAGGTCTGCTCCCATGAGGTCAGCCACTTGCTGCGCGCGCGGTCGAGTTCCTGCTGGGTGAAGGGCTTCTTGCCGAGCGTTTCCAGCGTGGCGGTCAACGCCTTCATGGCGGCGTCCTGGCTCTTGCCCGGGGTCAGCTGGGCGGCGAACATCGCCAGGCCCGGATCCAGGTTTTCCATGGTGAAGCCGAACACGCCCGAGGCCAGCTTGGTCGGCACCAGCGCGTGGTAGAGGCGGCCCGAGGGCGTGTCGGCCAGGATGGTGGTGGCCAGGTCGAACGGCACGAAGTCGGTGCTGCCGGCGGCCGGGATGTGGTACATCGCGGCGACCAGCGGGGTGCCGCCAGTGCGGCGCAGCGTGACCGTGCGCTCGCCGTCCTGGGCCGGTTCGACGGTGTATTCCGGCGGCAGCTTGCGGTCGGGCTTGGGCAGCTTGCCCAGCGTCGATTCGATGTCGGCCAGCGTGGCCTGCGGATCGAACTTGCCGGCCACGATCAGCACCGCGTTATCGGGCTGGTAGTACTCGTGATAGAAGGCGCGCAGCTGGCCGATGTCGACGTTCTCGACGTCGGAGCGGGCGCCGATGGTGTTCTTGCCGTAGCTGTGCCATTGGAACGCGGCCGCCTGCATCTTCTGCATGAGGATGCGGAAGGGGCTGTTCTCGCCGCTTTCCATCTCGTTGCGCACGACGGTCATTTCGGAGTCGAGGTCTTCCTTGGCGATCAGGGAATTGACCATGGCATCGGCCTGCCAGCCCAGATACCACTTGAGGGTGTCGGGGTTGGCGGCGAAGCTGGCGAAATAGTTGGTGCGGTCGCTGGAGGTCGAGCCGTTGGCCTGCAGGCCGCGGCGCGAGAACTCGCCCATGGCGTTGCGGGTGGTGGAGGTGCCCTTGAACAGCATGTGTTCGAGCAGGTGGGCCATGCCGGTCTGGCCGTAGTTCTCGTTGCGCGAGCCGACCAGGTAGGTCATGTTGACCGTGGTCGAGGGCTTGGATTCGTCGGGAACCAGCAGGACGCGCAGGCCGTTGCTGAGGCGGTATTCGGTGATGCCCTCAATCGAGGCGGCCTCCGTGACGCCGGCCGGCAGGCTGGCGGCTCCGGCCTGGAAGGCCAGGAAGGATGAGAACAGCAGCGCGCCCAGCGGACGCGGCAGCTTCGATATGGACAGGCGCATGGCGGACTATTCCTTTGGCATGGCAGAATCCGTTGGAGTGTATACGGTGTGAATGGTTCAGGGGCACGGCCCCTGGCGCGCCGGTCCGTCGTTCTGTCTGGAAAACCGCGCATGTCGCTATCCCTTGAAATCGAGACTCCCCGCCTGGTGCTGCGGCAGTGGCTGGCGGCCGACCGCAAGCCGTTCGCCGACATGAACACCGATGCGCGCGTGACCCGCTATCTGCTGCCGATGACCGCCCAGGAAAGCGATGCGCTGGCCGATCGCCTGGCCGCGGGCATCGATGAATACGGGTGGGGTTTCTGGGCCGTGGAAGCGCCCGGCGTGGCGCCGTTCATCGGATTCGTCGGCATCAAGGCGCTGGCGCCGACGCTGCCCTTCGCGCCGGGCGTGGAAATCGGCTGGCGCCTGGCGGCGCCCTATTGGGGCAGGGGCTATGCCAGCGAGGCGGCGCAGGCCGCGCTGCGGGTGGGGTTCGAACAGGTCGGCGCGCCCGAGATCGTGGCGTTCACGGTGCCGGAAAACGCGCCGTCGCGCGCGGTGATGCGGCGCCTGGGCATGCGTGAGGATACGCAGCGCTTCGAGCATCCGGCGGTGCCGGACGGCCATCCCTTGAAGACGCACGTGCTGTACCGGCTGGCGCGCGAGGCCTGGCATGCGCAGAAAAATGGTGACGCAGGCGCAGGCATGGGGCCGTTCGCGGCGGCATAAGCGTCGGCAGGCCGCGCCATGCCGGAATGTTGCGTTGCAACACCCTGGCGTGGCGCGGCCGATTTGAGATCGGGGCGGGCGCGGGTGTAAGCTTTGCGGAACGTAGTTGCTGTTGTCGACGGGATGCGCGACAGCCGTCTACAGGTTTCCCGTCCAACGCCAGCCGCCGCCCCGCCGGGTCGCAGACCGGCCGCATGCCGGATTGCGCCTCGCGCCCCACGGGCGACGACGGTGCTTGTTGTTCGCGCCTTCGCCGCCGGCATCCTGCCGGCGCATCTTTCGGAGGAACGACCCATGCTGACCGAGATCGTCACGCGTGCCTTGTCCCAATTGACCGGCAGCCCCATGAGCGGCGACCGCATCAAAGGGCAGTTTCAGTACGCTTATGCCAGTGATGACGGCCAATTCGTGGCCATACTGACCCATGACATGACCACCTATGTGGTGGACCTGCGCGCCCAGCGCTATTTCGCCGAGTGCGGAGGATCGCCGCGAGGCTTTGCCGGGCATGTGCTCGAGATGGAGGGCGCCGAGGCGCGCCAGCATCCGTGGCCCGCGGCCAATGACCTGTTCGACCTGGACATGGATGCGGACGAACTGTCCTGGCGCCAGTGCCCGGGGATGCGCAGCATGGCCGGCAGCGCCAACCGATCTGTGGAGAGCCGCGCCGCCTGAGAGTGGCCAGAAGCGGCAGTCCCCTCACTGAACCGGCGACATCGCCGGTTTTTTTTATCTGGCGGTCAGGGCGGCTCGCTACAATCCGCGCCATGACTACGCACGCTGACAACGGCGCCCCGCGCGGCGCCATCCTGGTCGATTGCACGCATGAACGCCATGCGGACCAGATCCTGGCCATCTTCAACGAGGCCATCGTCACCTCGACCGCGCTGTACGACTACAAGCCGCGCCCGCGCGAGGCGATGCTGGGCTGGTTCCAGGCCAAGGCGGGCGGCGGTTTCCCGGTGGTGGGGTTCGAGAACGCGGCGGGCGAGCTGATGGCGTTCGCCAGCTACGGCACGTTCCGCGCCTGGCCGGCCTACAAGTATTCGGTCGAGCATTCCGTGTATGTCGACGGCCGTTTCCGCGGGCAGGGGCTGGGCGAGGCGCTGATGCGCGTGCTGATCGAGCGCGCCCGCGCCAACCAGGTGCACGTGATGATCGGCGGCATCGACGCGGCCAACCAGGGCAGCATCAAGCTGCATGAGAAGCTGGGATTCGCGCACGCCGGCACCATCCGCGAGGCTGGCTTCAAGTTCGGCCGCTGGCTCGACCTGGCGTTCTACCAGCTGACGCTGGACACGCCGGCGCGGCCGGTCGATGGCTGACGCGCGTCGCCGCAACGGCGCCGCGGCGCGCGGCTGGCGCCTTACTTCGACAGCACCCGCATCGCCTGTTCCAGCCCCGCGACCGTCACGGGGTACATGCGGTCCTGCATGATGTCGCGCATCAGCGCGATCGACTGGCGGTACTGCCATGACGCGGTGGGCTCGGGATTGAGCCACACCGACTTGGGCCAGGCGTCCAGCAGCCGGCGCATCCACTGCGCGCCGGGTTCCTTGTTGTAGTGCTCGACCGAGCCGCCCGGCTGCAGGATCTCGTAGGGACTCATGGTGGCGTCGCCGACGATGATCAGGCGCCAGTCGGGGTTGTACTTGCGCAGCACGTCCCAGGTGTCGAAGCGTTCGTTCTGGCGCCGACGGTTGCTCTGCCACAGGCTCTCGTAGGGGCAGTTGTGGAAGTAGTAGACCTCGAGATTGCGGAACTCGCTGCGGGCCGCGGAGAACAGTTCCTCGACGCGGCCGATGTGGTCGTCCATGCTGCCGCCGACGTCCAGCAGCATCAGCACCTTGACCGTGTTGTGGCGTTCCGGGACCATGCGCAGGTCCAGGTGGCCGGCGTTGCGCGCGGTGCTGGCGATGGTGTCGTCCAGGTCCAGTTCGAGTTCGGCGCCTTCGCGCGCGAAACGCCGCAGGCGGCGCAGCGCGACCTTGAAATTGCGCGTGCCCAGCTCGACCTGGTCGTCGTAGTCCTTGAACTGGCGCATGTCCCAGACCTTGACCGCGCTGCGGTTGCCGGCCGACTGGCCGCCGACGCGGATGCCCTCGGGATGGTAGCCGCCGTTGCCGAAGGGCGAGGTGCCGCCGGTGCCGATCCACTTGCTGCCGCCGGCGTGGCGTTCCTTCTGCTCTTCCATGCGCTCCTTGAAGAGCTCCATCAGCTTGTCCCAGCCGTGCTTCTCGATGGCGGCCTTTTCCTCCGGCGACAGGCTTTTCTCGAACTGCTTGATGAGCCAGTCCAGCGGGATGTCCTTGCCGGCCGGCAGCGCGGCCTCGATGCCCTTGTAGTAGGCGCCGAAGGCCTTGTCGTAGCGGTCGTAGAGCGATTCGTCCTTGACCAGCGCGGTGCGCGCCAGGAAGTAGAAGTCGTCCAGCGTGGGCGTCATGACGTCCTGGCGCAGCGCGTCCACCAGCGTCAGGTATTCCTGCACCGAGACCGGCAGCTTGTGCGCCCGCAGGTGGTAGAAGAAGTCGATCAGCATGGCAGGCGCCGTGAAGGATGCGTCAGCGGCGCGGCGCGCCGCGGGTCATGGCGGCGAGCCGCTCCAGCAGATGCACGTCCTGTTCGTTCTTGAGCAGCGCGCCGGCCATCAGCGGCACCGCGGTCGCGGTGTGCGCGTCGATCTGCGCCGCGCTGACGTCCTCGGCCAGCAGCAGGCGCAGCCAGTCCAGCAGTTCGGACGTCGACGGTTTTTTCTTCAGGCCGGGCGCGTCGCGCAGGCTGAAGAAGGTGTCGAGCGCGGCGCGCAGCACGTCCTGCTTGAGTTCGGGGAAGTGCACCGCGACGATGTCGCGCATGGTGTCGCGGTCGGGGAAGCGGATGTAGTGGAAGAAGCAGCGGCGCAGGAAGGCGTCGGGCAGGTCCTTCTCGTTGTTGGAGGTGATGATGACCAGCGGCCGATGGCGCGCGGCGATGGTCTGGCGCGTTTCGTACACATGGAATTCCATGCGGTCGAGTTCGCGCAGCAGGTCGTTGGGGAATTCGATGTCGGCCTTGTCGATCTCGTCGATCAGCACCACCACCGGCTGCTCGGCGTCGAAGGCCTGCCACAGCGTGCCCTGCACGATGTAGTTGCGGATGTCGCGGACTTTCTCGTCGCCGAGCTGCGAGTCGCGCAGGCGCGACACCGCGTCGTATTCGTAAAGACCCTGATGCGCCTTGGTGGTGGACTTGATGTGCCACTGCAGCAAAGGGCGGCCCAGCGCGCGCGCCACTTCCTCGGCCAGCATGGTCTTGCCGGTGCCGGGTTCGCCCTTGATCAGCAGCGGGCGCTGCAGCGTCAGCGCGGCGTTGACGGCGAGCTTGAGGTCATCGGTGGCGACGTATCGGTCGGTGCCATCGAAGCGTGCGTGCGGTGCGGAAGGAGCGGTCTGGGCAGCGGACATGGATCAGCGGACTTCTCAGGGTTGATGGGGATCAAGGCCATTTTCGGGTATTAATCCTAGACAATTATCGTACAATCAGGCGGTTTTGCAGTTGGGTTCGACCCGCAACGTGTTTGCCGGGGGCCTTTCCGTGTGAGCAGGCCCTAGTCCTCAAGCCATACCAAGAAGAGCCATCCCAATGAAGTTGCGATTCTCTCTGAAGTACTCGGTTTCCCTGCTGGCCGCATTGGCATCCTGTGCGATCGCCGGCCAGGCAGTAGCTGCGGATGCAGCGCCGGTCGGTAATGTCCAGAATGCCCGTGACAAGGTTTCCATGTGCATCGGTTGCCATGGCATCGAAGGCTACAAGGCGACCTTCCCCGAGCTTTATCACGTACCGATGATTGCTGGCCAGAACGCCAAGTACATCGAGACCGCCCTCAACGAGTACAAAAAAGGCGCGCGCAGCCATCCCACGATGGATGCCATTGCCGGCAGCCTGTCCGACCAGGACATCGCCGACCTGGCCGCTTACTACTCGAACCTGAAATAACCGGGGGCAATCACATGAACCGCATCATGCTTGCCCTCGCGGGCGCGACGCTGGCCATTTCGGGCGCGACTGCCCAGGCCCAGGATCTGGCGGCCGGCAAGGCCGTCTTCGACAAATTCAATTGCGCCTCATGCCACGGCGCCGACGCCAAGACGGCGGTGGACCCGGCCTATCCGACGCTGGCCGGCCAGCACGCCGACTACCTGGTGCATGCGCTCAAGGCCTATCGCCGCGGCGCCTCGGGCAGCGCGGCCACGGCCAACGTGCGCAAGAACCCCATCATGGGCGCCTTCGCCACCCAGCTGTCCGACCAGGACATCAGCAACGTGGCGGCGTGGCTGTCGGCCCAGCCCAGCGACCTGGGCGTGCGCAAATAGCGCGACGGTCCGGCCGCATGCAAAAAACCCTCGGGAGACCGAGGGTTTTTTCTTGGGCGCTCGTGTCGCGCCAGGGGCTAGCGCTCGGCGCGCTGGCGGATCAGGTCGATGTAGGTATCGCTGTCCAGCGGGGTGCCCAGGCGCTGCGCTTCCCAGACGACCCGGCCCAGGCACTCCATGATCTCGTGCGCGGCCTGGTGCGCGTCGCTGCGCGCCACCAGGCGCTGGTAGGCGCTGCGGATGCCGGGCGGATGGTCGATCGACAGCTGCTCGGCGATGGCCAGGTGCATCGACAGGTGCAGGAACGGGTTGGTGCGGCCCTTTTCCACCGCGTATTCGGCGGTCATGGCCTCGGGGCTTTCGAGATCGGCGTGGTATTCCGGATGCTCGATGATCCAGTCCAGGGCCATGGCCTCCAGCGGGGTCAGGACCTCGTTGGCGCGGTGCTTGCGCCAGGTTTCGATGAAGAATTCGCGGACTTGGTCGCGGGAAGGGTTGAACATTGTCAGACGGATGCCATGCTGGCCAGAGAGGGCTTTATTTTACCGCCCGCCGGGGCGCCGCCCGCCCGCGGGCCGCAATGCGATATAGAATTGGTTGCTATCCGCTATCCAGTGTGCGTTTCGCCAGGGCCGCGCGGCCCGCGGACCACACGCCAGCCGATGCGGCGCGCGTGCAGAAAAACCACTCGGAGCAAATGGAGCATTCATGTCCTATCAACATATCAAGGTGCCCGCTGGGGGCCAGAAGATCACGGTCAACGCTGATTTCTCGCTGAATGTGCCGGATCAGCCCATCGTGCCCTACATCGAGGGTGACGGCACCGGCGCCGACATCACGCCCGTCATGATCAAGGTGGTGGACGCCGCCGTGCAGAAGGCCTATGGCGGCAAGCGCAAGATCCACTGGATGGAGGTCTACGCCGGCGAGAAGGCCACCAAGGTCTACGGCCCGGACGTCTGGCTGCCCGACGAGACCCTGGACGTGGTCAAGGACTACGTGGTCTCGATCAAGGGCCCCCTGACCACGCCGGTGGGCGGCGGCATCCGTTCGCTCAACGTGGCCTTGCGCCAGCAGCTGGACCTGTACGTCTGCCTGCGCCCGGTGGCGTATTTCAAGGGCGTGCCCTCGCCGGTGCGCGAACCCGAAAAGACCAACATGGTGATCTTCCGCGAGAACTCGGAAGACATCTACGCCGGCATCGAATACATGGCCGACAGCGAGCAGGCCAAGGAGCTGATCCAGTTCCTGCAGACCAAGCTCGGCGTCAAGAAGATCCGTTTCCCGAACACCTCGTCGATCGGCATCAAGCCGGTGTCGCGGGAGGGCACCGAGCGCCTGGTGCGCAAGGCGGCGCAGTACGTCATCGACAATGACCGCACGTCGCTGACCCTGGTGCACAAGGGCAACATCATGAAGTTCACGGAAGGCGGCTTCCGTGACTGGGGCTATGCGTTGCTGCAGAAGGAATTCGGCGCGCAGCTGATCGACGGCGGCCCGTGGTGCAAGTTCAAGAACCCCAAGACCGGCCGCGAGATCATCGTCAAGGACGTCATCGCCGACGCGTTCCTGCAGCAGATCCTGCTGCGCCCGGCCGAATACGACGTCATCGCCACCCTGAACCTGAACGGCGACTACATCTCCGACGCGCTGGCCGCGCAGGTGGGCGGCATCGGCATCGCCCCGGGCGCCAACCTGTCCGATTCGGTCGCGATGTTCGAGGCCACCCACGGCACGGCGCCGAAGTACGCGGGCAAGGACTACGTCAACCCGGGCTCGGAAATCCTGTCGGCGGAAATGATGCTGCGCCACATGGGCTGGACCGAGGCGGCCGACCTGATCATCTCCAGCATGGAGAAGTCGATCCTGTCGAAGAAGGTCACGTATGACTTCGCCCGGCTGCTGGAGGGCGCGACGCAGGTGTCGTGCTCCGGTTTCGGGCAGGTGATGATCGAGAATATGTGACCGGGCCTTATCGGTGAGTCTTTGAAAAGCCCGTAAGCCGCAAGGCTCGCGGGCTTTTTTACGGCGGTCCATGTGAAGATCTATATCGGAAATAAGGGAATTCCTTAGCGCCTCGTATACCAACACAAGACAAAACGAATCAAATTGTTATTGTTACGGCGGTATAATTTATATGTTCAGCAATGCTGCATTTTTCCCTCCACCGCTGATACTCTTGGCTCAGTTTTGCTGACCCGGTTCCGCTGATATTTCCTAGACATGGCCCAACCCGCTCCCAATATGCCGCCCTATGATGCTTCGGCGTGCGTCCGCAGCCTGCGCGATGCCGGGCGGGTAGCGCTATTGATGGCCCCGAGGCTGGGCGACACGCTGTTGATGATGACCATGGCGTTCAACCTGGTCGCGCACGGGCGCCAGGTCACGGTCTTTGGCGATTTCGCCTACGGCCTGCGCAGCTGGTTTCCCGGCATGGATATCCGGCCGTCACTGCCGCAGGAGCAGGCGTCGGCGGTGCTGGCCGACTACGATTGCGCGGCGCAGATGCACGTCGGCTGGCCATACGCCCTGCATGATTGTGCCGCGTCCTATTTCTATTACGACGCCCACGTGGTGATCACCGGCAAGGGGTTCATCAAGCTCAACCAGATCCGGGACTATTGCCGCGATGCGCTGGGGTTGTCGCTGGCGGGCACCGATATCGGCCTGCGTCCACCGATGGCGGGGCGGCATCGCGCGTTCGACAAAAGGGTTGCGGTGCATCCGTCGTCCACCGGGGCGCAGCGTTGCTGGGCGCCGCGGCATTTCGTCGAACTGGGGTTGCGCCTGCAGCGCCAGGGCTATGAGCCTGTCTTCATCCTGGCGCCTCATGAGCGCGCCGGATGGACCTGCCTGACCGAGGCCGGCCTGGCGATCCAGCAGTCCCCCTCCCTGGCCGACGTGGCCGCATTCATCCACGAATGTGGCTGGTTCATCGGTAACGAGTCCGGCATTGGCCATCTGGCCTCCAGCGTCGGCGTGCCAACCTTGACGTTGACCGGCCGGCCCACCCGGACCAAGGCCTGGCGTCCGGGCTGGTCGATGTCGCGCATCGCGTATCCCGTCTATATTCCCGGAGGCCGCTGGCGTGACCGCCTGTGGCGCGAGTGGCTGCGGCCGGGCAGCGTCATGTCGGCGTTTGAAAGCCTGACGCGGGACTACAAAAAATCCATGGCGGCTGCAAAGGTCGTCCGTTCTTGACTCCGACCCTGCGCGACGGTTTCGCGGGATGGCCTGCCGGATCCGCATAACGTGTCATAGCCTGCCGCGTCCGCCAATTCTCTCCCCTAAAGTATCACTGGTCCTGCCAAAGGCCGAACTGAATCCCATGATGTCCATTCCATGCCTGCGCGGTGTCGCGTTCCTGACACTGCTGATCCCCGCCTTGGCACTGACCAGTGCCGTGGGGGGGCCCGCCATCCTCTACCTGACTGCATTGATCGCGCTGGTGGCAATGGCGGCCAATCTTGTCCAGCACCGGGAACCTTTCGCGCTGAAGGAGATGTCGGCGATGGCCGTGGCGCTGATGGCGCCGCTCGTCGCGATGCTGATCAGCAGCAGCTACCTGGGCGTCTGGAGCTCTTCCGAAATTGAAAAGCTGCTGCGTTTCGCCCTCGCGGTGCCCGTCTGTTGGATGCTGTTGCGCGTGCCCCGCAACTGGTTGCAGCAAGTGCAGTGGAGCCTGTTGTTCGGCGCTTTTGCCGGGTCGCTCATGCTGGTGTACATCATCTACGAACCCAGCCTGGGCCGTGGCGCGGTGTCCGAGTATGGCGGCCGCTACAACGCGGTGGCATTCGCCGACTTGACGATCTTGTTTGGCTTCGCCTCCTTGCTGACGCTGCCCTGGCGCTTGTCGCCCTGGCCCAGGCTGGAAGCCGCCCTCAAGATCGCCGCGGTGCCGGTCAGCCTGTATGGCGTCTGGGTTTCACAGACGCGCAGCAGCTGGGCGCTTCTGCTGGTGTTCGGCCTGGTCTACCTGTTGACCAAACGGCAGTGGCAACGCCGTACCAAGCTCATCTTCGTGGCGGCCTTGGTCGTGGTGATGGCGGTGGGGGCAGTGCTGTCCTGGAACAGCAAGGAAAGCCGCTGGAAGAACATGGTGTCGGACGTGAGCCGCTATGAGCAGCATGACCGTGACACCTCGGTGGGTATTCGCATCCAGCTCTGGAAGGCCTCCTGGCTGATGTTCCGGGAAAGCCCGCTGGTGGGGGTGGGCGTGCCCAACTTCCGGCCGGAACTGGTCAAGCTGCAGAAGCAGGGCATCGTGACCGAGCTGGTCTCGACCGATTACGGCGAACCCCACAATGACATGCTCGGGGCGCTGGCGGGTTATGGCCTGCTGGGGCTGCTCAGCATCCTGGCGCTGTACCTGATCCCCGCCGCGGTCTTCTGGCGCCGTTCCGCCAGCGACGACCCCGTGGTGCACGTGGGCTCGCAGATCGGCATGCTGTTCTGCCTGGGCTACTTCGTCTTCAGCCTGTCGGAAATGATGTTCCGCAACATGCGCAGCGTGCCGATCTATGCGTTGACGGTGGTGGTGCTGTATGCCTTGACCTCGGCCCGCACCGGGCTGGCGCAGCAGCGCCTCGCGGCGAAACGATAGCGGATCCGGACGGCCCGTCGCGGCCGCGCCGTCATCCTGAAAAGCAAGGCCCCGGCGGCCTTGCTTTTTTTTCGCGCGCGCGTGGCGCATCCAAATGCCCGCCGGGCTTGACGTAGATCAAGCCAGCCCCCTCTCGTCGGTGAAAACCCTGTCGCTCCCCCTTATTCTGATCAGACGCAATAGATAAATCGTCACATTTCGCCGTCTTTGGTTTCGGACGCGGGTGGGCATGGAGAAAGAGGGTCTATGAAGAATTCAAGCTTGCGCAGGGAGCTGCTGTGGTTCGTGCTCGCGATCGGGGTCGCGGTGCTGGCCTTGGGGGGATGGGATGCCTGGGAACGGCGCGCCGAGATGCTGGCAGAGCGCAAGACGGAACTGCGCAATGTGCTGGACCTGGCCGCCGGCATCGTGCGCAATGGCAAGCAGCGCGCCCTCGACGAGCACCTGTCGCCCGAGCAGGCAAAGCGTAACGTGGCGCAGCGCCTGGCGCAGCTGCGCTATGGCGCGGACGGCTATGTCGGCGTGTTCGACGACAGCTATACGCTGCTGGTGCATCCCGACGCCAAGATGACCGGCACCAATGTGCGCGCGGTCACGGACAGTGACGGTCTGCCGATCTTCGAGAATCTCTACGCGCAGGGCAAGGCGGGCGGCGGCTTCGTCCAGTATCACTTTCCGCGGCCGGGGGCCGAAGAGGCGCTGCCCAAGGCCAGCTACGCCGTCTACGACCCGGAATGGGGGTGGCTGATGTTCACCGGCCTGTACGTGGACGACGTCGATGCGGCTTTTCGCGCGACGCTGTGGCGCCAGGGCGGCGTGACGCTGGCGCTGCTGGTGGCGCTGCTGGCGGCGGCGCTGCGGTTCTTCCGTTCCCACATCATCCGTCCGCTGGACGAGGCGGTGGCGGTCTGTGAGCGGGTGGCGCAAGGCGATCTGTCCAGCATCATCTCGCGCCACCATCGCGGCGAGATCGGCCGGCTGTTCGACGCCATGGCCTTGATGCAGGAACGGCTGGACGTGGCGGTGCGCACCATCGTGCACTCCACCGGTTCGATCGCGGCGGCTTCGCGCCAGATCGCCGCGGGCAGCATGGACCTGCACGACCGCACCGAGAAACAGGCGGCCGCGCTGGAGCAGACCGCGGCCAGCGTCGAGCAGATCACGGCCACCGCCAAGCAGAGCGCCGACCACGTGCGCGAGGTCAGTTCGCTGGCCGGCCAGTCGGCGCAACTGGCGCGGCAGGGCAGCGAAGAAACCCAGCACGCGATCGACGCGATGCGCGAGATCTCGCAGAGCTCGCAGCGGATCGACGAGATCATCCGACTGATCGACGAAATCGCGTTCCAGACCAACATCCTGGCGCTCAATGCCGCGGTGGAGGCCGCGCGCGCCGGCGAGCAGGGGCGCGGGTTCGCGGTGGTGGCGGGCGAGGTGCGGGCGCTGGCGCAGCGCTCGGCCACCGCCGCCAAGGAAATCAAGACGCTGATCGAGGCGTCGTCGGATTCGGTCGAACGCGGCAGCCAGCGGGTCGAGCAGGCCAGCGCCACCATGAGCAGCGTGCTGCAGTCGGCGGCGAGTAGCGCGCCGCTGATGGGCGAGATCGCCACCGCCTCGTCCGAGCAGAGCGTCGGCATCGAACAGATCAACCAGGCGGTGACGCACCTGGACAGCGTGACGCAGCAGAATGCGGCGCTGGTCGAGGAGTTCGCGGCGTCGGCCGCCACCTTGCACGATCAGGCCGACGACCTGGCGCGCGCGGTGGCGGTGTTCAAGCTGTCTGCAGCCTACTAGGCGAGCCCTGCACCACGCTCATGGCCCGCTGCAGGCGCGGGGTCAGCTCGCGGCTGGCGCTGGTCATGGGCAGGCGCAGTTCGTCGGCGATCAGGCCTTGCAGGGCCAGCGCGCGCTTGATCGGCGCCGGGTTGGGTTCGGCGAACAGCACGCGGATCAGGCCGCGCAGCGGCTCGAACAATTCGCGCGCCGCTTCGGCGTGGCCGTCGCGCGCCAGCTGCATCACTTCGACGAAGCGTTCGGGGAACAGGTGGGCGGCCGCCGGAATGGCGCCGCGCCCGCCCGCCAGGAAATGGTCGAGCAGCGCCATGTCCTCGCCGCAGAGGGCCGCCAGGTGTCCGCGCGCATTCAGCGCCATCAGCACCGGTGGATTGCATTCCTTGACGGCGCGGAAATTGGGCAGCAGCGCCAGCGATTCCATGGTTTCGACCGTCATGGTGACGCCGGCCCGCTTGGGAATGTTGTAGAGAATGATGGGACGCTCGGTGGCCCAGGCGATCTGCCGGTAATGCCACAGGATGCCCTGCTGCGACGGGCCCAGGTAGTAGGGCGGGGGCACCAGGTAGCCGGCGGGCGCGTACTTGTCCAGGCGGCGGATGGCGGCGGCCACGCCGCGCGTGTCGACGCCGCCCGCGCCGAACACCAGCGGCAGGGCGTGCAGATCGCGGCGGATGGCCTCGATCATCTCGATCTTCTCGGGAATGGAGAGCAGGTTGCCTTCGCCGGTGGAGCCGAACAGCACCAGGCCGGCCACGCCGGCGTTGCGGTAGTAGCGCGCCAGCGCCTGGGCGGCCTCGCAATCGACATAGCCGCCGCGCATCGGCGTGACCATCGGCAGCCAGAGACCGTCGAAAGCGGGGGGGAGTGGGGTATCCATGGTCACTGCACCGTGATGGCGGCGGCGGGGCGCAGCGGGCCGAACTCGGCCTGGGGCAGTCCGCACATCACCGCGTGCATCAGGGCGTCGACCTGGCCGCGGTCGCAATGCAGCTGCAGGATGCTCTGGCCATGCGCGTGATCCACCGACAGCACGTAGACGCCGATGCGTTCGCCCAGCTCGCGGTGCAGGGCCAACCGCACCTTCAGGGCGTCCAGCGTGTCGATCCTGACGGTCAGGGAAACCATTTCCGCGGGCTGCGGCGCGGGGGCCGGCGCGGAGCGGTCAAACGAGGCGTACGTGCTGCGTTCTTGGCGGGGAATCATGGCGGTCGGGGGGGCGCAGCCGGGGGGTGGGCTTGCGCGTATCCGGTTGGTTGATGACGATTCCACTATAGAAAGCGGGCCGTAAAACCTGCCGATAAATGCGGGCGCGGCGCGTAAAAAGCGCGTCAACGCCCGGACGCGCTCAGAACGTCTTGGTCAGCGACAGCAGGCCGGTGGCGCGGCCCATGTAGCGGCCGCGGCTGTTGGTGTAGACGGCGCGGTCGGCGTTGGTGTCGATATAGGCGATCGAGACCGCCAGGCCCTGGCCGAAGTCCTTGGTCAGGCCCAGTTTCCAGTCGGTGTAGGCGCCGTCGGTGACGTTGCGGACCGTCTGGCGGCCGACGTGGGCGTTGACCGTCAGGCCCCAGAACCCAGTGTCGAAGTTGCCGCTCAGATCGAAATACTGGCTGTACTTGCTGTCGGCGAAGCCGAACAGGTTGGTCATGGCGATCGAGTACTTGAACAGCACCGGGCCGTAGCCCAGGCCGGCATACAGCTCGGTGGTGTCGGGGCTGGTGTAGCCCGACGGGTAGTCGCCGGGATAGTAGTACTGCAGCACACCCAGGTCGAACGGCACGTTCGGCGCCAGGTTGCCCTTGTAGCCGCCGTAGAAGTCCATCTCCACCGGCGCCGAGACCTTGCTGTTGCCGTCGTTGAGCCAGCTGATGCTGGAGTTCCAGTTGCCCAGGTACAGGCCGCTGGCGTGCGTGAAATCGAAGCCGCCCTGGATCGCGGGCTGGTTGTTGGTCTGCATCAGGCCGCGGTAGCGGTACTGGCTGGCCAGCGTGACGTTGGCGGTCAGCGAGTACTCGGGAGCCGGCTCACCGGCGGCGGGCGCATCGGCGGCGTGCACGGGGGTGGCAAGGGCGAACAGCGCGAGCGCGGCCAGGGTGTTGCGGGACATGGAATTCTCCTGTGTTGGACGGGATCGCCACAATAGGAGAAGCGGCATAAACGGCGAGACAAGACTCGCGCGGCCCGCGTAAAAGGCGCATCAATGGCGCGGCATGCCGCGCCTGCCTTCAGCCCGCGAAGCGGTAGCCCACGCCGATCTCGGTCAGCAGGTAGACCGGTTGCGCCGGATCGGCCTCGAGCTTCTGCCGCAGGTGGCCCATGTAGATGCGCAGGTAGTGGTTGCTTTCCACGTGCGACGGGCCCCAGACCTCGCGCAGCAGTTCGCGGTGGGTCATGACCTTGCCGCGATGGGCCAGCAGCGCGGCCAGCAGGCGGTATTCCATGGCGGTCAGGTGCACGTGCTGGCCGCCACGTTCGACCACGCGCTTGGCGAAGTCCACGCGCACGTCGCCGAAGCTGATCTCGGCGGCGCTGCCGGCGCCGCCGCGGGCATGGCGCCGCAGCAGCACGCGCAGCCGCGCCAGCAGTTCGCTGACGCCGAACGGCTTGGTCAGGTAGTCGTCGGCGCCGGCGTCCAGCGCCGCCACCTTGTCGGCCTCGGCCGTGCGCGCCGACAGCACCAGCACCGGCACTTCGGTCCAGCCGCGCAGTTCGCGGATCAGGGTCATGCCGTCCTCGTCTGGCAGGCCCAGGTCCAGCACCACGGCGTCGGGCTGACGGGTGCCGGCCTCGATCAGGCCGCGCTTGACGGTGTCGGCTTCGAACACGGCGCAGCCTTCGCTCTCCAGGGCCTGGCGCACGAAGCGGCGGATATTGGCGTCGTCCTCGATGATGAGGACGGTGGGCTGAAAGTCGAACATGCGATGGACTCAGGCGATTTCGGGGTGGATCGGGGGCGGCGTACCCAGGGGCAGCGTGAAGACGAATTGCGCGCCGCTGGGCTGGCCCGGCGCCTGCTCGACCCAGATGCGGCCGTGGTGCGCGCTGACGATGGCCTCGCACACGGCCAGGCCGAGGCCGACGCCGGGGGTGGCGGATTCGCGTTCGCCGCGGGTGAATTTCTCGAAGATGCGGCGCTCGGCGCCGGGCGCGACGCCGGGGCCGTTGTCGCACACCGCGACGCGCAGCTCGCCGTCCTGCGCCGCGGCATGCAGGCGGATGACGCTGCCGGCCGGGGTGTACTTGGCGGCATTTTCCAGCAGGTTGCACAGCACCCGCTCGATCAGCACGCCATCGCATTCGACCAGCGGCAGCCCGGACAGGCTGTCGACCGCGACCTGGTGCGCCGCCAGCGGTTCGCGCATGGCGGCCAGCGAGGCGCCGACCAGTTCCTCGATCGACTGCCACTCCAGCCGCAGCGGCGTGTCGCGGCTCTGCAGCCGCGCCATGTCGAGCAGGTTGGCGACCAGCGCGTGCATGCGCTGCGCCTGGTCGCGCATGGCGCGGATGGTGTCCTGGATGTCGGCCGGCAGCGCGTCCTGGCGCCGCATCAGCGTGTCGGTCATGCCGACCAGGCTGGTGAGCGGCGTGCGCAGGTCGTGCGAGACCGCGGCCAGCAGCGAGTTGCGCAGCTTTTCGGATTCCATGCTGACCAGCGCCTGCTGCGCCACTTCGACGTAATGCAGGCGCTCCAGGGCGATGGCGATGAGCGTGGCGTAGGCCTCGATCTGGCGGCGCGAGTCGGGTTGCGAGAACAGGCTGCGGCGCGGCGCCGCCAGCGCCAGCACGCCGCGGGTGCGCATCGGCGCCTTCAGCGGCAGGTACAGCAGGTCGCTGTTGGACAGCGTGGCGGTGCCGGCGCCGGCCGGCTGGCCGTGGTCGTAGACCCATTGGGCCAGCGCCGACTCCAGCGGCGGCATGTCGTCGGCGGCGGGCGAGGCCAGCTTGAGGCGGTCGTCCAGGCCGAGGATGTAGAGCGCGCAGCGCGAGCCGAAGGTGGCGTGCACGAAGGCGCCGGCGGACGCGACGATCTGCTCGGGCAGGAGCGCCGACGACAGCTCGCGCGCGAATTCATACAGGCTGCGCGCATCGGCCTCGCGCTTGACCGAGGCCTGGGCCTGCAGCCGCAGGCCGGCGGTGAGCTGGCCGATCAGCAGGCCCACGGCCAGCAGCACGCCGAAGGTCAGCAGGTACTGCACGTCCGACACGGCGAACGAGGCCAGCGGCTGCACGAAGAAAAAATCGAACAGCCCTACGCTGACGATCGAGGCCAGGGCGGCCGGGCCGCGGCCATGGCGCAGCGCCACCGCCACCACCGCCAGCAGGAACAGCATGACGATGTTGGTCTGGTGCAGCGCCGGGAACGCCAGCGCCGACAGCGCGGTGGCCAGCGCGCAATAGCACAGCGCCCAGGCGTAGCCGCCCAGCGCCAGCGGGCTGCGCTCGTCGCCGTTCAGGCGGCCGCGGCGGCCCAGCGTGAGCGGATCGCGGCCCGGCACGCTGGCGGCGGGCAGCGGCGGCGCGCCCAGGCGGATGATGTCGATTTCGGGGCAGCCGGCGGCCAGCATGTCGGCGAAGCTGTGGCGGCGCCACAGCCAGCCGGGGCTGATGGCCGCGGTCAGCAGCGCCGACAGCGACAGGCGCAGGCGTTGCAGGCCGCTGGCGCGGGTGCGGCCGACGATGGCCTTGGTGATGTTGTGGCGGCGCACGTAGCGCACCACCGCGTCGACCATGTCGCCGCCGGCCAGGGTCTCGCAGCGCGCGCCGAGCGAGTCGGCCAGCGCCAGGCTGCGCTGCAGCCGTTCCTGTTCGGCCTGCGGCGGCGGGGCGGCGCGCGGCACGTCGATGGTGACCACGTGCAGGTCGCATTCCAGCTGCTGGCTGAGGCGGTGGGCGCTGCGGATGACGTATTCGGCATCGGCGTCCGGGCCGATGCAGGCCACCACCGCTTCGCGCGTGCGCCAGACCGGCTCGATGGCGCGGTCGCGGCGATAGGCCTGGACGTCGTCGTCGACGTGGTCGGCGGTGCGGCGTAGCGCCAGTTCGCGCAGCGCGATCAGGTTGCCCTTGCGGAAGAAGTTGCGGGTGGCGTGGCGCGCCTGCTCGGGCAGGTAGACCTTGCCCTCGCGCAGGCGGCGCAGCAGTTCGTCGGCCGACAGGTCCACCAGGATGACTTCGTCGGCCGCGTCGAAGACCTCGTCGGGCACGGTTTCCCAGACCCGCACGCCGGTGATGCTGCCGACGGCCTCGTTGAGGCTGTCCAGGTGCTGCACGTTGAGCGTGGTCCAGACGTCGATGCCGGCCGCCAGCAGTTCCTGGATGTCCTGCCAGCGCTTGGCGTGGCGCGAGCCGGGCGCGTTGGAATGCGCCAGTTCGTCGACCAGCACCAGGTCGGGGTGGGCGGCCAGCGCGCCGTCCAGGTCGAATTCCTTGAGCGCGTGGCCGCGGTAGGCGACGTCCTTGAGCGGCAGGACCGCCAGGCCTTCGAGCAGGGCGGCGGTCTCGCGCCGGCCGTGCGTTTCTACGATGCCGGCCAGCACGCGGGCGCCTTGCGCGGCGTGGGCGCGGGCGGCCACCAGCATGGCGTAGGTCTTGCCGACGCCGGCGGACGAGCCGAAGTAGACCCGCAACTTGCCGCGCACCGCCTGGCGCGCGGCATCGTCGAGGTCTTTCAAGAGCGCGTCCGGATCGGGACGCTCGTCAGCATTGTCAGCCATGAACGCGCAAGTGAAGTGGGGGAACGGCTGGCAATACTATACGCCGGCGTGTCATTTCAGCGGCGCCAGCTGGTCCAGCGCCAGATTGAGCTTGAGCACGTTGACGACCGGGTCGCCCAGCACGCCCAGCCAGGGCTTGGAGGTGTTGGCTTCGATCAGGGCGTCGACCTTGTCGCGCGGCAGATGGCGGGCGCGGGCCACGCGCGCGGCCTGATAGGCCGCGGCGGCGGGGCTGATGTGCGGATCCAGGCCGCTGCCCGAGGCGGTGACCAGGTCCACCGGCACCGGCGTGGGATTGTCCGGATCGGCGGCCTTGAGGGCGGCGATGCGCGCCTGCACGGCCTCGGCCAGCGCCGGGTTGCGCGGCCCGAGGTTGGAGCCGCCGGAGTTGGCGCCGTTGTACGGCATCGGCGAGGTGGCCGACGGCCGGCCCCAGAAGTACTGCGGGGCGCTGAACGACTGGCCGATCCATTCCGAGCCGACCACCTTGTCGCCCTGGCGGATCAGCGAACCCGACGCTTCGTGCGGGAACACGGCGGCGGCGATGCCGGTGGTCAGGAAGGGGTAGGCCAGGCCGGTCACCAGCGACAGGGCGGCGAACACGACCAGCGCGGGGCGCAGGATGCCGCCTTGGCGCGGCAGGGGAAGAGCTTGTTTCATGATGAGTTCCTTTCCAGTGACGGGCGCGGGTCAGACCCAGCCCAGGGCGGCCAGCACCATGTCGACCAGCTTGATGCCGGCGAACGGCACCAGCAGGCCGCCCAGTCCATAGATCAGCAGATTGCGGCGCAGCAGGATCGAGGCGCCCAGCGGGCGGTAGCGCACGCCCTTGAGCGCCAGCGGGATCAGCACGATGATGATGAGCGCGTTGAAGATCACGGCCGACAGGATGGCCGAGGCCGGCGTGGACAGGCCCATGATGTTCAGCACGTTCAGCTGCGGATACACCGTGGCGAACGCCGCCGGGATGATGGCGAAGTACTTGGCCACGTCGTTGGCGATGCTGAAGGTGGTGAGCGCGCCGCGCGTCATCAGCATCTGCTTGCCGATCTCGACGATCTCGATGAGCTTGGTGGGGTTGGAATCCAGGTCCACCATGTTGCCCGCCTCCTTGGCGGCCTGGGTGCCCGAATTCATCGCCACCGCGACGTCGGCCTGCGCCAGCGCCGGCGCGTCGTTGGTGCCGTCGCCGGTCATCGCCACCAGGCGGCCTTCGCTCTGGTAGGCGCGGATCAGCTTGAGCTTGGCTTCCGGCGTGGCTTCCGCGAGGAAGTCGTCGACGCCCGCTTCGGCGGCGATGGAGGCGGCGGTGAGCTTGTTGTCGCCGGTGATCATCACCGTCTTGATGCCCATGCGGCGCAGCTCGGCGAAGCGCGACTGGATGTCGGGCTTGACGATGTCCTTGAGCTCGACCACGCCCAGCGCGCGGTTGCCGTCGCTGACCATCAGCGGCGTGCTGCCGCGGCGCGCTACGTCCTCGGCCAAGCGCAGCACCTGTTCGGGCACGGTGGCGTCCTGCTCGGCCAGCCAGGCGCGCACCGCGTCGACCGCGCCCTTGCGGATCATGCGGTCTTTCAGGTTGACGCCGCTCATGCGGGTCTGCGCGGTGAAGGGCACGTACTCGGCATCGGCGGCGCGCACGGCCGGCGCGTGGATGGCCTTGTCGGCCAGCGCCACGATGCTGCGGCCTTCGGGCGTTTCGTCGGCCAGCGAGGCCAGGCGCGCCGCGTCCGCCAGTTCGCGCGGCGCTACGCCGGGCGCGGGCAGGAAGGTCGAGGCCTGGCGGTTGCCGAAGGTGATGGTGCCGGTCTTGTCCAGCAGCAGCACGTCGACGTCGCCGGCGGCTTCCACCGCGCGGCCCGAGGTGGCGATGACGTTGGCGCCCATCATGCGGCTCATGCCCGCCACGCCGATGGCCGACAGCAGGCCGCCGATGGTGGTGGGGATCAGGCAGACCAGCAGCGCCACCAGCACCGTGACGGTGACGGCGGTGCCGCCGCCGGCGGCCGTGACCGAATAGATCGAGAACGGCATCAGCGTCGCGACCACCAACAGGAACACCACCGTCAGGCCGACCAGCAGGATCGTCAGCGCCAGCTCGTTGGGCGTCTTCTGGCGCTTGGCGCCTTCGACCATGGCGATCATGCGGTCCAGGAAGCTCTCGCCCGGATCGGCGGCGATGCGCACGAAGATCCAGTCGGACAGCACCCGGGTGCCGCCGGTGACGGACGAGAAGTCGCCGCCCGATTCGCGGATGACCGGCGCCGATTCGCCGGTGATGGCGCTTTCGTCCACCGAGGCGACGCCGGCGATGACCTGGCCGTCGCCCGGGATGGTTTCGCCGGCTTCCACCAGCACCACGTCATTGCGGCGCAGCAGCCCGGAGGCCTGCTTGACGGCCTGGTTGCGCCACAGCGCCGGTTCGGCGCGGGCGGCATCCTCGTCGCGGAAACCCTTGAGCAGGCGCGCATCGATGGTGGTGCGCAGGCCGCGCAGGGTCGCGGCCTGCTGCTTGCCGCGGCCCTCGGCCAGCGCTTCGGCGAAGTTGGCGAACAGCACCGTGAACCAGAGCCACACGGAGATCGCGAGGATGAAGCCCGCGGGCGCCTCGGCCTGGCCGCGCAACGCCATGATCCACAGGATCGTGGTCAGGATGCTGCCCACGTAGACCACGAACATCACGGGGTTCTTGAGTTGCGCGGCGGGCGAGAGCTTGCGCAGGCTGTCCAGCAGCGCGGGGCCGACCAGCGCGCCCGACCACATGCCGAACTTGCGTTCGAGCGGCGCGGCCGACGGCGCGCGGGCGGCGCCGCCGCCGGCGCCTTGGGTTGGCATATCAATCTTGGCCATTTTCTTTCCTAGCCTGTTGCATTCAGGGTTGCAGGTGTTCCGCGACCGGGCCCAGGGCCAGCGCGGGCACATAAGTCAGGGCGCCTACCAGCAGGACCGCGCCGATCAGCAGCACCACGAAGAGGGGACCGGTGGTCGGCATGCTGCCGGGCCCGGCGGGCAGGCGGCGCTTGGCCGCCAGCGATCCGGCCATCGCCAGCACCGCGATGATGACGGCGAAGCGGCCGAACCACATGGCGATGCCCAGCAACACGTTGTAGAAGGGCGTGTTGGCGGACAGGCCGGCGAAGGCGCTGCCGTTGTTGTTGGCGGCCGAGGACAGGGCGTACAGGATCTCGGAGAAACCGTGAATGCCGGGGTTCAGCACGCCGGCCTGGCCGGCCGTCACCGACACCGCCAGCGCGGTGCCGCCCAGCACCAGCAGCGGCGTCGCCAGGATCACGATCGAGACCATCTTCATGTCGTAGGCCTCGATCTTCTTGCCCAGGTACTCGGGCGTGCGGCCGATCATCAGCCCGGCGATGAAGACGCCGAGGATGGCGAACGCCAGCATGCCGTAGAGGCCGGAGCCGCCCCCGCCGTAGACCACTTCGCCCAGCTGCATCAGCAGCATCGGCGACAGTCCGCCCATGGCGCTCAGCGAATCGTGCATGCCGTTGACCGCGCCGCACGAGGCCGCCGTGGTGATGGTGGCGAACAGCGAGGTGGCGGCGATGCCGAAGCGGGTCTCCTTGCCTTCCATGTTGCCGCCCGGCGAGAGCGCGCTCATGGCGCTGTCGACGCCGGTCTGGGCGGTCATCGGATTGGGCTGCTGCTCGAAATAGGCGGTGCTCAAGGCGAACACGGCGAACAGCAGCGTCATGGCCGCCAGGATGGCAATGCCCTGGCGCCGGTTGCCGACCATCTCGCCGAAGGTGAAGCACAGCGCCGCCGGGATCACCAGGATCGCCAGCATCTCCAGGAAGTTCGACAGGGCCGTCGGGTTTTCATAGGGATGCGCGGAGTTGGCGTTGAAGAAGCCGCCGCCGTTGGTGCCCAGCATCTTGATCGCTTCCTGCGAGGCGACCGGGCCCATGGCCAGCGTCTGCGTCTGGGTGACCGCGGGGTCGGTCACGGGCTGGCCCTTGGCGTCCAGCACCGGCTGCCCCTGGGCATCCACGCGCGGCTGGTCGTAATGCAGGGCTTCGACCGTCTGCACGTCCTGGTAGGGGCTGAAGTTCTGGATCACGCCCTGGCTGACCAGCGCCAGCGCCAGCACCAGCGACAGCGGCAGCAGCACGTACAGCGTGCTGCGCACCATGTCGGCCCAGAAGTTGCCCACCGTGGCCGAGCAATGGCGCGCCAGCCCGCGGATCAGCGCGAACAGCACCGCGACGCCGGTGGCGGCCGAGACGAAGTTCTGCACCGTCAGCGCCAGCATCTGCGTCAGGTAGCTCATCGTCGATTCGCCGCCGTAGCCCTGCCAGTTGGTGTTGGCCACGAAGCTGATGGCGGTGTTGAGCGAGGAATCGGGCGAGACGGCGCCCATGCCGGCCGGGTTCAGCGGCAGCAGGCCCTGCAGGCGTTGCAGCGCGTAGACCGCCACGATGCCCAGGATGTTGAAGGCGAGCACGGCCAGCGCATAGCGCTTCCAGCCCATTTCAGCCTGCGGGTCGATGCCCGCCAGCCGGTAGATGCCACGTTCCAGCGGGCGGCCCCAGGCGGTCAGCCGGGATTGCCCGTTTTCCATGGCGATGCGGATATAGCGCCCCAGAAAGGGCGCGATCGCGAGCAGGACCACCAGGTACACGACCAGCAGTCCGACGAATTCGGCAGTCATCAGAACTTCTCCGGTTTGAACAGGGCGACCAGCAGGTACACGAACAGCAGCGCGGACGTGATGCCGCTCAGCCAGTAGAGCCAGCTCATGGTTGCTCTCCCGAGGACAAGGCTTCGCAGAACGAGACCAGGGCGTAGGTCAGCCCGGCCATGACGGCGAAGATCGCGATATAGATGGCATCCACGTTTTTCCTCCCGGGAGCGGGCTCCCTTCGAACGACGGGCCCGGGCGGCAAAAGGGGATGCGGACCGCGCGGGCGAAGTGACCAATCAGGACACCGGCAGGTTACGGAGCAGGGGGTAAAAACGGGGTATAGCTTTGGCGGGGGGGTGTAAACGGAACGTAAAGACGCGCTGGCATCATCCGGTCTGCGGATGCGCCGCGATGGCGCGGCGCGAGTGCCCGGAAGCGGGCGGCGGGGCCGGGGGGAGTTGAGGCTGGCTCAAAATCGGGGCCGCCGGCAGCCTCCGGAAAGCGGGTTTGGGTCGAAAAAATCCCAATATTTAGAACAGAGACGCCAAAATGCACTACTGTGGTGCATGGAATATGTAAATGAATGCGCCGAATTAGGGCATTCCCCTAGTGTGGCATTCCCGCATCTGGTGCAGAATCTCTTCCCATGCAGGTGAGGAGACAAAGCCCTGCATGGGCAATTACCGGCGGCACCGGTACATAAAAAAGTAGCAGTACTCAAGAAAAGCAAAACGCACAACGGCTGGCACCAGGCAGTGCCGGCCGTTGTCGCATAAAAAGCCCGTATTCCGCACGCCAGGGTTTTTTCCAGCGCCGCGTTTCGCGATATTCCCCAGGTTTCGCTCACGCTAGCTATGCCGGAATCCCGCGTTTCCTCCAAACCCGTCCCCACGCGCTACTGGCGCCGCAATGTGCGGCTGATCGTGTTGCTGCTGGTCGTCTGGGCGACGTTGACCTTCGTTCCATCCTATTTCGCCCGCAGCCTGTCGTTCGACTTCATCGGCTGGCCGTTCTCGTTCTGGATGGCGGCCTACGGCGCGCCGCTGGCCTATCTCATCATCATCGGCATCTATGCGCGGATCATGAACCGCGCCGACCAGCGCTCGGAAGAGGCCAAGGGGGACGCCTGATGCCGTTCGGCGGAGATACCCCGCAGCAATTCAGCATCCGGCTGCGCCGCATCTACGTGCTGTACACGGCCGGCTTCGCGCTGATGATCCTGCTGATGGCGCTGGCCGAGATCCTGGGCCTGCCGCGCAACTGGATCGGCTACGTGTTCCTGTTGGTCACGGTCAGCCTGTACGCGGGCATCGGCATCGTCTGCCGCACCTCGGACCAGGTCGAATACTACGTGGCCGGCCGGCGGGTGCCGGCCTTCTACAACGGCATGGCCACCGCCGCGGACTGGATGTCGGTGGCTTCCTTCATCGGCGTCGCCGGCACGCTGTACCTGACGGGCTACGGCGGACTGGCCTACATCATGGGCTGGACCGGCGGCTACGTGCTGGTGGCGATGCTGCTGGCGCCGTACCTGCGCCGCTTCGGCCAATACACCATTCCCGATTTCATGGGGGCGCGCTACGGCGGCAACCTGCCGCGGCTGGCGGGCGTGGCCTGCGCCATCCTCTGTTCGTTCACCTACCTGGTGGCGCAGATCTACGGCGTGGGCATCATCACCACGCGCATGACCGGCATTTCGTTCGAGCTGGGCATCTTCGTGGCCCTGGGCGGCATGCTGGTCTGTTCGTTCCTGGGCGGCATGCGCGCCGTCACCTGGACCCAGGTGGGGCAGTACATCATCCTGGTCATCGCCTACCTGGTGCCGGTGGTGTGGCTGTCGATCAAGCACACCGACATGCCGGTGCCGCAGCTGTCGGCCGGCGCGGTGCTGCAGCAGGTGACCGAAAAAGAGGTCTACCTGCAGAACGATCCGGCCGAGATCGAGGTGCGCCGCCTGTGGCAGGAGCGCGCCGACGAGATGGCGCAGCGGGTGCGCGACCTGCCCGAGTCCTGGGCGCTGGAAAAGGACAAGCTGCGCAGCCGCCTGGCCCAGCTCAACGCCGGCGACGCGCCGATGGTCGAGATCCGTTCGGTCGAACGCGAACTGGCGGCCTTTCCGCCCAATGTGGAGGAGGCCAGGATCGCCTGGTCTCAGGCCAAGGCCACCTTCGAGGCGCGCGCCGCGCCGCTGACCCCGCATGCCGAGCCCTTCCCATCCGAAGATCCGGAGGAACGGCGCAACATGCGCATCAATTTCCTGGCGCTGGTGCTGTGCCTGATGCTGGGTACCGCGGGCATGCCGCACATCCTGATGCGCTCATACACCACCTCGTCGGTGATCGAGGCGCGCCGCTCGGTGTGCTGGTCGCTGCTGTTCATCCTGCTGCTGTATTTCATGGCGCCGGCGCTGGCGCTGCTGGTGAAGTACGAGGTCTACACGCAGGTGGTGGGGTCGAATTTCCTCAGCCTGCCGAACTGGGTGCATGCCTGGAGCGCGGTCGACAGCAATCTGCTGGACGTCACCGACATCAACCGCGATGGCGTGGTGCAGCTCAGCGAGATCAGCATCGGCGCGGACGTGGTGGTGCTGGCCATGCCCGAGATCGGCGGCTTGCCCTATGTGATCTCCGGGCTGGTGGCGGCGGGCGGCCTGGCGGCGGCGCTGTCCACCGCCGATGGCCTGCTGTTGACCCTGTCCAATTCGCTGTCGCACGACATGTGGTACCGGATGGTGTCGCCGCGCATGTCGGCGGCGCGGCGGGTGATGGTGTCCAAGATCCTGCTGCTGGTGGTGGCGTTCGGCGCGGCCTGGGTGGCGGCGCGCAAGCCGGCCGACATCCTTTTCATGGTGTCGGCGGCGTTCTCGTTCGCGGCCTCGTCGTTCTTCCCGGCGCTGGTGATGGGCGTGTTCTGGCGCCGCGCCAACAAGTGGGGCGCCACGCTAGGCATGGCTGCGGGCCTGCTGGTGACGTTTGCCTACATGACACACACGCATCCGTGGCTGCGGGAATGGGTGCTGGGGATCTCGCGGACCCAGCCGGTGGACCTGTGGTGGGGCATCCAGCCGATCGCGGCCGGGGTGTTCGGCGCGCCGGTGGCGTTCCTGACGATCATCGTGGTGTCGCTGCTGACGCCGCCGCCCGACCGCGCCACGCTGGCGCTGGTGGACTACCTGCGCCATCCGGGCGCGCCGAAGCCGCCCGCGGAAAACGGCACGGCCTGAGCGTGGCGGGGGCGCCGGGCGGCCCGGACACGCGCCGGCGGCGGCCGGACCCGGGCTTGCGCCCGGGACGGCTCAGTGCGACACGGACTTCGAGAAGACGTTCATGACCACCACGCCGGCGATGATCAGGCCGATGCCGATCAGCGCGGGGGTGTCCAGGTGCTGCTTGAAGAACAGCGCGCCGACGATGGAGATCAGCACGATGCCCACGCCCGACCAGATGGCGTAGGCGATGCCGACCGGCACCTCGCGCAGCGTCAGCGACAGGAAGTAGAACGAGATCATGTAGCCAAACACCGTCACCACCGACGGCAGCAGGCGCGAAAAGCCGTCGGAGCTTTTCAGGGCGCTGGTGGCGAAGATCTCGGCAATGATGGCGATGCCCAGGTAGAGCCACTTCATTTGCGCGATCCCTCGGCTTGGCGCAGCAGCACCAGCAGGGCGCCGGCGCCGCCTTCGCGCTCGGGCGCCTCGGAAAACGCCAGGACTTCAGTCTTCTGCACCAGCCAGGTGCGGGCCTTGTCCTTGAGCACCGGCTCCAGTCCTTCCGAGCCGTAGCCCTTGCCGTGCACGATGCGCACGCAGCGGATGCCGTGTTCCTGGCACTCGTCCAGGAACGACAGCATGGCGTGGCGCGCCTGCTCTACGCGCAGGCCGTGCAGGTCGAGTTCGGCGCCGGCGCGCCACTGGCCGCGGCGCAGGTTGCGCGCGGTGTCGGGCGCGGCGTCGCTGCGCACGAAGGCCGTGCCGCCTTCGGACAGCAGGTGCGTGATTTCGCCGCCGTCCGAGACGCCCACATCCGCGCGCGTGGACGTTTCGCCCAGCGCGTTGGCGCGGCGCAGCGCCGGGGCCGGCTGCGGCGCCGGCTTGTGCTCGACGCGCGCGGCCTGCTTGATCGGCTTGACCGACTGCATGGTGCGCCGGAACGCGGCCATGTCGTCGGCCGGATCGGTGTCCGCGCCGGGCGCCGGCGCGGTTTTCTTCAGCGCCGCCACCCGCTGGGCGAGGGCGGCGCGCTCTTGCTCGGCCTGCAGGTCTTTCTTGAGGCGTTTCAGGTCGGCCGCGCCGACCTTATTGCCCCGCATTCTCCAGCCACCGTTGTGCGTCCAGGGCGGCCATGCAGCCCGTGCCGGCGCTGGTGATGGCCTGGCGGTAGACGTGGTCCTGCACGTCGCCGGCGGCGAACACGCCCGGGACCGAGGTCATGGTGGCCATGCCGGACAGGCCGCTCTTGGTGACGATGTAGCCGTCCTTCATTTCGAGCTGGCCCTGGAAGATCTCGGTGTTGGGCTGGTGGCCGATGGCAATGAAGGCGCCGGTGACCTTCAGGTCTTCGGTGGCGCCGGTGTCGACGTGGCGCACGCGCACGCCGGTGACGCCGCTGTCGTCGCCCAGCACTTCTTCCAGCGTATGGAACACCTTCAGTTCCATGTTGCCGTTCTCGACCTTGCTCATCAGCTTGTCGACCAGGATCGGCTCGGCGCGGAACTTGTCGCGGCGGTGGATCAGGGTGACCTTGCGGCAGATGTTGGACAGGTACAGGGCTTCCTCGACGGCGGTGTTGCCGCCGCCGACCACGACCACGTCCTGGTTGCGGTAGAAGAAGCCGTCGCAGGTGGCGCAACCGGACACGCCGCGGCCCATGAAGGCCTCTTCGGACGGCAGGCCCAGGTACTTGGCCGAGGCGCCGGTGGCGATGATCAGGGCGTCGCAGGTGTAGACCTTGCCGGTGTCGCCGGTCAGGGTGAACGGACGCTTGGACAGGTCGACCTTGGCGATGTGGTCGAACAGCATTTCGGTGTTGAAGCGCTCGGCGTGCTTCTGGAAGCGCTGCATCAGGTCCGGACCCTGCACGCCATCGGCGTCGGCCGGCCAGTTGTCGACGTCCGTGGTGGTCATCAGCTGGCCGCCTTGGGCCAAACCTGTAACAAGGACGGGGCTCAGATTGGCGCGTGCCGCATAGACGGCCGCCGTGTAACCGGCGGGGCCGGATCCGAGTATCAAAACTTTAGCGTGCGTAGGCGTGGACATGGGCGGGTATCTTTAGGTTAACGCCCAATTATAATGAGCCGCATGCCGCGTATCTCGACTGCTTCTCCGCGCGCTTCGCGCAACACCCGCAACGGGCCTTCGCCGCTGCAGACGCGTATCTCCGCGTTGCTGCGCGAAGCCCGCTGGATCCTCTTCGCCGCCCTGGCCGCCTGGCTCACGCTGGTGCTGGCCACCTGGAGCGCCGCCGACCCGGGCTGGTCCCATTCCGTCCCCGCCGGGACCATCCATAACAGGGGCGGAACCCTCGGCGCCTACCTGGCGGACATCCTGCTGTACCTGTTCGGTTTCTCCGCCTGGTGGTGGGTCATCCTGCTGCTGCACCGGGTGCGGGCGGGTTACCGCCGCCTCGCCAGCCATCTTCGCGTTACCAATGGTAAGCAGCCGGAAGTGTTGCCGCGCGTCCACTGGGAAGAGGGCATCGGCTTCTTCCTGCTGCTGATCGGCTCGCTGGGCATGGAAGCCCTGCGCCTGGCCAGCCGCGGCACCCACCTGCCGGGCGCCTCGGAAAGCGCCAGCGGCGCCGGCGGCGTCATCGGCCACACCCTGGCCGACCTGATGGGCCGCAGCATCGGTTTCACCGGCAGCACGCTGGCCTTCCTGGTGATGCTGGCGATCGGCCTGAGCCTGTTCTTCTCGTTCTCGTGGCTGACGGTGGCCGAGCGCGTCGGCTCCTGGCTCGAAGGCCTGGTGCGCCGGGTGCGCAATTCCTACGCCGCGCGCGAAGACCGCAAGGTCGGCGAGGTGGCCAAGGCCGTGCGCACCGAGCAGGTGGTGGCCAAGCAGGAAAAGCTGGTGCACGAACAACCGGTGCGCATCGAGCCGGCGATCACCGTGGTGCCCAAGTCCGAACGCGTCGAAAAGGAAAAGCAGCAATCGCTGTTCTTCGCCCCGCCGCCGGGCGGCGAGGGCGACCTGCCGGCCATCAGCCTGCTGGATCCGCCCCTGGCCAACCAGGAAACCGTGTCGGCCGAGACCATCGAATTCACCTCGCGCCTGATCGAAAAGAAACTGGCCGACTTCGGCGTGTCCGTCACCGTGGTGGCGGCGCAGGCCGGCCCGGTCATCACGCGTTACGAAATCGAGCCGGCCACCGGCGTCAAGGGCAGCCAGATCGTCAACCTGGCCAAGGACTTGGCGCGCGCGCTCAGCCTGGTCAGCATCCGGGTGGTGGAAACCATTCCGGGCAAGAACCTGATGGGCCTGGAACTGCCCAACCCGCGCCGCCAGGTGGTCAAACTGTCCGAGATCCTGGGGTCGCAGACCTATCACGCCAGCCATTCGGTGGTGACCATGGCGCTGGGCAAGGACATCGCCGGCAACCCGGTGGTGGCCGACCTGGCCAAGATGCCGCACCTGCTGGTGGCGGGCACCACCGGATCGGGCAAGTCGGTCGGGATCAACGCCATGATCCTGTCGCTGCTGTACAAGGCCGACGCCTCGCACACCCGCCTGATCCTGATCGATCCGAAGATGCTCGAAATGAGCGTCTACGAAGGCATTCCGCACCTGCTGGCGCCGGTGGTCACGGACATGCGCCATGCCGCCAATGCGCTGAACTGGTGCGTGGGCGAAATGGAGAAGCGCTACCGCCTGATGAGCAAGATGGGCGTGCGCAACCTGGCCGGCTACAACACCAAGATCCGCGACGCCATCAAGCGCGAGGAACCGATCCCGAATCCGTTCTCGCTGACGCCCGACCAGCCCGAGCCGCTGTCGCCGCTGCCCACCATCGTGGTGGTCATCGACGAGCTGGCCGACCTGATGATGGTGGTGGGCAAGAAGATCGAAGAACTGATCGCCCGCCTGGCGCAGAAGGCGCGCGCGGCCGGCATCCACCTGATCCTGGCGACGCAGCGTCCCAGCGTCGACGTCATCACCGGCCTGATCAAGGCCAACATCCCGACCCGCATCGCGTTCCAGGTGTCGTCCAAGATCGACTCGCGCACCATTCTCGACCAGATGGGCGCGGAGACCCTGCTGGGCCAGGGCGACATGCTCTACATGCCGCCGGGCACCGGCCTGCCGGTGCGCGTGCACGGCGCCTTCGTCAGCGATGACGAAGTGCACCGCGTGGTGGAAAGCCTGAAGGCGCAGGGCGAGCCGAACTATGTCGAGGGCCTGCTGGAAGGCGGGCTGGACGGCGACGGCGGCGAAGGCGCCAGCAGCGTCACCGGCATCGGCGGCGACGCCGAGTCGGACCCGATGTACGACCAGGCCTGCGAGGTGGTGCTCAAGCATCGCCGCGCCTCGATCTCGCTGGTGCAGCGCCACCTGCGCATTGGTTACAACCGTGCGGCGCGGTTACTGGAACAGATGGAGCAATCGGGTATCGTGTCGGCGATGCAGTCCAATGGCAACCGGGAGATCCTGGTGCCCGCCGCCGCTCGAGAGGAAGCATGATGAAGACGTTTCGTGGCCTGGCCGCCGGCCTGGCCTTCTGCCTGGTCCCGGTGTTGACGCCGGCCGCGGCGATGGCCGCCAGCGCGCAGGAACAGTTGCGCGCGTTCGTGGGGTCGGTGACGGCGGCGACGGGCGCGTTTTCCCAATACACCGTCAATACGCAGGGGCGCACGCAGCCGGCGCAGACGGGCGTGTTCTCGTTCCAGCGGCCGGGCAAGTTCAAGTGGGCGGTGCAGAAGCCCTACGAGCAGCTGGTGATCTCGGACGGCAAGCAGGTGTTCCAGTTCGATCCGGACCTGGCGCAGGTGACCGAGCGCAAGGTGGATGCCGCCATCGGGACGTCGCCGGCGGCGATCCTGTTCGGGTCGGGGTCGCTGGAGCAATCGTTCGATGTGTCGGCGTTGCCGTCCAAGGATGGCATCGATTGGCTGCGGGCGAAGCCGCGCACGGCGGATGCGGGGTTCTCCCGGGTGGATATCGGCATGAAGGACAATCTGCCGGTGCGGGTGGAGCTGCTGGATTCGTTCGGGCAGACGACGCGGGTGGATCTTTCTGCGATCGTTCCCAATCCCAAGCTTGGGGAGGGGGAGTTTCGGTTTGTGGCGCCCAAGGGTGTGGATGTCGTCAAGATGTAGTTGGGCGGTGCTTGCTGCGTAGGCCGCCCGGCACGGGGCGCGCAGGCGGTGAGCGCGCCAACGATTGCGGTCCGGAGCGTTCGCTCCGGACTTTTCCTTTGTCATCTTCGTTGTCGCCTGCGGCGACTGCCTTCAGATTCCCTCGGGCGCATCGACGGCGCGCTCACCGCCTGCGCGCCCCGCGCCGGGCTAACGGTTTCGAGAAATGCGGCGCTGCTGGACCTCGGGGGCATGGGAGAGGTTTGCGTTGCCCGCAAAAAACGGCCGCGCGGGCGGCCGTTTTTTTCATACGTGGTGTCTTGCGTCGGGGCAGATTACGGGCGTTTGTACGCTACACAATCAATTTCTACTTTCGCATCCACCATCAGCGGCGACTGCACGCAGGCGCGGGCGGGGGGATTGTTGCCGAAGTATTCCTTGAAGACCTTGTTGAACGAGGGGAAGTCGCGGGCGTCGTCGAGCCAGACGCCGCAGCGGACGACGTGTTCGGGGCCGTAGCCGGCTTCCTTGAGGATCGCGAGGACCTGCTGGATGGCCTTGTGGGACTGGGCGACGGTGCCGCCTTCGATGACTTCGCCGTTTTCCATCGGGACCTGGCCCGAGACGTAGAGCCAGCCGTCGGCGGCGACGGCGCGGGCGAAGGGCATGTGGGAGCCGCCTTGGCCGGTGCCGCCGGCGACGCCGTAGCGGGTGATGCCGTTGTTGTCGGCGGTGGGGGTGGTGCTGCTCATGTCAGGGCTCCTGGAGGGCGGGGGTGGAGGCGGCGAAGCTGGCGCGCAGGTCGCCGTTGCGGGGCAGCCAGCGGCCGGCGCGGTCGCCGGTGGGTTGGCCGTGGCGGTAGGACAGGACGCCGTTGACCCAGACGGCCTCGATGCCGGCGGCGGTCTGGACGGGGGCGGCGAAGGTGGCGCGGTCGATGACGGTGGCGGGGTCGAACAGCACCAGGTCGGCGTGGAAGCCCGTGCGCACCAGGCCGCGTTCGGCCAGGCCGAAGCGGGCGGCGGACAGGCCGGTCATCTTGTGGACGGCCTCGGGCAGCGGGAACAGGCCGACGTCGCGGCTGTAGTGGCCGAGCACGCGCGGGAAGGCGCCCCACAGGCGCGGGTGCGGCATGGGATCGTTGGGCAGGCCGTCGGAGCCGACCATGGTGAGCCGGTTCGACAGCACGCGGCGCACGTCGTCCTCGTGCATGTTGTGGTACACGGCGCCGGCCGGTTGCAGGCGCTTCGCCGCTTCCAGCAGCGTCACGCCCCAGTCGGCGGCGATGGCGGACAGTTTGCGGCGGGCCTGTTCGGGGTGCGGCACCGACCAGGTGATGTCGATGTCGAATTCGTCGGTGACCTGCTTGAGGTCGAGCGTGGACGAGCTGGCCGAGTACGGATAGCAGTCGCAGCCCACGTGCTGCATGCGGCCGGCGTTCTCCAGCTTGAACAGCACTTCCTTGGTGCGGCCCCAGTTGCCGGCGCCGGCGCATTTCAGGTGCGACACCACCACCGGCACGCGGGCGTGCAGGGCGATGTCGAAGGCTTCCTGCATGGCTTCCAGGATGGCGGCGAATTCCGAGCGCAGGTGGGTGGTGTAGAGCGCGCCGAATTCGTCCAGGACTTCGGCCAGCAGCTTGACCTCGGCGGTGTCGGCCTCGATCGCCGAGCCGTAGGCCAGGCCGGTGCTCAGGCCGATGGCGCCGTGGGCCAGGGCTTCGCGCAGTTGCTCGCGCATGGCCAGCACCTCGTCGCGCGTGGCGCTGCGGTCGAGACGGTCCATGTGGTTGTTGCGCAGGGCGGTGTGGCCGACCAGCGCGGCCACGTTCACGGCGGGATGCGCGGCCTCGATGGCGCGGGTGTAGTCGGCGAAGGTCGGGTAGGCGAAGTCGTCGCGCTGGCCCAGCAGGTTCATCGGGTCGGGCGGCTCGCCGCGCAGCGAGACCGGCGAGGCGCTGATGCCGCAGTTGCCCACCACCACCGTGGTCACGCCCTGCGACAGCTTGGGCAGCATGCCGGGGGTGCGGATGACGTTGGTGTCGTCGTGGGTGTGGACGTCGATGAAGCCGGGCGCGAGCGCCAGGCCGGCGCCGTTGATGATCTGCCCCGCCGGCTGGCCGGACAGGTCGCCGATGGCCGCGATGCGGCCGCCGGAGAGCGCGACGTCGGCGGTGTATTCGGCGCCGCCCGAGCCGTCGAGCACGCGGACATTGCCGATGAGGGTGTCGTACATCTTGATTTCCAGGTTCAGTCGCCCAGCGGCAGCCGGTTGGGGCCGCCGCGGTGTTCGTCCAGCGCCAGCTTGATGCGGCGCAGGCGTTCGCGGTTCTCTTCTTGGTTCAGCATCGCCAGCTCGGTCGACAGCAGGTCGATCGCCAGCATCATGGCGTAGCGCGAGGCCGAGGGCTTGTAGATGAAGTCGGTTTCGTCGGTGCGGATCGGCAGCACCACGTCGGCCAGCCTGGCCAGTTCCGACGTGGCGTCGGTGACGGCGACGATGCGGGCGCGGTACTGCTTGACGATGCGCGCCGCGCCGACGATTTCGGGCGTCAGGCCCGAGGCCGACAGGATCACCACGGCGTCGCGCTCGTCGAGGGTGGCGGCCACCATGCGCAGCAGCACGGCGTCGCTGTAGACCGCGATCGGATAGCCCAGGCGCACCAGGCGCGATTGCACTTCCTGCGCCAGCACGGCCGAGGCGCCGCCCATGCCGAACACGTAGACCATGCGGGCGCCGTCGACGATGGCGGCGGCGGCCTCGAACAGCGGCTCGGTGAAGGTTGGCAGGTGGGCGCGCAGCGTGCTTTCGATGTCGGCGTAGATGCGCGCGTAGAACGTGCTTTCCTCGGCCGGCGTGCCC
Source organism: Achromobacter sp. 2789STDY5608621 (assembly GCF_001299375.1). Lineage (NCBI taxonomy): Bacteria > Pseudomonadati > Pseudomonadota > Betaproteobacteria > Burkholderiales > Alcaligenaceae > Achromobacter > Achromobacter sp. 2789STDY5608621. The sequence goes on along the minus strand of NZ_CYTU01000006.1, from coordinate 46,841 downwards.
TGGTCCAGGAAGCGGCTGCCCACGGTGCTGGCCTGCGCCAGCTTCATCTTCAGGTCGCGGGTGTCGTCGCAGCCCACGGTGCGGGCAAAGCGCGAGATGGTGGCGATGCTGACGCCGGCCTTGGCCGCCAGCTGGTCCACGGTGGCGCTGGCGCTCCAGATGATGTTGTCCAGGATGGCGTCGGCGACCTTGCGCTCGGTCACGCTCAGGTCGTCCCGGCGGCTGCGTATCTGGAAGACGATGTCGCGGATGATGTTCATGTGGTGTTCCTGGATCGATGCGGGCGGGGCGCTACGCGGCCAGTTCGGGATCGCCGAGGCGCGAACAGGCCGCGAAATGGCCCGGGCCGACGTTGACGTCGCGCGCCTCGGTCGTGGCGCAGGCATCGATGGCGTGCGGGCAGCGGGTGCGGAAGACGCAACCCGACGGCGGGTTGACCGGGCTGGGGATGTCGCCCTTGAGCAGGATACGCGAACGCGGCGCGCGCGGATCCGGCACCGGCGCGGCCGACAGCAGCGCGCGGGTATAGGGATGGCGCGGCCGCGCGTAGACCTCGCTGGTCGGGCCGCGTTCCATGACGCGGCCCAGGTACATCACCACCACCTCGTCGCACAGGTAGTCGACCACGGCCAGGTCGTGCGCCACGAACAGCATGGTCAGGCCCAGGTCGCGCTGCAAGTCCTGCAGCAGGTTCAGCACCTGCGCCTGCACCGACACGTCCAGCGCCGAGACCGGTTCGTCGGCCACGATGAAGTCGGGCTCGACCGCCAGGGCGCGGGCGATGCCGATGCGCTGGCGCTGGCCGCCCGAGAACTCGTGCGGATAACGGCGGCTGTGATCGGCGTTCAGGCCGACGCGTTCCAGCAGTTCGCCGATACGGGTCTCGCGGCGGTGCTGCGCGAGTCGATGGGTGTCGAGCGCCTCGCCCAGGATCTCGGCCACCGTCATGCGCGGGTTGAGGCTGGCGTAGGGGTCCTGGAACACGATCTGCATGCGGCGGCGCCACGGCAGCATCTCTTTCTCGGACAGTTTGGTGAGGTCCTGGCCGTCGAACAGCAGGCGGCCGGCGGTGGGCGCGAACAGGCGCAGCAGGGCGCGGCCGGTGGTGGTCTTGCCGGAACCGGACTCGCCCACCAGGCCGACGATGGTGTTGCGCGGCACGTCGAAACTGACCCCGTCCACCGCCCGCACCACCGGCGCGTTGCGCGCCTGCGAGGTGGGGAAGTGGACCTTCAGGTCCTCGATGCGCACCAGCGGCTCGGCGGCGCGCGCGGGTTGGGGGCTTGCGGTCATAGCGGAGTCACCTTGATGCAGCGGGCGCGGTGCTGATCTTGCACCGCCACCAGTTCGGGCACGTCGCGGCGGCAGCTGTCGTCGGCCTGCGCGCAGCGCGGCGCGAAGGTGCAGCCGGCCGGCAGCGACAGCACGCTCGGCACGTTGCCCGGGATGGCGCGCAGGCGCTCGCCCGAGGCCAGCAGCGCCGCGGTCGGCAGACAGGACAGCAGGCCGCGGGTGTAAGGATGGGTGGGCTTTTCGAACAGGTCGTAGACGCCGGCGTCCTCGACCACGCGGCCGGCGTACATCACCGCCACGCGATGCGCGATCTCGGCCACCACGCCCAGGTTGTGGGTGATGAACAGGATGCTCATGTTCATCTCGGCCTGCAGCCGGCGCAGCAGATCCAGGATCTGGGCCTGCACCGTCACGTCCAGCGCGGTGGTGGGTTCGTCGGCGATCAGCACCGCCGGGTTGCAGGCCAGCGCCAGGGCGATCATGACGCGCTGGCGCATGCCGCCGGACATCTGGTGCGGATACTCGTTGACGCGCCGGTCGGCCGCGGGGATCTCGACGCGGTCGAGCATGTCGCGGGCGCGCTTCATGGCCGCCGCGTGCGAGCCGCCTTCGTGCTGCAGCACGGCCTCGGCGATCTGGTCGCCCACCGTGTACAGCGGGTTCAGGCTGGTCATCGGCTCCTGGAAGATCATGGCGATCTCGGCGCCGCGGATGCGGCGCAGCGTGGCCGGCGAGGCGTGGGCCAGGTCGTGTTCCTGGCCGCGGCGGTCGCGGAAGCGGATCTTGCCCGCTTCGATGCGGCCGGCCGGCTTGGGCAGCAGGCCCATGATGGACAGGCTGGTGACGGACTTGCCGGAGCCGGATTCGCCGACGATGGCCAGCGTTTCGCCGCGGGCCAGGTCGAAGGTGACGCCGTCGACCGATTTGGCGACGCCGTCGCGGCTGTGGAACCAGGTCTTCAGGCCTTCCACCGACAGCACGATGTCTCGGGTGCTTGCGGTCATGATTACAGCTCCTTGCGCAGGCGCGGATCGAGCACGTCGCGCAGGCCGTCGCCGACCAGTTGCAGCGACAGCACCGACAGGACGATGGCGATGCCGGGGAAGATCATGATCCAATCGGCCGAGCCCATGTATTGCTGGCCGGCGTTGATCATGGTGCCCCAGGTGGGGATGTCGGGCGAGACGCCCACGCCGAGGAACGACAGGCCGGCTTCGGCCAGGATCGCGTAGGCGAAGATGAAGGTGCCTTGCACCAGGATCGGCGACAGCAGGTTGCGCAGCACGTGCACGGTGACGATGCGCCAGGTCGACACGCCCAGCGCGCGGGCGGCCTCGACGAACGGCAGCTCGCGGATCACCAGGGTCGAGGCGCGCACGATGCGGGCCAGGCGCGGCGTGTAGACGATGCCCAGCGCGATCACCACGTTCACCAGCGACGGCCCCAGCGCGGCCACCAGCGAGATCGCCAGCAGGATGTCGGGGAAGGCCATCATGGCGTCGATCAGGCGCGACACGAACTTGTCGGCCGAGCGGAAGAAGCCGGCGATCAGCCCCAGCGCGATGCCCAGCACGCTGGACACGATCACCACCGAGAAGCCCACCAGCAGCGACAGCCGGCCGCCATAGATGACGCGGCTGAACACGTCGCGGCCGAAGTCGTCGGTGCCGAACCAGTGTACGGCGCCGGGCGCCTTGAGGCGGTTCATGATGGACAGCTTGAACGGGTCGTAGGGGCTGACCCAGGGCGCCAGCAGCGCCGCGGCCACCAGCACGATCAGCACGATCAGGCTGATCAGCACGGTCTTGCGGGACACCAGCAGGCGCAACACCTGCCAGCGGTCCGCGCCGGCGTTAACGGTAGTTGGATTAGTCATTTCGGTCGTTTCGTTCGCAACACTTCCAAGCGGGGCCACCGCGGAGCCGGCTTTGCCGGGCCGCCCGTGGCGCCTCCTTGAGGGGGAGGCGCCGAAGGCGCGTCGGGGGTGGGTTCATCATCAGTAACGGACGCGCGGATCGACCAGCAGGTACAGCAGATCGATGAACAGGTTGATGAGCACGTAGATGGCCGCGATGATCAGCAGGGCGCCCTGGATGACGGGATAGTCGCGCCGCAGCACGGCCGACACCACCAGGCTGCCCACGCCCGGCAGGCCGAACACGGTCTCGGTGACGACGGCGCCGCTGATCAGCAGGGCGGTGGTCAGGCCCAGCACCGTCAGGATCGGGATCAGCGCGTTGCGCACGGCGTGCTTCAGGATCACGCGGGTCTCGGTCAGGCCCTTGGCGCGCGCGGTGCGCACATAGTCGTCGCGCAGCACGTCCAGCATGCTGGCGCGGATGAAGCGGGTGATCAGCGCCGAGTTCACCAGCCCCAGCACCACCGCCGGCAGGATCAGGTGCGACACGCGCGTGGCGAACGAGGCGTCCGGGCCGCCATAACCCGACACCGGCAGCCAGCCCAGCTTGACGGAGAACAGCTGCATCAGCAGCAGGCCCAGCCAGAAGCTCGGCACGCTGGAGGTGAACATCGAGAACGACAGCACCGACTGGTCCAGCGTGGTGCCGCGCTTGACCGCCGACAGGATGCCCACCGGCAACGCGATCAGCGTGGCGATGAACAGCGACATCAGCGTCAGCAGCAGGGTCGGCTCGGCGCGGTCGGCCAGCGCCGCCAGCACCGGCTTGTTCATGAAGATGGATTGGCCCAGGTCGCCCTGCGCCAGCTTGCCCAGCCACGACACGTATTGCACGGGCAGGGGGCGATCCAGCCCCAGCTGGTGTTCCAGCGCGGCGATGTCGGCCTGGCTGGCCTGGGGGCCGAGCATCACGGCGGCGGGGTTGCCGGGCGTGACGCGGATGATGACGAACACGATGGTCGCGACGATGAACATCACGGCCACCAGCCCGACCAGCCGGTTCAAGAGATAACGCAACACAGTGGCATCCTAAAGATCGGCGCGCCGACGCGGGCGCTGGGATGGCGGCGGGGCAGGCCGGCTCGGCCCGCCCCGCGGCGCGGCTTACTTCGGCGCCTTCCAGGCGTTCCAGAAGAACGGCCACGGTGCCGGCTTGACGCCTTGCAGCGACGGCGAACGGGCGGCCTGCGCATTGAAGTCGCCGACCTTCACGAACGGCACTTCGTCATACACGGCCTGCTGCACGTCGGCCCAGCGCTTGACGCGCTCTTCCTGAGTGCGGGCCTGGTTGAAGGCATCCATCACCTGCGCGCGGCGCGGCGTGTCCCACCAGCCCGGCGCGTCCTTGGACGGGAAGTCGATCAGCGCGGGCTCGGGCAGGAACACGCTGTGGGTGATGAAGATGTCCCACACGGCCGGATCCTGGCGGCGCTGCGTCAGCGTGGCCCAGTCCACCACCTGCATGTCCACCGTGAAGCCGGCGGCCTTGAGGTATTCCGCGGCCACCAGCGCCATCTTGTAGTGGAACTCGTACTGCTGGCTGGTCAGGATGCGGATCTTCTTGTCGGCCACGTTGGCGCTGTCCAGCAGCTTCTTGGCCGCGGCGGCGTCGCCCTTGTTGTAGACCTTGCCGCCCAGCGACGTGGCCCACGGGTAGCCTTCCGGATAGAGGTCGCCGTTGAGCTTGTAGAAGTCCTTGTTGCCGAAGGCGGCGTACAGCATGTCCTCTTCGTTCAGCGCCAGCTGCACGGCCTGGCGCACCGCCAGGTTGGACATGATGCCCTGCTTGGTGTTGAGCACCAGGCGCGGCCAGCCGAAGGGCTTGAGCATCACCGGGTCGGAGCGGCCGCCCTTGAGCTTGTCCAGCGCTTCCACCGGCAGCGAGTCGACGTAATCGAACTGGCCCGCGGCGGCGGCTTCGGAGCGGGTGTTGGCGTTGCCGACCGGCACGAAGCGGATCTCGTCCAGGTATTGCTTGCGCGCGCCGCCGTAGCCGTCGGGCTCGCCTTCGCGCTGCTTGTAGCCCTCGAAACGGGTCAGCTGGATGTACTGGTCCGGCACGCGCGCCTTGAGCTGGTAGGGGCCGGTGCCGACGATCTCGGTCAGCACCGGGGCAATCTTGCCCTTGGGCATGATCACGGCGGCGGCGTTGTTCATGGCCAGCAGCGCGGTCAGCGGCGCGTAGGGCTGCTTGAGCGTGATGCGGATGGTGTTGGCGTCGGGGGCCTCGATGTTGGCAATGACCTTGGCGGCCATCTTGCCGCGCGTGGCGGTCTCGGTCCAGCGCTTGAGCGAGGCCAGCACGTCCGACGAATCCATCTTGGAGCCGTCATGGAAGGTGATGCCCTGGCGCAGCGCGATGGTGTAGACCAAGCCGTCCGGCGTCACGTCCGGCATCTTGTCGGCCAGCAGCGGCGTCAGGTTCCACTTGGCGTCGAAGGTGTACAGCGTTTCGAAGAAGTGCTGGGTCAGGATGCCCACCAGGTCGGCGGTGCTGCTCATCGGGTCGAGCGTCGGCGGCTCGCCGATGGTGGCGACGGAAATCGTGCCTCCCTTGACCGGCGTGGCACAGAGGGCGGGGGTCGACAATGCGGTCAAGCCAATTGCGCCGGCCGCGAGCAGGCTCTTCAGCCCACCGCCTCGCCGGGAGGTACGGAAGTTCATGATTCTCTCTCCAGAGGGTCAAAAACAGGTTGTCGCGTAATTCGGAAAAGGCGCCGGGTGCCCGAGTGCTGTCTTGCCCCCCCGGGACGTGGGGCTTGTTCGTATCGCAAGGGAGCCGCGCGCGGGGCGCGCGGGGCGCGCGGGTGCGGCGGTCAGAAGAAGGTGTCGGCCACGTCGATGACGCGGTACTGCTCGTCCACCAGCAGCACCTGGCGCCACTTGTCGAACGTCAGGCAGGGGTGGGAGATGTCGAAAGCGATCATGTCGCCGACCTGGATGTCGTCCGCGTCGTCGATCTGCATGAAGGCGTGCTGGTCCATCATGGCGGTGAGTTTCCAGTGCGCCGGCGCGGCGCCGGGAGCGCCGTCCTGGCCGGGGCGATGGCGCAGCGACGGCGTCGGCAGGCCCGCATCGAAGGCGGCGTCGCGCTTGCCCAGGGCCACGATGGCGCGGCCCGGCTCCGGCAGCGACTGCACGTAGGCCCAGACCTGCAGCGCGGGCTGCAGGCCCGGCTCCATCTTGTGGGCCACCGGGTTGTGGGCGTTGATGCGCTCGGCGGCCGAGCGGTAGACGCCGACGTCGTGCGACAGGTAACAGCCCGGACGCAGCACGATTTCCAGCGGCGCGCCGATGTCCAGTTGCGAGAATTCCTCGGCCACCACGTCGAACCAGGCCGAACCGGCGCCGGAGATCAGGGCGGGGCCGTGCTTGCGCAGGCGGCCGGCGGTCGCCAGGCCGCGCAGCGCGTCGGTGGCGCGGCGCAGGAAGGCGCGGATCGCGCTTTCTTCCTGCAGCACGCCTTCGTAGACTTCGATGCCGGCCAGCGCCAGGCCGGGCCAGCGGCCGATTTCCTCGACCACGGCCTGCAATTGCGCGTCGTCGCGCACGCCGGTGCGGCCGCCGGTCGGGCCCAGTTCGATCAGCACCGGCAGCACCAGGCCCTGTTCGCCGAAATAGCGGCCCAGCTGGGCGGCGTTGGCGGCCGAGTCGACGATGCAGAAATAGGTGAATGCCGGATCGCGCAGCAGGTTGGCGATCAGCGCCATGTTGGCGCGGCCGACCAGCTGGTTGGCCATCAGCACCCGGCGGATGCCGTGGTTGTAGGCCGCCACCACCTGCGGCGCCGTGGCCAGGGTGATGCCCCAGGCGCCGTTGTCGATCTGGCGCTGGAACAGCGCCGGGCTCATGGTGGTCTTGCCGTGCGGCGCCAGCTTGACGCGGTACGCCTCCATGAAGCGCTGCATCCATTGCAGGTTGTGGCGCACGCGGGCCTCGTACAGCACCGCCACCGGCAGGCTGACGTCCTCGGCCAGCAGGTTCCAGTTCAGCGCCGCCACGTCGGCGTTGGTACAGGAGGCGGGAAACGCGCCCAGGCCCTTGCCGTTGACGTCCAGGGGGGCTGCGGTGATCGAGGATTGGGGCATGGCGGGCGCTCGTGGCTGGAAAATATTTACGTCAAATCCGTTTTTTTTCATTATCGTGAAAGAAATTTACAAGCGGGAGTTGGGAGTTACCCGTAGTCGGCGCTTGCCGTGGCGGTCGGCGGCCGTCGACCGCCAGGCGATCCGGCAGGCCGCTGCCCTCTCGCGGCCATTGGCGCGACAATAGGAAATCCGCGGCGCTGCCTGTTTGCCGCCCCACACAAGGAAGAGTCATGCTGAAAGTCGCTTTGGGCCAGTTCGCCGTCAGCCGCGTCTGGGAAGAAAACGCCCAGGTCTGCGTCGATCTCATGGCGCGCGCCCGCGAGGGCGGCGCCGGCCTGCTGGTGCTGCCCGAGGGCATCCTGGCGCGCGACATCACCGACCCGCAGATCGTGCTGAAGGCCGCCCAGCCGCTGGACGGCCCCTTCATGACGCGCCTGCTCGAAGCCAGCCGCGGCTCGTCGCTGGCCACCATGATGTGCGTGCACGTGCCGACCGGCGACGGCCGGGTCTGGAACACCCTGGTCACGCTGCAGGACGGCCGCATCGTGTCGCAGTACCGCAAGCTGCACCTGTACGACGCCTTCACCATGAAGGAATCCACCAACGTCACGCCCGGCAACGACATTCCGCCGCTGCTGGAGATCGGCGGCCTGAAGGTCGGCCTGATGACCTGCTACGACGTGCGTTTCCCCGAGCTGGCCCGGCGCCTGGCGCTGGACGGCGCCGACCTGCTGGCGCTGCCGGCGGCCTGGGTGCGCGGTCCGTTGAAGGAAAAACACTGGGAAGTGCTGGTGACGGCGCGCGCGCTGGAAAACACCTGCTATGTCGCCGCCACCGGCGAGTGCGGCGAACGCAATATCGGCTGCAGCATGGTGGTGGATCCGCTGGGCGTGGTCACCGCCCAGGCTGGCGAGGCCCCGGCGCTGGTGTTCGCCGACATCGATCCCGAGCGCCTCGCGCATGCCCGCAAGGTGCTGCCGGTGCTGGCCAACCGCCGTTTTTCCACGCCGGAACTGGCCTGAGGCGCGGGTTTTCCGAGGGGGCGGCGGGCAGGGCCGCCCGCGTCGGCTTCCGGTCCGGTCGACGGGGGCGCGGGGCGGCCGGACATGTTGTAATACTGGCTTGATTTTCTTGCCGTCTTCCCTCATCTGCTGCCAATGAGCAACGATCTCTTCGCGGCCGATCCCGCCCATCGGCCCTACGTGCCCCTGGCCGAGCGCCTGCGTCCGCGCACGCTGGCCGACGTCGTCGGCCAGTCGCACCTGCTGGGGCCGGACAAGCCGCTGCGCGTGGCGTTCGAGTCGGGCCGTCCGCACTCCATGATCTTCTGGGGCCCGCCGGGCGTGGGCAAGACCACGCTGGCGCGCCTCATGGCCGACGGCTTCGACGCCCAGTTCATCGCCATTTCCGCCGTGCTGGGCGGCGTCAAGGACATCCGCGACGCGGTCACGGTGGCGCAGGTGGCGCAGGGCCAGGGCCGCCGCACCATCCTGTTCGTCGACGAGGTGCACCGCTTCAACAAGGCGCAGCAGGACGCGTTCCTGCCCTACGTCGAAAGCGGGCTGTTTACCTTCATCGGCGCGACCACCGAGAACCCTTCGTTCGAGGTCAATTCGGCGCTGCTGTCGCGCGCCCGCGTCTACGTGCTGCAGTCGCTCACGCCTGAAGAGCTGCAGCAACTGGTCGACCGCGCCATCACCGCGTTCAACGAAGGCCACGACGAAGGCGCCCGCATCCTCATCGACGCCGACGCGCGCGAGCAGCTGGCGGCCTGGGCCGACGGCGACGCGCGCCGCCTGATCAGCGCGGTCGAGGTGGTGGCCGAATCGGCCCAGGCCGCCGGCCGCGACACGGTGGACGCGGCCTGGCTGGAGATCTCGCTGTCGCAGAACCTGCGGCGCTTCGACAAGGGCGGCGACGCCTTCTACGACCAGATCAGCGCGCTGCACAAGTCGGTGCGCGGCTCCAATCCCGACGCCGCGCTGTACTGGTTCTGCCGCATGATCGACGGCGGCGCCGATCCCAAGTACCTGTCGCGCCGGCTGGTGCGCATGGCGGTCGAGGATATCGGCCTGGCCGACCCGCGCGCCACCGACCTGGCGGTCAATGGCGCCGACATCTACGAACGGCTGGGGTCGCCCGAGGGCGAGCTGGCGCTGGCGCAGGCGGTGGTCTACATGGCCTGCGCGGCCAAGTCCAACGCCGTCTACAACGCCTACAACCAGGCGCGCAAATTCGCCGCCGAACACGGCAGCGCGCCGGTGCCGATCCACCTGCGCAACGCGCCCACCAAGTTGATGAAACAATTGGGCCATGGCAAGGCCTATCGCTATGCCCACGACGAGCCGCATGGCTACGCCGCGGGCGAGCAATATTTCCCCGATGGGCTCAAGCCTTCCTTCTACCGGCCGACCGATCGCGGCCTGGAGGCTAAAATCCAGCAGAAGTTGGCATTTCTGCGCGAGCTGGACGCGGAAGAACGTGCCAAGAAACGGTAACGGGCCACGCCCGTTGCTTCCCGCAATCTCACCGACATCACCATGCTAGACCCGATACTGCTGCGCAAAGACCTGCAAACCGTCGTAGACCGCCTCAAGAGCCGTGGCGTGTCCTTCGACACGGAACGGTTCAACGAGCTGGAGTCTCGCCGCAAGGCGGTCCAGACCGAAACCGAATCCCTGCAAGCCCGCCGCAACGCGCTGGCCAAGCAGATCGGTCAGCTCAAGGCCAAGGGCGAGGACGCCAGCGCCGTCATGGCCGAATCGCAGGCCGTGCCCGAGCGCCTGAAGCAGCTGGAAGAAGCGCTGGCCGCCCTGCAGCAGCCGCTCAACGAGCTGCTCATGTCGGTGCCGAACCTGCCGCACGCCAGCGTGCCGCTGGGCGAATCCGCCGACGACAACGTCGAAGTGCGCCGCTGGCTGCCCGCCGCGGCCGGCGCCGACGGCAACCCGCCGGCGCTGCCGTTCGAGGCGCGCGACCACGTCGCCCTGGGCGAACCGCTGGGCCTGGACTTCGACATGGCCGCCAAGCTGTCGGGCGCGCGCTTCTCGTTCATGCGCGGCCCGATCGCGCGCCTGCACCGCGCGCTGTCGCAGTTCATGCTTGACCTGCAGACCGGCACGCACGGCTACACCGAGTGCTACACCCCGTACATCGTCAACGCCTCGACGCTCTACGGCACCGGCCAGCTGCCCAAGTTCAAGGACGACATGTTCGCCGTGTCCAAGGGCGGCGGCGACGACGATCCCAAGGTCGACGAACACGGCAAGCCGTTCGTGCGCGAAGACCAGTACCTGATCTCCACCTCGGAAATCACGCTGACCAGCGTGGCCCGCGACACCATCCAGGCCGCCGCCGACCTGCCGCTCAAGCTCACCGCCCACACGCCGTGCTTCCGTTCCGAAGCCGGCAGCGGCGGCCGCGACACGCGCGGCATGATCCGCCAGCACCAGTTCGACAAGGTCGAAATGGTGCAGATCACGCAGCCCGACCAGTCCTACGAGGCGCTGGAAGACATGGTCGGCCACGCCGAGCGCGTCCTGCAGCTGCTGGGGCTGCCGTACCGCGTGGTGTTGCTGTGCACCGGCGACATGGGCTTCGGTTCGGCCAAGACCTACGACCTGGAAGTCTGGCTGCCGGCGCAGAACACCTGGCGCGAGATTTCGTCGGTGTCCAACTGCGAGACCTTCCAGGCCCGCCGCATGCAGGCGCGTTTCCGCAATGCCCAGGGCAAGCCGGAATACGTGCACACGCTGAACGGTTCCGGCCTGGCCGTGGGCCGCGCGCTGGTGGCCGTGCTGGAAAACCACCAGCAGGCCGACGGCAGCATCCTGGTGCCGGAGGCGCTGCAGCCCTACATGGGCGGCCTGACGGTATTGAAGCCCTGACGCCGATACCGCGCGCAATGAAAAACGGAGCCCTCGGGCTCCGTTTTTCATTGCCGCCGCGAGGGCGGCACGCTGCTTGCTGATAACGCAAGTCGGCCGCAAGGCGGATGGCGGGATAATCCGCCTTATTTATGATCGAGACATAATTCTGTCGTCTCGAGAGATTATCTTCACGACCTGAGTGCTTGCTTTTGATGTGAGCAATTGTGTATTTTCAATAAAAGGGCCGGATAGTTCGGCACAATACACCTGCGTTCGACACGCATCATTCACTTATATAACAAGGAGTTGTCCATGACTTCAAGAATGATTGGAGATTTTCGTGTGAGATGCTCTGTGGCTCAGGATGACGAGCAGGGCTTTCGGGTGCAGATATGGACCCGCCGCGTAGGCGGAACCGCACCGGAAAAATGCTGGACCGTGCCGGGACAGGCGCCGTTCGCGAGCTTGCACGAAGCCGAGCAGGAGAGTCGGCAGTTGTTTGAAGAAATCAATGGTGTTCGTTTCAACGGTGAACCGGAGTTTGCTCATGCGTCCGCATAATGGCTGGTGGCGGGCCTCCAGCGCCCCGCGCCGCTGGATTGACCTCGTTCAGGAATCGTCGCGTTGGGCCGCGGGCAAGCCCGCCCCGGCGCCGCAACAACCGCCGGCCGTCGTGGCTGGCAAATCCGTTCAGGTCCCCGCGGCCTGACCCGCTTTCCGCGGCGTACCGGAAATTACGCCGCAGAAAAAAAAGGCCACTCGAAGGAGTGGCCTTTGTTTTTCAGGGCGCCGGCATGACTGGCCCGGCGCGGAGCGATCAGCGGTGCCAGCCGCCGCGGCCGTGGTAGTAGCCCGGGCCGGGGCCGCGCCAGTAGCCGCCATGGTGGCCCCAGTAGCCGCCGCCGCGGATGTAGACCGGCGCCGGGTACACCACCGGGGGCGCGACGTACACGGGCGCCGGGCGGTAGTAGACCGGGGGCGGGGGCGCATAGACGGGCGCCGGCGCCACGTAGACGGGCGCGGGCGCCGCATAGACCGGCGCCGGGTACACGACCCCGGGGACGCCGATCGAGATGCCGACGTCGACGCGGGCCAACGCGACGCTGGAGATCAGCAGGCCGGCGACACCGGCCCCAGCGATTAGCCATTTTTTCATGTTGCACCTGCCTACTGCGTTATGCAGCAAAGTTGAGTATTCCGTTGAGGCTATTTTCGGTCTTTTCGGATCGGCGTGGGTAAATGACCGTCCCTCAATAGCGACAATCCGCAACGGTTGCGGATGCGTTGCGGGCCCGCATGCTGCGGCGCGGCAGGCGGATTCCACTCTGGTAAACCCTCGGCTGAAATCGACTGAAATAAGGTGGAATGCGGTGAAGTACGGCGGCCAGGTTACAGCTGCTCACCATCGCCGCCGCCAAGTTCCCTGCAGGCAACACCGGTACGCCTGCGCCAGGCGGCCAATGCGCCAGCCACGCCGCCTGCGGGCTGTCCAGCGTCGACGCTACCTAGTTTTCGTCCGGTTGCTGACAGCGGAATTCGACCACCCAGACCCACGGATTGGCGGCCCAGGCGTGCGCGCCGTAGCGCTCGCACCAGGTCAAGGCAAACGCTGTTTGCAAGGGCACGCCTGGCAACAGCGCCGAGGCGTGATAAAGCGCTTGTGTGCCTTCGGCGCGCGCGTCGGCGTCCGACAGCTTTTGCAGGCGCTGGATGCGCACGCCGACGATGACCGCGTTGGCAAAAGGCTTGCCGGACTCGTCTTCGAGGGTGATGCTGTCTCCGGATTTACCATAGGGGCAACTGACCCAGGGAGAGGTCTTGCGCATTTCGCTCGATCCTTCCCGGACCGGACCCATGGCGACCCATTTGCCAGAGTCCGCAGCGTCGGCGTACCAGGCGGTCGTCGGTTTGGAGGGCTGCGGCTTGACGATGCGGCGGGTCTGCACTTTGGAGCCATCCAGGATGGCTTGCTTGAGCGGCTCGCTGAATTGGAGTGCCTGCCTTTTCATACCTGTGTTGTTCCCCTCGCGATCGACGCTTGCATACCCAAGGTTCTGCGGCCGAGTCGACGCGTGCCAACATGGCGGGCTCCGGAAGCCTCGCATGGAACAGTATGACGCGTCGCTGGCGCCATGTCAGGCAAAGGGTTACTTGTGTGTCTTTTTGAATACGTCGCAAGGATGTTTGTATACTCGACGCATGAATACTGACCTGCACGATCTCAAGCCCGGTTACTACTGGTACACCATGGCCAATGACCCGCTGGCCGTCATCCATATCCACGACGACGGTGGCGCCACGTTGATGGGCACCGACTATCGCCTGGGCGCCGAAGGCGTGGCGGACATGATCCGCCAGGGCCAGCGCTTCTTCTGGATCGAACCGCCCCAGCAAGGCTGAACGGACGCCGCCGCGTGCCGGCGGCGCCGGATACCTCCATGACCGACATGCTGTTAAACAACGTTCGCCTGCCCGATGGCGCGGCGGTCGACGTGCTGATTTCTGGCGGCCGTATCGCCGGCATCGGCCCCAACCTGCAGGCGCCGCCCGATGTGGCGCGCGAGCAGGGCGGCGGCGCGCTGTTGCTGCCCGGCCTGGTGGAAGGCCACACCCATCTGGACAAGACCACCTGGGATTCGCCGTGGTACGTGAACCAGGTGGGGCCGGCGCTGACCGACCGCATCGACAACGAACGGGCCTGGCGCGCCGCCAGCGGCCATGACGCGGCCAGCCATGCGCGCGCGCTGGCGCTGGCCTTCCTGCGCGAGGGCGCCACCCGCATCCGCAGCCACGTCGATGTCGACACCGACGCCGGCCTGCGCCATCTGGACGGCGTGCACGCCACCCGCGAAGCCCTGGCTGGCCTGGTCGAGATCCAGACCGTGGCGTTTCCGCAGTCGGGCCTGCTGATCCGGCCCGGCACCGCCGCCTTGCTGGATGCGGGCCTGGCCGCGGGCGCCGACGTGCTGGGCGGACTGGACCCCTGTGCCATCGACCGCGACCCGGCGCAATCGCTGGACGTGCTGTTCGGGCTGGCGGAAAAGCATGGCAAACCCCTCGATATCCACCTGCACGAGCCGGGCGACCTGGGCGCCTTCTCGCTCGACCTGATCCTGGACCGCGTGCAGGCGCTGGACATGCGCGGCCGCGTGGTCGTCAGCCACGCCTTCTGTCTGGGCGGCGTCGACGCCAAGCGGCTGGACGGCCTGCTCAAGCGCCTGGCCGCGCTGGATGTGGCGCTGCTGACCACGGCGCCGCCGTCGCGTCCGGTGCCGGCGCTGCGCGCCTGTCGCGAGGCCGGCGTGACGCTGTTCGGCGGCAACGACGGCATCCGCGACACCTGGACGCCCTACGGCAGCCCCGACATGCTGGCGCGCGCCATGATGATCGGCCTGCGCAACGACCTGCGCCGCGATGACGAGATCGGCTGGGCCTTCGACTGCGTCAGCGCCGCCGCGGCGCGCGCCTGTGGCTTCGCGGACTACGGGCTGGCGCCTGGCGCCCGCGCCGACCTGGTGCTGGTGGCGGCCAGCGGCGTGGCCGAAGCCGTGGCGCAGCGCGCGCCGCGTCGCCTGGTGATCTCTGGCGGCAAGGTGGTGGCGCGCAACGGCCAACTGAGGGCCGACCTGGCGGCATAAGGCGCGGCGGCCCCTGGCCGCATGCATGCCGCGCGGGCCGGTCAGCGCTCCGCCGCCTGGCGTTCCGCCATCTCCACGAACACCCGCATCAATTCCGAGCGCACGCCCGAGCGCGGCCAGATCGCGCCGACGCTGCGCGCCGGACAGGGGCCCGGCAGCGGCCAGCGCCTGACGGGGGCGGAAGCGCCCGTGGTGGCCCAATCCGGCAGCAGCGCCACGCCCAATCCCTCCGACACCAGCTTGGCGATCGAGTCGATGCCGTCCAGCTCGAAGCGCACGTGCGGCCGCAGGTCGCGGGCGCGCAGGTAGTCGTCGGCCATGCGGCCGCCCACTACGCTGCGGTCGTAGCGGATATAGGGCTCGCGCGCGATCACCGCCAGCGGGTCGGGCACCACCATGTCGGCAGGCGTCACCAGCACCAGCGGCTCGCGCCGCAGGTCGCGCCAGACGCAGGACTTGGGCAGCGCGAACAGCGGGTGCACCAGCAGCGCGCCGTCCAGTTCGCCGGCCAGCACCTTGCTGTAGAGCAGGGTGGTGGGCGCCGGCTCGATATAGATCTCGATGTGGGGATGGCGCGCCGCCCAGGTGCGCAGCACCGGCGGCATGATGCCGGTCAGCGCCGTGGGCGTGGCGCCCAGGCGCAAGGGGCCGGCCGGCAGGTCGGACTCGGTGGCCGCCGAGCGCAGGTCGCGCAGATCGCGCAGCACGTTGCGGGCGCGTTCCAGGATGCGGGTGCCGGCCGCGGTCGGCTTGACCGTGCGGCCCGAGCGCGCGATCAGCGCGCTGCCCATGTCCGCTTCCAGCGCGCGCAGGCGCTGCTGCACGGTGGCCGGCGTCAGCCCCTGGTGGCGCGCGGCCTGCGCGATCGAGCCCAGCTCCACCACGTGCACATAGGTCTGCAGGAATCTCGAATCCATCGTCTGGCGCCCCGAGAAGATGTTTTTTCCATATTCTAAATATGGATCAAGATAATTGTTTGTTTCTTTGGGGGCGGCAAGAATGCGCTTGAGCGTTGCGCCGGCGCAAGGCGCGCCGGCAACGCAACCCGCACTATTCCCGTTATCAGGAGCCAGCCGTGCCCATCATTGAATCCATCGACGTTTGCGCCGCCGCGGTGCCCTTGGACAAGGTCACCTCGTTTTCGAACCGCACCGTCTCCACCCGCCATTACGGACTGGTCAAGGTCCGCAGCGCCGATGGCGTCGAAGGCATCGGCTTCTGCTATGTCGGCAGCGCCGGCGGCGCGATCTTCGAGGCCGCCGTGCAGAGCCTGCTGGCGCCGGTGCTGCTGGGCAAGGACTCGCACGCGGTCGAAGGGTTGTGGCAGGCCATGTACCAGGAAGCCCTGCTGCAGGGGCGCCAGGGCACGGTGATGCGCGCGCTCAGCGCGCTCGACATCGCGCTGTGGGACCTGAACGCCAAGACCGCGGGGCTGCCGCTGCACAAGTTCCTCGGCGCGGTCGAGCTGGAGTCGGTGCCGGCCTACGCCAGCGGCGGCTACTACCTGGACGGCAAGACGCCGCAGCACCTGGGCGAGGAAATGGCCAGCTATGTCGCCAAGGGCTTTGGCGCCGTCAAGATGAAGACCGGGCGCCTGTCGCCGCGCGAGGAAGAGGCGCGGCTGAAGGCGGCGCGCGAGGCCGTCGGGCCGGACGTCGAGCTGATGATGGACTGCAACAACGCCTGGCAGGACGTGACCCAGGCCATGCAGTACATCCGCCGCTTCGAGCAGTACGAGCCGTACTTCATCGAAGAGCCGTTCGGCCCCGACGACATCGACAGCCACGCCAAGCTGGCGCGCCTGACGCACCTGCCTATCGCCACCGCCGAGATCGGCTACGGCCGCTGGTATCACAAGGAGCTGCTGGACAAGGGCGCGGCCGGCATCCTGCAGACCGACGCGGCGGTGTGCGGCGGCATCACCGAATGGAAGCGCATCGCGGCGACCGCGGCGAGCTACGGCGTGGTGGTGTGCCCGCACTGGTTCCACGACGTGCACGCGCCGCTGGTGGCCGCCACGCCCAATGCGCGTTATGTTGAATTTTTCTGGGACGATCAGGTCCTGAATTTCCGCAAGCTGGTGGACCGCCAACTGACCCACAAGCAGGGTCGCGTGGTGCTGCACCAGGAGCCGGGGTTGGGATTCGGTTTCGATGAACGCATGGTCGAACGCTACGGCAAGTGGACCCGTATCGGCCGCTGACAGGAGAGTCTTCATGAGCACACGAGCCGCGGGCCGGCCGCAAGGCGTCTATTCCCCGGTCCTCACGCCCTTCAACGCGGATCTGTCGCCCAGCGCGCCGCGCTTCGTCGGGCATTGCCGCGCGCTGCTGGAACAGGGCGCGGGGCTGGCGATCTTCGGCACCAACTCCGAGGCCAATTCGCTCAGCGTGGCGGAAAAGCGCCATCTGCTGGATGCCTTGCTGGATGCCGGCCTGCCGGCCGCGCGCATGATGCCCGGCACCGGCGCCTGCGCGCTGCCCGACGCGGTGGAGCTGACCCGCCACGCGGTCGGCGCCGGCTGCGGCGGGGTGCTCATGCTGCCGCCGTTCTACTACAAGGGCGTCAGCGACGAGGGCCTGTTCCGCGCCTTCGCCCACGTGATCGAGCGGGTCGCCGACGAGCGCCTGCGCATCTACCTGTATCACATCCCGCCGGTGTCGGGCGTGCCGATCAGCCTGGGCCTGATCGACCGCTTGCTGGGCGAATTTCCCGGCATCGTCGCCGGCATCAAGGACAGTTCCGGCGACTGGGCCAACACCCAGGCCATGCTGCGCGACTTCCAGCCGCGCGGCTTCGACGTGTTCGCCGGCACCGAAACGGTGTTGCTGGAAACCATGCGGGCGGGAGGCGCGGGCTGCATCACCGCCACCGGCAACGTCAATGCCGGCCCGATCGTCGCGCTGTACCGGTCGTGGCGCGAGGCCGGCGCCGAGGACCGGCAGCGCGCCCTGAACGAGACCCGCGCCATCTTCCAGTCGTACCCGATGATCCCGGCCATGAAAGCCGCGATCGCGCAGCGGCGCAACGATCCGGTCTGGGCCACGGTCCGGCCGCCGCTGGTGGAGCTGGACGCCGCGCAGTCGGCGCAACTGGCCCAGCGGCTGGCGGCGCCCGCGGCCTGACCGCGTCAGCAGGACCCGCAGGACGCCGCGGCCCAGCCGGCCGCGGCGGGCAAGGCTTACCAACAGTCGCCGGGCATGGACCCGGCGCGCGAGGAGACAACCATGCAACGTAGGGAATTCATTACCGGCGCCGCGGCGCTGGGGGCGGCGCTCGTCCTGCCATCGGCCAGGGCGCAGCAACCGCTGCCGCCGGGGCCGGTCAAGATCGTGGTGGGATTTCCGGCGGGCGGCGGCACCGATGTGCTGGCGCGCCTGCTGGGCCAGAAGCTGGGCGTGATGTGGGGCATCCCGGTGATCGTCGAGAACCGCGCCGGCGCGGCCGGCATCATCGCCGCCGAGCAGGTGGCGCGCCAGCCGCCCGATGGCAACACGCTGCTGATGGCGCATGTCAACAGCCACGGCATCGCGCCCGGCCTGCAGCCCAGACTGGCCTATTCGGCCGAGCGCGATTTCTCGCCGATCGCGCTGGTGGGCAAGACGCCGACGCTGCTGATCGGCGGCGCGGCGCAGCCGGCCAAGACGCTGCCCGAGCTGGTGGCGCTGTGCCGTGCGCAACCCGGCAAGATCATCTTCGGTTCGGCCGGCAGCGGGTCGGCGCAGCACCTGGCGCTGGAGATTTTCAAGGCCCGCGCCGGCATCGACGTGCTGCACGTGCCCTACAAGGGCTCGGCGCCGCTGATGAACGATCTGCTGGGCGGCCACGTGCAGTATTGCTTCGAGGGCATGACCACGGCCACGCCTTTGATCCAGTCCGGCAAGGTGCTGGCGCTGGCGCAGACGCTGCAGCAGCGTTCCAAGAGCCAGCCCGACGTGCCGACGGTGGCCGAGCAGGGCTACCCCGGGTTCGAGGCCAGCATCTGGTTCGGCATGGTGGGTCCGGCCAAAATGCCCGCCGACATGATCGCGCGCATGAACCAGGACATCGACCGCGTCCTGGCCATGGCCGACGTGCAGGAAAAGCTGGCGCAGGTTGGCGCGGAAGACGGCGGCGGCAGCGTGCAGCGCTTCGCCGACTTCATGCGCGACGAGCAGCGCAAGTACGCCAAGACCATCCAGGACGCGAAGATCGTGGCCGAGGGGTAGGGCGGGATTAGGGGAAAATACCGCGGCAAGCGTGCAAAGAAAAAGGCCAATCCCGAGGGATTGGCCTTTTTTGAATACTGGCGGAGAGGGTGGGATTCGAACCCACGGTACGGGGATACCGTACGCCTGATTTCGAGTCAGGTACATTCGACCACTCTGCCACCTCTCCGTGGCTGGGTTCCGCAACGGTGAAATTCCAGTGACCGGTATCAGGGGCGAGCCCATCAGCGGTTCCTGGTTTCCCACGATCAGATTCCTGGTCGGAAGAATCTGCGTTGTCGGAGCAGCGAAGCCCGCAATTCTACAGCAAAAAAAACTTTTGTGTAAAGCCTTTCGATGTCGGGCGCTTCAGACGGTTTCCCCGGCTTTCCCGTTGGGCAATCTTTGCGCAGAATCGGACTGTCTCGATCCGCACGCCTCGCGCCGATGAATCTGATCCTCATCCTGTTGCTTGCCGCCGTCCTGTGCGTGCCGCTGACCCAGCGGCTGGGGCTGGGCGCGATCCCGGGCTACCTGCTGGCCGGCGTGCTGGTGGGGCCGTCGTGCCTGAAGCTGGTGACCGACGTGGGCGACATGGTCAATGTGTCGCAGTGGGGCGTGGTGATGATGCTGTTCATCATCGGCCTGGAGCTGGCGCCGCGGCGCCTGTGGGCCATGCGCCACGAGGTGTTCACGCTGGGGGCGTCGCAGATGCTGGCCTGCGGGCTGCTGCTGGGGCTGGTGTTCGGCGCCGCGCTGCGCCATCTGGCCGGCATGGGCTGGCAGGCGGCGGTGCTGTGCGGGCTGTCGCTGGCCCTGTCGTCCACCGCGGTGGCCATGCGGCTGCTGGAAGAGCGCGGCCTGACGCGCACGCCGATGGGGCGCTCGGCGCTGGGGGTGCTGCTGTTCCAGGACATGGCGGCGATCCCGATGCTGGTGGCGGCCGGGCTGCTGGGCAGCGGCCAGGCGTCGGAGCCGTCGTTCAAGGAGGCGCTGGTGGCGGTGGCGGTGGTGGCGGTGGCCTACCGGCTGCGGCTGCTGGGCTGGGCGGCCAAGGCGCAGTTGAAGGAATTGTTCACCGCGGCGGCGCTGCTGATGGTGATCGGCGCCGCCCAGCTGTTCAACTACGCCGGCCTGTCGGCGGGCCTGGGCGGCTTCCTGGTGGGGGTGCTGATGGCCGAGTCGCGCTATCGCGACGAACTGGAAAACGCCATCGAGCCGTTCAAGGGGCTGCTGCTGGGCCTGTTCTTCGTCGCGATCGGCATGTCCGTGAACCTGCACGTGGTGGCGGATCACTGGGCCTTCATCCTGGCGGGCGTGACGGCGCTGCTGCTGGTCAAGGCGCTGGTGCTGTACGGCTTCGCGCGGTTCCTGGGCCTGCCGCGCTATCACCGCCTGCTGTTCGCCATGGTGCTGGCGCAGGGCGGCGAATTCAGCTTCGCCATCTTCAACGAGGCCTGGAGCAACCGCCTGATGGACCTGGACCAGCGCGACGTGCTGGCGGTGGTGGTGGCGGTGTCGATGGGCGTGGTGCCGATCCTGATCAAGCTGCTCGAGCGCGTGCCGGAGCGCCTGGGGGGCATGGCGGACCTGCCGGCGCCGCCGCCCGCCGAGACGGCGCAGGACCGGTCGGATTCCGCGCCGCCGCCGCGCCAGGCGGAGCCGCCGGATTCCCCGTCGCCGCATCCTTGACCCCGCGCCGCGTGGGGGCATGGCATGATGGGCGCCTTGCCGGGCAGCTACACTTGACGCTGTTTTTCAGCCCGTGTTTCGCCCACGGCGCCGGCCGGCGCGTTCCGGCCGCCGCCCGCCTTCCGCGCCCCGCCACAGGAGAACATCTATGCTCAAAGGAAAAGTCGCAGTCGTCACCGGTTCCACCAGCGGGATCGGCCTGGGTATCGCCACCGCGCTGGCCGCGCAGGGCGCCGATATCGTCCTGAACGGCTTCGGCGACGCCGCCGAGATCGAAAAGGTGCGCGCCGGCCTGGCCGCCCAGCATGGCGTCAAGGTGCTGTACGACGGCGCCGACCTGTCCAAGGGCGAGGCCGTGCGCGGCCTGGTCGACAACGCGGTGCGCCAGATGGGCCGCATCGACATCCTGGTCAACAACGCCGGCATCCAGCACACCGCGCTGATCGAGGACTTTCCCACCGAAAAATGGGACGCCATCCTGGCGCTGAACCTGTCGGCCGTGTTCCATGGCACCGCCGCCGCGCTGCCGCACATGAAGAAGCAGGGCTTCGGCCGCATCATCAACATCGCCTCGGCGCACGGCCTGGTGGCCTCGGCCAACAAATCGGCCTACGTCGCCGCCAAGCACGGCGTGGTGGGCTTCACCAAGGTGACCGCGCTGGAAACCGCCGGCCAGGGCATCACCGCCAACGCCATCTGCCCGGGCTGGGTGCGCACTCCGCTGGTCGAAAAGCAGATCTCGGCGCTGGCCGAAAAGAACGGCGTCGACCAGGAAACCGCCGCGCGCGAACTGCTCAGCGAAAAGCAGCCGTCGCTGCAATTCGTCACGCCCGAACAACTGGGCGGCACGGCCGTCTTCCTGGCCTCCGATGCCGCCGCGCAAATCACCGGCACGACCGTCTCCGTCGATGGCGGCTGGACGGCGCGCTGATCAAAGGAATCTCCGAATGCTGTTTCTGCTTTCCCCCGCCAAGAAGCTGGACTACGACTCGCCGGTGCACGTCGAGACGCACACCCAGCCGCTGTTCGTGGACCAGGCCGCCGGCCTGATCAAGGTCCTGAAGACCAAGACCGCGGACGACATCGCCGAACTGATGAGCCTGAGCCCGGCCCTGTCCGAGCTCAACGTGCAGCGCTACGGCCACTGGAAACGCACCTTCACGCAGGCCAATTCGCGCCAGGCCGTGCTGGCCTTCAATGGCGACGTGTATGAAGGCCTGGAGGCCTCGACGCTGTCGGCCAGGCAGCTGGACTGGGCCCAGGAACACGTGGCCATCCTCAGCGGCCTGTATGGCGTGCTGCGGCCGCTCGACCTGATGCAGCCGTACCGCCTGGAAATGGGCACGCGCCTGGAAACGCCCAAGGGCAAGAACCTGTACGAATACTGGGGCAGCGGCATCGCCGACTACCTCAACGAGCGCCAGGCCGGCCAGAAGGCGCCGGTCATCGTCAACCTGGCGTCCGAAGAGTATTTCAAGTCGGTCGACCTGAAGGCGCTCAAGGCGCGCGTGGTGCAGTGCGTGTTCCAGGACTGGAAGAACGGCGCCTGGAAGATCATCAGCTTCCACGCCAAGCGCGCGCGCGGCCTGATGGCGCGCTACGCCATCCTGCACAAGGTGTCCAAGCCCGAGGGCCTGCACGGCTTCGACCTGGAAGGCTATCAGTACGACGCCTCGGCCTCCACCGAAAACAAGCTGGTGTTCCGCCGCAAGCTCTGAGCGATCCGGACGCGCCAGGTAAAAGCCGGCCCCTGATCGGGGCCGGCTTTTTTTGTGCTGGAAGCGTGCGTGGATGCGTCAGGCCGGCGCCGCCACCGGCGGTGCGTGCTGCGGATCGGCCAGCGCGTGCAGCTCCTGGCGGATCATGTGGGTGGCCTTGAGCATCTGCTTGACCGGATAGACCAGCGCCGCCTGTTCGCCTTCGGTGTCGAACTGGGTGGGCAGGTCGGCGGGCGCCTGCGCGCGGTTCTCGTCCAGCAGGTCGACCATGCCGGCCAGCGCCCGCTGCACCGCCTCGGGCGTGGCCGGCAGGGCGGCCAGGATGGGAATGGCGGCGGTGATCTGCGAGGCCAGCACGTGGTTCTGGATCAGCAGGTTGTTCAGTTCTGGCACGCTGACCTGGTGCGACTTGGGCTCGCTCATCATGCGGTAGAAGGCCTCGGCGAAATTGCTGAAGGCGATGTGCACGTTCTTGCGCGCCAGGCGCCAGGCCAGGTCGGCGTCGGTGACCGCGGGCGTCGCGTCGGCGGCCGCGCCCACCGGCGCGCCATGCGTCTGCATCGCTTCCACGTAGCGCATGCCGGCCATCAGGTATTCCCGGTTGGCGCGGGTGGCGGCCGCCGCCAGCGGCTTGAGGTAGCGCGCCTCCCACCACGGCAGGATGTAGCTGCACACCAGCGCCAGCGCGCAGCCGATCAGCGTGTCGATGGCGCGTTCGCCGATCACCGACATCGACACCGTGCCGGGCGAGACGAAGTGGAACACCAGCACCACGAACAGCGTGTTGAAGATGGCGCTGGCCATGTAGTTCAGCTGCACCATGCTGTTGCCCATGATGCAGGCGCCCATCAGCACCGCGAACAGGATGGCGGGCTTGTCGGTGACGTTGAACAGCAGCAGCGCGCAGATGCAGCCGATCAGCGTGCCCATCAGGCGCCAGCCGTTGCGCTGGCGGGTCAGCGCGAAGCCCGGCTTCATGATGATGACGATGGTCAGCATGATCCAGTAGTTGTGCGCCGAGAACGCCGGCGACAGCCAGCGGCTGGCCAGCGTCATGGCGATGGCGGCGGCGGCCGTCACGCGCAGCGCATAGCGGAAATGCGGCGAATCCAGCCGCAGGTTGCTGGTCAGCAGGCCGACCCGGAATTCCTGGCGCGAGATGAAGCGCGTCAGCGACTTGTTGATGCGCAGCACGTCGGTGGGCTGGGCGTGGGGCGAGGCGGCGGTGTGGTCGGCCAGCCGGTCGACGATGCGGGCCGAGTTGCGCAGCCGCCGCAGCACCTGCACGATCAGCGCCAGCATTTCCGGCTCGCGCTCGCCCAGGCCCTGCTGCTTGAGCTGTTCGATCTCGTATTCGATGGCGCGCAGCTCGGCCTTGGCGCTGCTGCGGTACTGCACCTTGCGGCCGCGCGACACGTCCAGCGCGATGCGGTTCAGCTCCAGCGACATCTTCACCAGCGCGTCGCGCATGAACATCAGGCAGTCGTTGCCGGCCAGCGCGCGCCGCAGCGCGGCGTAGTCGGTGTGGGTGGCCACCAGCGTGTCGAGCAGTTGCAGCATGTCGACGAACATGTTCCAGATCATCACGCGGCGGCGGTCGCCCAGGCCCTTGCCGCGGGGCAGGGCGCGCAGCACCATGTCGCGCGCGGCCTGGTGCTTCTCGGTCATGATCGACTGGCGCTGGATCAGGTTGCGGTAGGCCTCGTCCAGGTCGGCGGTCTCGTCGTAGAACGCGGCGCGCGCGGCGACATAATCGGCGGTGGCGAACAACGCCACCGACATCGCCTGCTGCTCCTCGCGCAGCCAGAACAGGCGCGAGAACCCCAGGCTGAAGGCCACGTAGAACAGCGCCCCGCCCAGGGTCGCGGCGGCGTGCGCCAGCACCTCGTGGGCCTCGAGCGGCGAATGCATGGTCAGCGTCATCAGCAGCAGGCCGGCAAAGCCGATCAGGCCGCCGCGCTTGCCGAACACCGTGAACATGGAATAGACGAAGCACTGCGCGATGACCACCAGCCAGATCAGCACGGGATGGGTCGAGGCCAGGCCGGTGATGATGACGGTCAGCGTGCCCAGCGCCGCGCCGCCCAGCATCTCGTTGGTGCGATGCCGCTGCGGGCCGCCGGGCTGGTCGATGATGGCCAGGCACTGGGCGCCGAAGGTGGCGACCAGGCCGGTGGTGTAGTGGCCGAACAGTCCGCCCAGCACCAGCACCGGCAACAGCATGCCGACCCCCTGGCGCACCCCTCCGAAGAAGTAGTGGCTGTAGAGGAAGCGGCGAATGCTGGCAATGCGCAGATCCATGGGCGGCGGGGCTCGGTTCCGGGTGACGCGTCAAGTATAGAGAGGCTGGCGGCGTTTTAGGGGTCGGATGGTTACCAGACTTTCCCGCAGTGGCCGGCGCGACTTCCGTGCAACGTCCGCGAAACCTCGATTTGCTAGCTTTGACGCAACGCGGTAAATTGCTCCACTTGCGCCGGTCTGCCTATCCGAAACCGGTGCGATGAGGCGGATGGCCAGGGTCACCTCCCAGCCATCCTGCAGCAGATACATTTGCCGTTGGCCGCGCCACAAGCGTGTGTTGCCAAGGCTTCCATTTCGACCTCCAGCGTCCCCCAGGGGCGTTAGCACTGCGTTCTGTCGAGCGTGTGCCGGGTCGGCAGGGTGTCCGGGTGGCGTGGCTCCGTGAGCCGCTAAGCGCCGGATCATGTTGCCGTAGCCGGTATGGGTTCAGTTGCCGCCGTATCCGGGCGCGCAGCAGTCAGGGTTGCAGGGCCGGTTTTGAAAGGAAAGACAACATGGAAATGAATGGCGCCGATATCGTCGTGCGCTGCCTGGCCGATGAAGGCGTGGAACACGTTTTCGGCTACCCTGGCGGCGCGGTGCTCTACATCTACGACGCGATTTTCAAGCAGGACAAATTCCAGCATATCCTGGTTCGTCACGAGCAAGCCGCCGTGCACGCGGCCGATGCCTACTCGCGCTCGTCGCAGAAGGTCGGCGTCTGCATCGTGACCAGCGGTCCGGGCGTGACCAATGCCGTCACCGGCATCGCCACCGCCTACATGGACTCCATCCCCATGGTCATCATCAGCGGGCAGGTGCCCACTGCGGCCATTGGCGAGGACGCCTTCCAGGAATGCGACACCGTCGGCATCACCCGTCCCTGCGTCAAGCACAACTTCCTGGTGCGTGACGTCAAGGACCTGGCCGAAACCATGCGCCGCGCGTTCTACATCGCGCGCACCGGCCGTCCCGGCCCGGTGCTGGTGGACATCCCCAAGGACATCACCGTCGCGCAGTGCAAGTACACCCCGCCCAAGGGCGAGATCTCGATGCGTTCCTACGCGCCCGTCAACAAGGGCCACCAGGGGCAGATCAAGAAAGCCGTGCAGATGCTGCTGGCCGCCGAGCGGCCGATGATCTACACCGGCGGCGGGGTCATCCTGTCGAACGCCGCGCCCGAGCTGAACAAGCTCGTGTCGCAACTGGGCGCTCCCTGCACCAGCACCCTGATGGGCCTGGGCGGCTTCCCCGCCAGCAGCGGCCAGTTCGTCGGCATGCCCGGCATGCACGGCACCTACGAGGCCAACATGGCGATGCAGCACTGCGACGTGCTGCTGGCCATCGGCGCCCGTTTCGACGACCGCGTGATCGGCAATCCCAAGCACTTCGCCCAGAACGCCCGCAAGATCATCCATATCGATATCGACCCGTCGTCGATCTCCAAGCGCGTGCGCGTGGACGTCCCGATCGTCGGCAACGTCAAGGATGTGCTGGCCGACCTGAGCGCGCAGTACGAGGCCGCCGCCGCCGAGCACAAGCCGGCTTCCATCGCCAAGTGGTGGGAGCAGGTCGAGACCTGGCGCGGCAAGGAATGCCTCAAGTTCGCCAATTCGGACGAGGTCATCAAGCCGCAGTACGTGGTGGAAAAGCTCTGGGAAGTGACCGGCGGCGACGCCTTCGTCACCTCCGACGTGGGCCAGCACCAGATGTGGGCGGCGCAGTACTACAAGTTCGACAAGCCGCGCCGCTGGATCAACTCCGGCGGCCTGGGCACCATGGGGGTGGGCCTGCCCTACGCCATGGGCGTGCAGATGGCCAATCCGGGTCATGACATCGCCGTGATCACCGGCGAGGCCTCGATCCAGATGAACATCCAGGAACTGTCGACCTGCGCCCAGTACCGCCTGACGCCCAAGATCGTCTGCCTGAACAACCGCTTCCTGGGCATGGTCCGGCAGTGGCAGCAGATCGACTACGGCTCGCGCTACTCCGAGTCGTACATGGATTCGCTGCCCGACTTCGTCAAGGTGGCCGAGGCCTACGGCCACGTGGGCCTGCGCATCGAGCGCCCGGCCGACGTCGAGCCGGCGCTGCGCGAAGCGTTCAAGAAGCACAAGGAGCGCCTGGTCTTCCTGGACTTCATCACCGACCGCACCGAAAACGTGTGGCCGATGGTCAAGGCCGGCCGCGGGCTGACCGAAATGCTGCTCGGCTCTGAAGACCTGTAAGGAGGCCACCATGAAGCACGTGATTTCCGTCCTCCTCGAAAACGAGCCCGGCGCGCTGTCGCGCGTGGTCGGCCTGTTCTCGGCGCGGGGCTACAACATCGAGACCCTGACCGTGGCGCCCACCGAGGACGCCACGCTGTCGCGCATGACCATCGTCACGACCGGCTCGGATGAAGTCATCGAGCAGATCACCAAGCACCTGAACCGCCTGGTGGACGTGGTCAAGGTCGTGGACCTGACCGAAGGCGCGCACATCGAGCGCGAGCTGATGCTCGTGAAGGTGCGCGCGGTCGGCAAGGAACGCGAGGAAATGAAGCGCATGGCGGACATCTTCCGCGGGCGCATCATCGATGTGACCGACAAGTCCTACACCATCGAATTGACCGGGGTGCAGGAAAAAGTACAGGCCTTCCTGGAAGCCCTGGACCGCAGTGCCATCCTTGAAACCGTGCGCACCGGCGTGTCCGGCATCGGCCGCGGTGAACGGATTCTGAAGATTTGACCGGCCTTCCAGGCCAAGCCGCACCCTACATACGAACCAACGAATATCCAAGATATCTGGAGCACCCCATGAAAGTTTTCTACGACAAAGACTGCGATCTCTCCCTCATCAAAGGCAAGACCGTTGCCATCATCGGCTATGGCTCGCAAGGCCACGCGCACGCGCAGAACCTGCATGAGTCGGGCGTGAAGGTCATCGTCGGCCTGCGCAAGGGCGGCGCCTCGTGGAACAAGGCCGCCAACGCCGGCCTGGAAGTCAAGGAAGTGGCGGACGCCGTCAAGTCGGCCGACATCGTCATGATGCTGCTGCCCGACGAGAACATCGCCTCGGTCTACAACAAGGAAGTGCACGCCAACATCAAGGCGGGCGCCGCCCTGGCCTTCGCCCACGGCTTCAACGTCCACTACGGCCAGGTCGTGCCGCGTGAAGACATCGACGTCATCATGATCGCCCCGAAGGCCCCCGGCCACACGGTGCGCAACACCTACAAGCAGGGTGGCGGCGTGCCCCACCTGGTGGCCGTGTACCAGGACAAGTCGGGCGCCGCGCGCGACGTGGCCCTGTCGTACGCCAGCGCCAACGGCGGCGGCCGTGCCGGCATCATCGAAACCAACTTCCGTGAAGAAACCGAAACCGACCTGTTCGGCGAACAGGCCGTGCTGTGCGGCGGTACCGTCGAACTGATCAAGGCCGGTTTCGACACGCTGGTGGAAGCCGGCTACGCGCCCGAAATGGCGTACTTCGAGTGCCTGCACGAACTGAAGCTGATCGTCGACCTGATCTATGAAGGCGGCATCGCCAACATGAATTACTCGATCTCGAACAACGCCGAGTTCGGCGAGTACGAAACCGGCCCGAAGATCGTCACCGACGAAACCCGCAAGGCCATGCGCCAGTGCCTGACGGATATCCAGACCGGCGAATACGCCAAGAAGTTCATCCTGGAAAACGCCGCCGGCGCCCCGACGCTGACCTCGCGCCGCCGCATCAACGCGGAATCGCAGATCGAAGTGGTGGGTGGCAAGCTGCGCGCCATGATGCCCTGGATCGCCGCTAACAAGCTGGTGGACAAGTCCAAGAACTGATTCCGGTTTCCGCGCGGGGCTTGCGCCCCGCGCGCACCGGCCGAAAGCGGCATGCCTCGCGAGGGCATGCCGTTTTTATTTGCGCAGAAAGTGCGCGAAGGCGGGCGCGCCGCCGGGGCGCGGGCGGGCTTTTCGCGCCGGCGGGGCCGGATCGCGGCGGGCATGCCCCTTGCTGCGGCCCGTTGTGGGGCCAGATGAGTTAACCTTTCAATGTCTGTCGTAAGTAATTGAGACCATGCCCAATTTTTCCATGCGCGATTCCGAGAACCGCCACCGAAGCATCTACCTGCTGCCCAACGCATTCACCACCGCGGCGTTGTTCGCGGGGTTCTATGCCGTGGTGCAGGCCATGAACAACCGCTTCGAGGTCGCCGCCATCGCCATTTTCGTGGCCATGGTGCTGGACGGCATGGACGGCCGGGTGGCCCGCCTGACCAACACCCAATCGGCCTTCGGCGAGCAATACGACTCGCTGTCCGACATGACCTCGTTCGGCGTGGCGCCGGCGCTGGTGATGTACGAATGGATCCTGAACGACCTGGGCCGCTGGGGCTGGCTCGCGGCGTTCGTCTACGTGGCCGGGGCCGCGCTGCGCCTGGCTCGCTTCAATACCAATATCGCGGTGGTCGACAAGCGCTACTTCCAGGGCCTGCCGAGCCCGGCCGCGGCGGCGCTGGTGGCCGGCTTCGTGTGGCTGGCGGTCGACAACAAGCTGCCGATCCACGACAGTGTGATGGCCTGGGTCGCGTTCACGCTGACCATGTACGCCGGCATCACCATGGTGTCCAACGCCCCGTTCTTCAGCGGCAAGAGCTTCGCCCTGGGCCGCAGCGTGCCGTTCTGGGGCATCCTGCTGGTGGTGGCGGTGTTCGTGTTCGTCTCCAGCGATCCCCCGGTGGTGCTGTTCGGCCTGTTCGTGCTGTACGGCTTTTCGGGCTGGGTCATCTGGGCCTGGCGCTGGAACCGCGCCCGCCGGCTGCAGCAGGAACGGCGTGGCCAGTCGTCCTGATCCGGCGCTGCCAAGAAAAAACCCGCCTTCCGGCGGGTTTTTTCTTGGGCGGCCCGGGAAGGATCAGCGCCACATGAAGCGGTCGTCGTCGTACATCGGGTCCGGACCAGGGTGGAAGTGGGTCACCCCGGTGCCGTCGCGTCCCATGTAGACATACATCAGTGAATTCCAGACGCTGTTCTCCTTGTAGCGGTACGACCAGATGACCTCGCGCTTCTCGCCCAGGCCGGCCTGGTCGATGCGGGCCGGGGGGCCGAACTCGCAGCGCACGCGCTCGGGGCTCCATTGGCCTTGCTCCAGCACCTTGAAGTGGGCATCGGTCAGCAGCGGCAGGACGCGGTCGACCCGGCCGTCGGCGCCGACATTGGCGCCCCAGGCGTATTGGCCCATGGGTTGTTGCGTCCAGATCACGCGGCGGCCGCCGTTGGCTTGCGGGCATTCGAAGTTGGGGCGGCCGAACTGGGCCTGGACGTCGGCCAGGGGCGTGCCGGGCGCAACCTGGGCCAGGTTGGCGCAGGCGGCCAGGCTGGCGAGGGCCGCGGCGGCCAGGGTGGTGCGGGCAAGTTTGTAATAATTTGACATGTTGTTGCTCCTGTGGCCTGCCGCCGAGGCGGTGGCGCGACATCCGGCGGCGGGTCGGTGGTGTCACTGGGGTAATTCTAGCGAATCGGCTATAATCAGCAGGCTTTATCAAGTGTATTGATTTTGCACGATGCTTTGCGCCGGCAACGGGGCTGGACTGGATCGGAATGAAATGGGGCTTTCAGCCTTGTTTTCCGGCATTGCCAGGGCAGTCTCGAAGCAGCAGTGAGAACGCAACAACGCTTACCGCCGGCAGCGATTTTTTTCCAAACCACGTCAGGGCGCCTCGGCCCTGTCGCATGTCCGAAGAGGTCATCAATGTCCGTAGCTGACATCAAGAAATCCGATATCGTTGCGCAGTTCCAACGCGCTCAAGGCGATACCGGCTCCCCCGAAGTTCAGGTGGCTCTGCTCACCGCCCGTATCAACGAGCTGACCGGTCACTTCAAAGAACACATGAAGGACCATCACTCGCGCCGCGGTCTGCTGCGTATGGTCAGCCGTCGCCGCAAGCTGCTCGACTATCTCAAGGGCCGCAATCCCGATTCGTACCGCGCACTGATCGAAAAACTCGGTCTGCGCAAGTGATCGACGGGGCTGGCTCCCCATGACGCAACCGTGGTCGGTGCGACGCATGTCGCGACGGCCACGGTTTTTCATTTGTAAGGAATAATCGTCATGTTCAATAAAGTGACAAAATCGTTCCAGTACGGCCAGCACACGGTCGTCCTGGAAACTGGCGAAATCGCTCGCCAGGCCTCCGGCGCCGTTGTGGTGTCGATCGAGGACACCGTCGTCCTGGCCACTGTCGTGGCCTCCAAGAAGGCCAAGCCCGGCCAGACGTTCTTCCCCCTGACCGTCGACTACATCGAGAAGACCTACGCCGCGGGCCGCATCCCCGGTGGCTTCTTCAAGCGTGAAGGCAAGCCGTCCGAGAAGGAAACGCTGACCTCGCGCCTGATCGACCGTCCCCTGCGTCCGCTGTTCCCCGAAGACTTCTACAACGAAGTCCAGGTGGTCATCCACACGCTGTCGGTCAACCCCGAAATCGATCCGGACATCGCCGCCATGATCGGCGCGTCGGCCGCCCTGGCCATCTCCGGCATCCCCTTCAACGGCCCGATCGGCGCCGCCCGCGTGGGTTACATCGATGGCCAGTACGCCATCAACCCGACCGCGTCGCAGCTGAAGTCGTCGAAGCTGGACCTGGTGGTCGCCGGTACCGAAAACGCCGTGCTGATGGTGGAATCGGAAGCCGACCAGCTGTCCGAGGAAATCATGCTGGGCGGCGTGGTCTACGGCCACGAGCAGATGCAGGCCGTCATCAACGCCATCCACGAACTGGTCAAGGACGCCGGCAAGCCCGATTGGGACTGGCAAGCGCCCGCCAAGGACGAGGCCCTGATCGCCGCCGTGACCGCGGCCGCCCAGGAAGGCCTGAACGCCGCCTACCAGATCCGTGAAAAGCAGGCCCGCACCACCAAGCTGCGCGAAGTGTCGGCTGACGTGTCGGCCAAGCTGAACGCCGCCGCCGCCGAAAAGGGCGAGCCGGCGCCGGACGCCGTCACCGTCGACAACATCATGTTCTCGCTGGAATCGGCCATCGTCCGCGGCCAGATCCTGAACGGCGAACCGCGTATCGACGGTCGCGACACCCGCACCGTGCGTCCGATCAGCGTGCGTCTGGGCGTGCTGCCCCGCGCGCACGGCAGCGCCCTGTTCACCCGTGGTGAAACCCAGGCGCTGGTCGTGGCCACGCTGGGCACCAAGCAGGACGAGCAGATCATCGACGCGCTGATGGGCGAGTACCGTGACCGCTTCATGATGCACTACAACATGCCTCCGTTCGCCACCGGCGAAACCGGTCGCATCGGCGTGCCCAAGCGCCGCGAAATCGGCCACGGCCGCCTGGCCAAGCGCTCGCTGATTCCGCTGCTGCCGGCCCCGGAAGACTTCCAGTACACCATCCGCATCGTGTCGGAAATCACCGAGTCCAACGGCTCGTCGTCGATGGCTTCGGTCTGCGGCGGCTCGCTGGCCATGATGGACGCCGGCGTGCCGGTCAAGGATCACGTGGCCGGCGTGGCCATGGGCCTGATCCTGGACGGCGGCAAGTTCGCCGTGCTGACCGACATCCTGGGTGACGAAGATCACCTGGGCGACATGGACTTCAAGGTTGCGGGCACCGAAAACGGCGTCACCGCGCTGCAGATGGACATCAAGATCCAGGGCATCACCAAGGAAATCATGCAAGTGGCGCTGGCGCAAGCCCGCGAAGGCCGCCTGCACATCCTGGGCAAGATGAAGGAAGCGCTGGACGGTTCGCGCGGCGAGCTGTCGGCTTTCGCCCCGCGCATGCTGACCATCAAGATCAACCCCGAGAAGATCCGCGACGTGATCGGCAAGGGCGGCGCCACCATCCGCGCGCTGACCGAAGAGACCGGCACCCAGATCGACATCTCCGACGACGGCACGATCGTGATCGCCAGCGTCGACGAAGCGCAGGCCAAGGAAGCCCAGCGCCGCATCGTCGAGCTGACCGCCGACGTCGAAGTGGGCCAGATCTACGACGGCTCGGTCCTGCGCCTGCTGGACTTCGGCGCCATCGTGCAAGTGCTGCCGGGCCGCGACGGCCTGCTGCACATCTCGGAAATCGCCAACTACCGCATCGCCAACATCAACGATGTGCTGAAGGTTGGCCAGCAAGTCCGCGTCAAGGTCATCGAGGCCGACGACAAGGGCCGCCTGCGCCTGTCCATCAAGGCGATCGGCGGCATCGAGCAGCAGCAAGCCGCTGCCGAAGCCGCCCCGCAAGCGGAACCGCAAGCCGAATAAGGCCTGCCTTTCCCTGCTGAAAAACGGCGCCGCGAGGCGCCGTTTTTCTTTGGCGCGGTCCCGGGCTGATTCATCTTCTTTCGTCTTCGAATCCCCCGCATCTCCCATCTTCGCGTCCCTTACGGTAAAGTCTTGCGCGTGACACGAGCGTCGGCGGCGCAAGCCGGCCAGGCGCCAGACAGGGGGATAGGGATGGATCGAGCATGAGGCGATGGCGAGCACCGGCGGCCGCGATGCTGCTGCTCGGGCCGCTGCTGGCGGGCTGCATGTCGCCGCCGGGGCCGGGCCAGGGATCGCCCAAGGGCGAGAGCATGTCGGCCGACCAGCTGGTCCAGACCGATTTCAACCGCACCGTCACGCTTGAAGTGCGCGACAACCTGGCCAGCCTCTACAGCCTGCTGGACAAGCTCTACCGCCGCAATCCGCGCGAATGGCGCAAGACCGGCGCGCCCGACCACGCGACCGCGGTGGCGCGCGCCCGCCACGCGATCGAGGTGCGCATCCCGCCGGCCGACCTGAGCGGCCTGCACGACATCCAGATCCTGGCGGTCTCGCTCGACCCCAACTACACCGGCGACCGGGTCGGCGCCTTCATCTACGGCCTGGCCGACACCATCATCGCCGCCCACAACGGCAAGACCCGCCTGTACGCCACCGACGCGCTGGACGGGCAGCGGGTCTACAATGCCGCACGGAACGTCGAGGCGGCGGCCTGGCTGCTGGCGTCGCGCCGCAACAACCGTGGCGAGCCGTTGCTGCTGGCCAATGAAATGTCGCAGCAGGCCACCAACCTCAGTTTCGAGCGCGAGTTCGGCGCCATCATCGGCCGGCTCGACCTGATCGCCAACCTGCTTGGCGAGAATTCGCGCCGTATCGGCATCAACTACGCGCAAGGCCTTTTACTCTTCAATTTCCTGCCGGTGCGCTAACGGGATTTCCATCGTGATCGATATCGCTTCCATCCAGACCGCCCGCGAAAATCTGCGCGGCCAGGTGCTCAAGACCCCGTTCACGCTGTCGCGCACGCTGTCCGACATCTTCGGCGCCGAGATCTGGCTGAAATTCGAGAACCTGCAGTTCACCGCCAGCTTCAAGGAGCGCGGCGCGCTCAACCGCATGCTGACGCTGTCTGACGAAGAGCGCCGCGCCGGCGTGATCGCCGTGTCGGCCGGCAACCACGCGCAGGGCGTGGCCTACCACGCGCAGCGCATGGGCGTGCCCGCCGTGATCGTGATGCCGCGCTTCACGCCGACCGTGAAGGTCGCCAACACGCGCCGCTTCGGCGCCGAGGTGGTGCTGGCCGGCGATACCTTCGATGACGCCAAGGCGCATGGCTACGAGCTGGCCAAGCAGCGCGGGCTCATCATGATCCATCCCTATGACGACGAAGCCGTGATCGCGGGGCAGGGCACGGTGGCGCTGGAAATGCTGGAAGACCAGCCGCAGCTGGACATGCTGGTGATCGCCATCGGCGGCGGCGGCCTGATCTCGGGCATCTCCACCGCGGCCAAGGCGCTCAAGCCCGGCATCGAGATCATCGGCGTGCAGACCGAACGTTTCCCCGCCATGTACGCCGCGGTCAAGGGCGTGTCGATGCCGCAGGGCCAGTACACCATCGCCGAAGGCATCGCGGTGAAATCGCCGGGCGGGCTGACGCAGCCCATCGTCAGCCGGCTGGTCGACGACATCGAACTGGTCAGCGAGGCCGACATCGAGCACGCCATCGTGGTGCTGCTGGAAATCGAAAAGACCGTGGTCGAAGGCGCCGGCGCGGCCGGCCTGGCGGCGCTGCTGCGCGCGCAGGAAGCGGGCAGCGAGCGGTTCAAGGGCAAGCGCATCGGCCTGGTGCTGACGGGCGGCAACATCGATCCGCTGATGCTGGGCGAGCTGATCGAGCGCGGCATGGTGCGCGCCGGCCGCCTGGCGCGCATCCGCGTCGACCTGCGCGACCTGCCGGGCGCGTTGGCCCACGCCACCAAGCTGATCGCCGATGCCCAGGCCAACATCACCGAAGTGCATCACCAGCGCGCGTTCACCTCACTGCCGGTGCGCAACGTGGAGGTCGACTTCGTGCTGCAGACGCGCGGGCCGGAGCACATCCAGGAAGTCATCGACATCCTCAACGCGGCCGGTTTCGCGGCTAGCAACCACGATCATTGAATTACGCGCCGCCCAGTCGCGGGTCCCGTCCCACCTGGTTCTTGAGCCGGTACAGCCGCTCGCGATGCAGGGTCGCGGCCAGCGGCTCGGGCTCGCGCCCCAGCGCCACGTAGTCCGCCGGGATCTGCCCGATGGCGTCGCGCATGCGGTCGGCGCCGTCCTGCCACCATTGCGCCAGCATGCGGTCCGGGTTGTACACGTCCAGGCCCTGGCGGCGCAGCTCCGAGCGGTTGAAATCCTTCAGGTTCCAGGTCAGCACCTGCACCACGGGCGTTTGCGCCAGGCCGCAGCGGGCGCGGCGCGCCAGGCCGGCGGCGATGACGTGGAAGTCCTTGGGATCGCTGTAGCGCAGGGCTGCTTCGTAGACCTGGGTGTCATGCTCGATGGCCTGCGGGAAGCGGGCGTTCATCTCGGCCCAGAACTCGGTCATCACCTCGGGCGGGATGTCCCAGATGCGGCAGGCGTTGCGGCGCCATTCCTCGCCGATGCGCTCGGTCCAGACGGGCTGGAACACGCCGGCCTCGGCCAGGCGCAGCAACAGCCGGCGCAGGATGCCGGACATAAGGACGCAGGCGTCCAGGACGATGAAGGGCGGGGTAGCGGGCAGGGTGGTCAAGATCGGGGTCAGCGCCGAGAATCGGGCAGCAGGTATAGCAGGCCCTGCGTGAAGCCGCGAGGCGCGACGGTCAGGTGGTTTTCGTTGTTCAGGATGTCGACGCGCAGCTTGAGCGACGGATAGCGGCGGGACTTCAGCGCCGCTTCCAATGCCTTCGTGTCCGACACCATGTTGTAGGTCCTGGCATAGCGGGGATCGCCCTTGCGGACTTCCTCGTATTCGCCGATATACATGTAGACCCGCGCCGGCAGATCCTTGTGGCCGGTGGCATAGGCGACCTCCCGGCCGAGCATGTAGCGCTTGTCGTACCACAGGGACGGGCTGCCCAGGATGTAGCCCGTGAACAGGCGCGGATCGCTCAGCAGGATCTCGGCGCCGAGCAGGCCGCCGTAGGAATGCCCGAGGAACAGGCGCCGTTGCTCGTCGGTGCGGTAGCGGCTGGCGATGAACGGCACGACGCCATCGCGCAGATAGGCGATATAGGCCGCGGATTCGCCGTGAATGTCGGCGGCCGGGGCGTCCTTCGTGCCGGCCGGCGTGGGCGTGTAGTCGCGCCGCCGGCTGTGCATGCCGCCGTCGCCCTTCGCATAGGAAAGACCGACCAGGATGAATTCCTCCACCGCGGGCCCTTCGCCATTCAGGCGCCGCGCGATCTGCCGCACGATCGGGAAGGCATAGTCGGCATCGGTGACGTACAGCACCGGATAGCGGCGCTGCGGTTGATCGGCGTAGGAGGGCGGCAGCGCGACGAACACCTGGTAGGCGCGACCGGAGACGGGATCGGGCACGTCCCATACCGTGCTGTCGGCCACCTCGTAGGGCTGGCCCGCGCCGCGTTGCCAGAAGGCGGGCTTGGCGGCCGGCGTGTCTTTCGCGGACGCGCCGCCCGGCCAGCAGGCCGCGGACAGCAACATCAGGGTGAACAATGCGGCAGCTCTCACGCAGGTCTCCGGATCAGGGGGGACGGCAATGGTGCCCGAGACCGGACACCACCGATTGAGGTTTTATGCGGGTTGCGAAGGGGTTTGGCGTAAAGGTGGCGTGCGCCGACCGTCTGGTGCCTGCTGGTGCCCATCGATCCAATCCAGCACTTCATCGCGATCATACAGCTTGCGCCGGCCGATTTTGAAGGCGCGGGGGAAGTCGGCCCGCTTGGATGTGCGGTCGCGGACGTGCTTGCGGTTCAGGCCCAGCATGTCGGCGATCTTGTCGATGTCGATCAGGTCTCGTTCGGTCATGGCTTTCCCATATCCGGTGCGTTGATGGGAACCGGCAACTTGATGCCGCGGGCAATGCCAGGCACCAAGTCAATGGCGCCCTTGCGGTGCAGGGCCTTCAAATGGTCCTCGGCAGCATTCGGAGATCGAAATCCAAAGGCCTCGGCAATTTCCACCCGAGAGGGGGGGATGCCGCACATTTTTATCGACATCTCGATGAAGGCCAGGATTTCGCGCTGGCGCCCCGTGAGCGGGAGCATTACCCGCTTCGGCGCCGCGGCCGGTGCTTGGTGTTGGGCTGCGTGTGCCATCACATCTCCTTCTTGTCGGTGTCGGCGCGGCGGAACTCCACGACCCAGACCCACGGGTTGCTGTTCCAGGATTCAGGGCCGTTGATCTGAGACCACAGCAGCGAGAAGCTGGCGCGCCCGTACCCCTGCCAGCTGTCTACCTCCGGTGGCGGCGGTTCATATTGATTGCCGTCCCACGTAAACGGGCAGCCTTCGGCTCTCGCGTCTTCTTCGCTGATGTCGTTCAGCCGCTCCACGCGCACGCCGGTGATTTCCAGCACCAGGCGGCAGGCCCAGCGCGGCATGTGAATGCCAGGGCGCAGCTTGCCGGGCGTGGTGACGGTGGGCGGCGTGTCGAAGCCGTGCCAAGCGCCAGCGCGGCGGCCGTCTGCTTCAAACTGCGTGGGTGCCCAAGGCGTGTTGTATCCGGCGTCGAGCGCCTTCTCTCCCACGTCGTTGGGCGAGAGGCGATCGAGGCTCGCGGCGAATCGAAACGCCTCCCGTACCCAGAGGCGGTCGCCGGGCTGGCCGTAGGGGCAGAGCAAAGCATCGCCAGTTCTGGTGTGCCATATGGCCGGCTGCTCCGGCGCCGGCGTGCCGTCCGAGAATCGCACCCCAGGTCCGCCCACGGTGGTCGGCTCCCATTGCCCCAACGGATTGGTATGTGGCAGCTTGACGACGCGCCGCGTCTGCGTCTTGTTGCCGGCCAGGATGGCGCGCACCATCGGGCCGGTGAACAGGATAGGGCGCTCACGCATCGCGTTCCCCTTGTTCGGGCTGGGTGGCCGTGCATGCATTGCGGTGATCAGCAGCGTGCGGGCAGCGCTTGTCCCCGCAGATGCTGCACAGGATCATGCGCATTTCGACGCTGTGCGGGCGGCAGGTCGCGCAGTCGCACTCATTCCGCGCGACCTGCGATCTGTCGGCGCGCTGCTGGCGGTCGGCCAGAACGGCGGCGCGGGCGAAGTAATCCAACGTTTGGTCGGTATGGCCAAGTTGGCCCGGCTGTAGGGCCAGCGCCTCGGGGAGTGGCGGCAGCACCACATCCTCTGATGCCGCTATTCCGGCATCGCGCACCGCCTCGCTGGCCTGGTGCACAGCGCACGGATGGCGCAGGGAGCCGTCACCGCTGGGGCAGGAGCATGGTTGCGCCGGCTCGGCGCTGGCCTGGGGCGCGGCGTCTGACGCAACAAATGCGCCATCAAGAAACGCCTCCGTCAGTTTTGCCGCAACCCGCAGGCAAGAATCCTTCGTTCCGGTGTATAGCGACCGGGTACCATCACCCGCGACGACCTTATAGCTGAGCTTGCCATCAGGGACTGGCCGATACCGATTCACGGCCCTCTGCTCGATATGCTCCCGCGCCTCCCCGGCTACAGGGGCGCTTGCCAGCGGTGCCCACTCCGAACAGTGGTAGTCCGCTACCAGGACGGTGTCGTTGTAATGCACGACGTTGCAGACGATGGCCGGCTTGTCGCTGTCCGGGTCTTCGTAGTGCTTCACGATACCGACCACGGGCGCACGACGCGGTCCCAGCAAGACGCGCTGACCCGCCGGCGCGGTGTCGATCGGTTGCCAGCCATCGGCTACAGGGGCGCTTGCCAGGGCGCGCCGCAAGACGTTGACGGACTCGCACGAACCGCGATCATCGCGATTGCAGCGGGCTATGAAGTCGTCCACCCAGTTCAGCGCGTCCATGACTTCGGCCGGCGCCACGGGGGCGCTTGCCAGGGCGGCGTCATGGTCGCGCATCAGGCGAGTGATGGTATAGAGCCGTCCGCCGATGCGCTCGCAGAGTCCGGCCTTGATCGTCAGCGCCGGGAATTTATCCTTGAGCCAATCGACCGCCGACACCTTGACGGCGACATACCCGCATGGGTCTACGGCCGCCCGCTCATCGGCTACAGGGGCGCGCAGCTTGGACAGCACGGCCGATTCAATGGCGATGGCCATTTCCCGGTCGTGGTTGATCGGCTCGCGCATGAACTGGCACAAGATGCGCTCGCGCTCATCGAACGACAGCACGGTTTGCGGTTCGGCCGCCTGGGCGGCGTTGTTCTGGTTGGTCATTTCATCCACCATTGAGCATAAGTTCGTGGTAGGCGGCGCCCAGCAGTTCGCGACCGCGCTTGAGGACGTTCCCCCTGGTTCCGATGAGCTTGAGGCCGATCATGATCTTCGTGAGGGTGTGGCCGCAGCTGTAACCAGCCGCCTTTTTCAGGACGCCGATTTCGATTAGCTTGCGATGGTCGGCGCCGCCGAAATTGGTGCCGAGAAACGCGATCTCCAATTCTCGGTCGCTGACAACCTTCGTTGTGTCTGCCATGCTTATTCCCCCGCGCCCTGTTGTGCTGGCTGGGCGGCAGGCCGGCGCGGATTCTTCAGCAGTTGCGCTGCCTCACGCATGGCCTTGTCGATCTCGGAGCCGTCGACGTAGCGCGTCACGCTGCGGAAGTTGAGGATGTATCCGTGCAACTCGCGCAACAGGGCCAGGGCCTTCGTCAGCTTTTCGTTGGCGTCGGCGGCCGGAAAGCGCGTGGTGCAGCTTCCCAGGCAGCGGCTGCTGTAGAAGCATTCGCCGCTGGCAACGGTGCAGGCGGCTTTGGGGATGAAGTCCTTGCGCATCACGCATCCCCCTGCCGCTGGGCGGCAATGGCGGCGTCGATTGCGGCGTCAACGTTCCGGCCGTAGCCGCTAAATCGCAGCCATATGGTTTCCTTGCCGAGGTCATGATGCTGCGCTGAGTGCCCGAAGTCGGTCTTCATTTCACGCAGCCAGCGATACCGCGCAGCATCCAGCGCATCGCCAGCAGCGGGAGCGGCGACAGGCGCATGCCTGTAGAGCGGCACGCTGTACTTGGCCTGGCGCAACGGCGTCTTGTTGCGGTATTCGTTGGTGACCGGGATATCAATGCCTGGCTCCATCCAGGCGGCCGGCGGATCTTGCTCCACCGTGGATACGGGGGGTGCGGGGGCGGCGAGCAGCGACGCGATGATGGCCGCGTTTTCTTTGGAGTCCGGGCCGGCCAGGGTCGCAATCACGGCGCCGTCATGCATCAGCATGTAGCAGGTCTTCTTCGCAACCAGCTTCCAGCCGGCGGGAATGGTGGTGGTCATGGGTCAGACTCCAGTGGCGCGCGCGGCGCCGGCTTCGAGTTCGGCCTTGATCTGGGTCTGGCGGATCAGATCCTCGGCGTCGTCGCGGTTCATGAGCGCGCCGATTCGGCGCAGGGTTGGCAGCAGCGCTTTCACGCGCTCCATCAGGGGGTGATCGATAGGCGCGCCGTTAGCCAGGCGCACGGCCATCTGGTGCAGCGCCGACACATCCAGCGTCTTGCCGTGGCGCGTCGCCCACATTTCGAAGAAGTCCGCGACGCCGTCCACCGCGCCCGCCGCCGGATAGGCGCAGCCGTCGCCGTGGCTGCGCAGGATCGCTTCGCCCTGCACCGAATCGACGGTTTCGTGGATCTCGATCTGGCGCAGCCAGTCTTCCAGCGGGCCGATGGCGTACTGCGACTTCACCAGCATCGGGATGACTGCCGGGCGCGGCCGGTACTGTTTGCGGCGGGGGTTGCGGGCGTGGGTCATGGTCAGTAGCCCCGCGACTTGTCGTTGGCCAGTTGGGCGTCCTTCAGCAGCTGCTCGTCCTTCACCATGCCGAAGAGGCGGTCGTAGTTCCAGGTGGTATCCCGGAACACGCGGCCGTCCTCGAAGTCGGCCAGGCAGTCCGACAGGTCGACCACGATGTCCTTGTCGGTGTCACTCTCGATGGTGAAGCGGTCCAGGGCGTTGCGGACCTGCCACGGGCCGCCGCTCCAGTCGCCGCGCGTGCGCTGGCCGGCGATGGCCAGGTCCAGGTACTTGTCCTTCGCGCGCAGCGCCTCCAGCACATCGGCCCACGACGACATGACGTCCAGGCCATAGCGCAGCAGGATGCCGGCCAGCTCCATGTCTTCGCGGCGCTTCGCCTCTTCGGCCTCGCGCTCGCGCTGCGCCTTGTTGCGCTCCAGCTCGGCCTGGCGTTTCGCATCCTCGGCGTATTCCTCGTACCTCTTCTTCAGGCTTTCATAGCTGGTGGTGGCGTACTCGAAGCCGTCGCTCGTCTTCGCTTCGCGGCGTAGGTCCAGCAGGTATCCGGCGTCATGGCGGATGGACTTGGGATAGCGCGAGCGGCTTTTGCGGTCAGGTTCGCTCCAACTGCTGGGCATGCCAATCTCGGCCATCATGGCCGTGACGCGCTCGTGAATGGCCTTGTTGATCTCAATCCGGGGGATGTTCAGCTCATGCGCGGCGACGTCCTTCTGGCGCGCCTCTTCCAGTTTGTTCAAGGCGTGTGCCGCGACTCGTTCGGGCGTCGGCGTGCTCCACCGGCTGTCCATGTAGCTGGCGTAGCTGGACGGGCTGTACTGGCAACTGCCCACGTAGCCAACTTTCTCCAGTTCCTGGATCTTGAGAGGTTCGGTCATGGTCTTCTCGGTATATGGAGGCCGGGCACCAGCGGCGGTCGGATGGGGGAGGGAGTCCCGCCGCCGGGCCGGCCATTGATCAGTCGTCGTTGCCACCCAGGCCCAGCGAGCCCTGCGTCTCGGCCGCCGGCGTGATCGTGATGGTGATCTCGTTGCCCAGCACCTCGTAGAGCTTCTTGACCTGCTCGCCGCTCGGGTGGCATTTCACGCGGAAGGTGGTGATCACGCTGCCGCCTTCCATCATTTCCACCGCGAATCCGTCGACGTCGGCCGTGTCCAACTCGATGTCGGAATCGCCGCCCAGGCCGAAGTCGATCAGCACCTTGGCGCCGACCAGCTCGTGCTTGAGGCGGATCTTCTCGATGAGGTCGCCGAACACGCGCACAGTGGGCTCGGGCCTGACGCCGTCGACGCTGCCCTGCGCCGGGTTTTCCTCGGCCTTGTAGAGGGCATGGCGCAGGCGCGGGTGGAACTCGGACAGCACGCCGTTGCCGGCGGTGAACTGGATCTTCAGGTCAGCGGCACCCGCCGGCTCTTCGCCGTGGCGCTCGGTGCGCACGTTGATGTGCGCCAGGGTTGCGGTTTGCTCGGTAATCGAGAACATGGGGCAGGGCTCCAGGGTGCTACGTTGGGGAAAGGGTCAGGCGGCAAGCTGCGTGAGCTGCTGGTGGAAGAGCGTGACGCGGCGCTCGAAGTCGAGCAGGTCGGCCTCCAGGGCCTCGATCGCGTCGTCGTCGCGCGTGATGCGCACGATGGTCAGCTTGCGGCCGATGGCCTCCAGGTCCGGCGCCCACAGCACCAGGTCGACCCACTGGCGGCCGAGCAGCCACATGGCGCCGTTGCACTGATCCACGTATTCGCTGATGTCGCCGGACACGACGGCGGTGAACAGGGTGTTGGACGACACCATGGTCTTGATCTCGATGATGCCGTCTTCGTCGACCAGGCCGTCCACGCTGACGCCGAACTTGCGGTCATCGGTGGTGATGAATCCCGCCTCTTCAACGAACCGGCCGGTGGCGGCCTCGTAGGCGGCACGCGCGTGCGGCTCCTGCTCGGTGCCGAATCGCATGACGCTGCTCACGAACACCTCGGCCGCCTTGCCGCCGGCACGCTCGCGGGCCACGTCCATGGCGTAGTTCAGGCAGTTCTTGGACGGCTCCTTGCTTTTCAGCCGGTCGCGGCAGTCCTTGAACCGGCTGCCGGTGATGACGCCGCGGCGCGCTTCCAGCCATTCGGGCGAGCCCTGCGGCTCCTTGTGGAAGATCAGGTCCATTTACTTTTCCTCCTGCTTGAGCATGGCCCGCTTGTCGGCGTAGGCCTTCTTGAACGCGGCGAACGCCGCAAGGTTGTTGGTGGCCTGGATGGCCTTGCAGCCGTCCTGCCAGATGGCGGCGGCGGCTTCCATGTCGTCAGCCTGGGCCAGCTTGCTGATCCACTCGTCGCGCAGGTCTTCGGCTGCGAGCGCGGCGCCGTTCCCGTCGTTGTCGTCTTTCTGTTCAGACAGGCCGGTGATCGCCTTGAGCGTGTAGCGCTCGAGGTAGGTCTTGGTGCTGGCGCGGGCCTGGATGGCGTTCTTGGCGCCGCCGTTGTCGGGAGGGCCACCCATGCTGACGCTTTCCTCGTGGCCGCCCACGTGGCGCAGGTAGCAGGTCACTTCCATCCAGTCCCTGTCGTCGCGCGTGAGCTTCCAGGACGACGAGAGGCCATGCTTGGAGAGTGCAGGCGTGACCGCATTGACGACGTCGTGCAGTTCGGCGTAGGCCTTGCCCTTCAAGGGGCCATCCGTGACGTCCTTGCCCTTGATGATCTTGACCGCCTCGGCCTTGAAGTTGGCGAACGCCTCGTCGTAAGCCTTCTTGGCCTCGGCCTTGGCCCAGCGCTCCTGCAGGTCCATCATCTTCTCGACCTGTTCCAGCGTGGCGCCTTGCTGCACGGCGGCCAGCATCATGCCCATGGGCGAATTGGCGGCCAGCGCGGGCAGGTGGCCGGGGTTCGGTTCGGGGCGGGGGGCCACTTCGCGGGCCGGGGCGTCGATGATTTCGGTCATGGCTTCCTCAGTAGGTGATGCGGATGTTGGGGATCTGGCCCTTGGCGATCAGCTTGATCGCCTGCTTGGCGCAGTCCTCGGGCATGCCGCCCTGGACGAATGCATCCAGGGCGGCGCGGTTGATGCCGGCCTTGTGCGCCAGGTCGGCCTCGCGGCGCGCGGCTTCGGCGGCCTCTGCGGCCTGTTCGTCGGCGATGCGCTGGCGCTCGGCGGCGGCGGCCTGCTCGGCAGCCTGCCGCGCACGCTGCTCAGCCTGCGCCGCAGCTTCCCGTTCGCGCGCCGCGGCGGCCTGGCGATCGAGCTCGGCCTGCTGCTCGGCGGCAATGCGGCGCTGCTCGGCCAGCTCGGCATTCAGGCGGGCGGTTTCGGCGGCGGCCAGGGCTTCCGCTTCACGGCGCGCGGCGGCGTCGCGCTCTGCCTGGGCGCGGGCCTCGGCTTCCTGCTGGGCGCGCTCGGCGGCTTCGCGGGCGATGCGCGCTTCGCGCTCCTTCTGCTCGCGCTCCGCTTCGGCAGCGCGCAGGCGCGCCAGTTCGGCCTGCTCGGCGTCATATTTCTCGCGCGCCGCCAGCGCTTGCGTCAGCGCGTCCAGGGCGCGGGCCTTGACGCGGTGCGCCTCGGCCTCGTATTCCTCCCAGGACGCATCCACGGCGCGGGCATTGACCTGTTCGATGGTCG
Organism: Achromobacter sp. 2789STDY5608621; assembly: GCF_001299375.1. Classification (NCBI taxonomy): domain Bacteria; kingdom Pseudomonadati; phylum Pseudomonadota; class Betaproteobacteria; order Burkholderiales; family Alcaligenaceae; genus Achromobacter; species Achromobacter sp. 2789STDY5608621. The sequence continues at coordinate 2,441 of NZ_CYTU01000006.1, read as the reverse complement.
CGCGCAGCTCGGCCGCATCCAGGTCGCGGTTCTCGTCGGCGCGCAGGCGGAACCACTCGATACCCTGCTGGTGGCGCTGCTGGCGCGCTTCCTCGGCGGCTTCCCACTCGGTGAGCGGCGCGCGCACCTCTTCGGCCAGGGCGTCCAGGGCGTCGCGCATGCGCTTGCGCTCGGCGTCAATGCGCTTGGGCACATCCTTCAGCTCGTCGACCAGTTGCTTGCCCAGGGCGTCGAGCGCGGCCTTGGACTTGCGCACCTTGAACGCCAGGCTGGCAGTGGCCTCGCGGCCCTTCTTCGTCGTCATGTCCGGCACGTGGCCCGACACCTCGGCGCGGATCTTGTCGAGCCAGGGTTCCAGGCCGGAGGGCTTCGAATACACCTCCAGCGCGGTTTCCTGGGGCGGCAGTTCAGCAAGTTCGGTCGTTTGGGTCATGTCATTCCTTGGCGGCCACAGCGGTCTTGCCGCAGCCTTCGCAGGTGGGGTAGGGGGCCGGCTCGTCCAACAGGCCGGCGAGGGAGAAAGCGACGGTCATCAGCAGCGCCATGACGATGCCTTCCCAGTGGGCGCGCAGGAGGCGGCGGATCATGCGAGTTGCTCCAGGCGCTTGAGGACGAGCGGCAGCGCCTCATCGGCAAACTGCTTGGCGTTCTCGGCGCGGGTGTGGCCGTCGGCCAGCACGGCGCAGAGGATCTGCAGCCAGACGTGTTGCTGCATGTTCATGCCGATCTCGGCGCCGTATGCGTAGGAAGCCGTGACCTGGTCGCGCGCTTGGTCGAATACGACGGACTGCGGGTAGGCGGGGGTTTTGCCGAAGTCGCTCATTGCTGCTCTCCCTTGGCCTTGGCGATGGCGGCGACCAGGGCGTCGTGGTAGGCCTGCATGACATTGGCAGTCCGGCCGTATCCGAGCCGGGTCATGATTTCCATCGCAGCGGACAGCGAACCGGCCGCTTCCTCGCCGGCCTTCAGCAGCTCGGGCGCGGCGCCTATCAGGTAGGCGTTTGCATCACCCTCCGCTTCGCTTCCTTGCTCCGCGTGTATCAGAAGAGCCCGGTCGCCCCGTTCGTCGGCAACAATGGCGACGACGTAATCGCCCATGCTGACGCCCGCTTTCGCCTTCGTTATCCGCCACTGTCCGGGCGTGTGTTTCGTTGTCATACATTTCTCCGGTGGCGCGCCATCAAGGCGTCGCCGACCAGGCCAATCAGGTACGCCGCGGCCAGGCCGCCGGCGATGAATTGAAGGAGGGAGGTCATTTAAGGCGCGCCGGCAGTTCGAACGACACATCAAGCTGGCGCTCGGGATCCTCGATGGCGTCGGCCAGGTTCTCCACGTAGTGCGCGCTGGCGTCGTCCATGAACCTGCTGAACAACTGGCCGATGCGGCCGAACGTGTCGCCGTGGGCGTAGGCCTTTGCCACCGCGTCGAACGCCGCGACCAGATCCTGGTTGCCGATGCTGTCTTCGTAGACGGCGTGGGCAATCGGCTGGCGGTTCGGCTCGGCCACGGCGTAGCGCACGACCTCGTGCAGCCCGTCGCGCAGCGCGGCGCGCACGTCGCCGGCCAGGTCCATGCGCAGTTCCTGCGCGGGCGTGGTCTTGGGTTGGGCGTAGGCCATGGTCAGTTCCTCCCTTCGCGGTCGATCAGGTCGGCCAGCTCGCCGTAGTGCGCGGCGGCGCGGGCGCGCTCCTGGCGCCGGCAGTCGGCCAGCACGCGGTAGTAGCCGGGCAGCACCGCCGCGCGGAACGCCAGCCAGTCCGACCCCATGCCGCAGGCCACACGCAGCGCGGTGCGCGCCGCCAGGCTCGCCGGCGGGCTGAACTGGTCGCCGAACCAGAACTTGCGCGCCTGGAAAACCTGGTCCTGGGCGCTGGGCCGGTTGACCGGGTTCACACGGCGGGTGATGCCGCGGTCGCGCGAGAAGTCGCGCACCATCGAGCGCAGGGCCGATAGGTTCAGGAGGTATTCCCGGCCCTGGGCACCGATGCGCGCGGCGCGGCGTTGGATGCGGTTGCGGTTCATGGTGTCTCCTGGCCCCTACCGGGGCGGGTGGGGGTTAGGCGGCTTCTTGCTGCTCGGCCGGCTTCTCGCCGCCAGGCACCGCCGGCGACATCGTCACGATCGTGTGCAGCACCGGCTTCCACTTCTGCCACCACGCCAGCGCATCGCAGGACATCCGGCTGATCTGCTCGTCGGTGAACGACCACCACGATTCCAGCGCGTGGAACTGGCAGCCGATCTGCATGTGGGTCGCGGTGTAGGTGACCGACCACGTGTCGCACTGGATGGCCTTGATCTCGCGCAGGTTGCCGCTGGCGGCCCAGATGCCGACAAGGTCGCGCAGGTTGGCATCGCCCAGGTTGGCACCGCGCAGGTTGGCATCGCCCAGGTTGGCACCGCGCAGGTTGGCACCGCGCAGGTTGGCATCGCCCAGGTTGGCA
>NZ_CYTU01000005.1:254126-292091 GCF_001299375.1 Achromobacter sp. 2789STDY5608621 | reverse complement strand
CGACAACAACGGTTTTTAACCCTGGACTCTATTTCGGTGCCGTACTAAGTCTGGGGGCAGGTCACAACGACCGTAATGGTTCGAAAGCGGAAGTTGAAGAGTTTTTTTTGATAGTAGACACCAGCTTTGTCCGCATGATTATTTATTGATTGGGGGAATTGTCATTGAATGGTCTTCGATTTATTAAAAACTTCTCAGTCACCCAATGATTGCGTAGTGTTGACAATGATGATGACGTCTTGGCTTGTCAGTAATTATTGGGTGTCTTGAATTTTAATATTGATAAAAATAGCGTATATATAATGACATCATTTAATCTTCTATCTCAAGCATCGTATTTCGTAAGTTCTAGATTTAACGAGGTGGAGTTATCAACTGCCACCGCATTTTTTGTGCTTAGAAAATCAAAAATGTATTTGATTACAAACTGGCATGTCGTTAGCGGAAGGAATCCAGAAACTGGAAAATGTCTCTCCGATACATGCGCTTTACCCAATAATCTTCTGGTTCGCGTACATAAAAACAGCGAGCATATCGAATTTTCCGATTTTGAGATTCCTCTCTTTGATGGTTCGTGCAATAAGTTATGGCTGGAACATCCATCTTTTAAAGAAAGGGTTGATGTCGTTGCTCTAGAGGTTTGCATTCCAAATCATCTCAGTGTTTTCGATATTGAAAATTTCATTGAACCATTCAATGAAGATACAGAAGAAGCAGTGGCAACTGACGTATTCGTTATAGGTTATCCATTTGGGAGGTCTGTTGAAGGAATATTTCCGATATGGAAGAGAGCCAGTGTTGCAAGCGAACCTTGCATTGATGTTGACGGTCTGCCCAAAATTCTGGTGGACACGGCGTCACGAAGCGGAATGTCGGGGTCTCCAGTTATGCTCTACGAGAAGCGAGCCATTGGGGTTTGTGATGGAGTGCCAGGTCAGCCTGGAGCAAGATTGTCCAATTTTCTGATGAAATTGGTCGGAGTTTATTCAGGCCGAATCGGTGTAGATGACGAAAACATCAAAGCTCAGCTTGGTGTTGTTTGGAAAAGCGTCGTTATCGACGAAATCATTTCCCACAAAGATGCTCAGTCTTACGATGAATGAAATGTTGCGCAACAAAGCTGTGCAGCTCCCATGTTCCTTGAGCTTGCACGTTTCCGAATGTCCGTTTTCCTAATTCATCTAATGTTGCTTTGGGCCAGAATCGGTCTTTTACTGACTAACGAAAATGAGTAGTTATCACTAGTCAGTTATGGAAAGCTTGTGACCTATTGCTGCTGTTCGGACAGCTATTTGTTAATGGCCGCTTTGCAGCGGAATCCGGCGATCACGCTGGTGAACTGTTTGTCCGAGCCTGTCCGTATTTTCGTGGGCGAGGCGTTTTAAAAGTTGTTATCTCCGCGCCGCAGTAAACCGTTCGCCGAACAGGATAGCAAACTGGTTCATGGCGGCTTTCCAGTCGAAGGTCGCCCTGACGGACTTGGCCAGCACGTTGCGTAGCGCCAGTCATAGGAGCTTGATGGCGGCCTCATCGGTGGGGGAAGTGGCCTCGCTCTTGATGATCTGCGCAATTGCATGTTCAAGCTCTCGATGGCGTTGGTCGTGTAGATCACGCGCCTGATATCCGGCGGGAAGACGGAGAACGGCGTGACGTTCTCCCAGGCCCGCTGCCAGGCCGCGACGATCGTGGGGTACTTGGTCCCCCAGGGCCCATCGGCGAACGTTTGCAGCGCCTGCTCGGCCGCTTGTGCGCTGGCGGCCGCGTAGATCGGGCGCAGGGCGGCGGCCACGGCCTTGCGGTCCTTCCACCCCGCGTAATCCAGGCTGTTGCGGATCAGATGCACGATGCAGGTCTGCACCGTCGTGCGCGGGAAGGCCGTGCCGATGGCGTCGGCCAGACCCTTCAGGCCATCGACTACGGCTATCAGGATGTCCTGGCACCCTCGGGTCTTGAGTTCATTGAAGACCTTGAGCCAGAACTTGGCCCCTTCGGTCTGCTCGACCCACAGGCCCAGCACGTAGCGCTGGCCGTCGGCCTGCACGCCCAGCGCCAGATCACCGCCTTGTTGCTGACCCCGCCGTCGTCGCGGATCTTGACCCGCAGCGCGTCAAAGAACACCACCGGGTACATCGCCTCCAGCGGCCGGTTCTGCCAGCCGATGGTCTCGGCCATGACCTCGTCGGTGACCGAGCTGACGAAGTCCGGCGAGACCTCGGTGCCGTAGCTCTCGGCCAGGAACGCCTGGATCTCGCGCACGCTCATGCCCCGGGCGTACATGGCGATGATCCGGTCATCGAACCCGGTGAAGCGCCGTTCGTGCTTGGGGATCAGGATCGGGGCGAAGGAGCCGTCCCGGTCGCGGGGAAGCTCCACGCGCACCGGGCCATGCTCGGTCAGCACCGTCTTGCCGCTGGCGCCGTTGCGCTCGTTGGCCTGACCTTCGGGCTTATCCTCGCCTGGCCGATAGCCCAGATGCAGGGATATGCCTCACACCCAAAATTACGAATAGGGCCCGCGCATCACACCGTGACAAAATTATCCGATCTGCTCTACCTCCCACCGCTCCCTCCCGTATATTCGTCCCAATACCGATCACCGGTAGCCCGGACTGGAAGCCGGAAAGCTATAGGCGGACAGCCGCAACGATTTGCGGCCTGACTCATGCCCTATAGGAGGCAGCCCCCCATGCTGCACCCCCTCACCCAAAACCCCTGGCAAATCCACACCGACCGCGAATCCGGCCCGGTCTCCCTTTCCCACCTCCACCAACTAGACCGCACCCGCTACGCCATCCAGACCATCGCCCGCATGGTCGGCAACAGCGCATCCGAACCAGACGCCACCGGCTCCCCACCGCTGGACCCCTGGGCAATCACCGCCCTGATGGGCGGCGTCGAAAGCCTCTGCGAGCACCTCGGCACCCTGACCGAAGCCATGCTCGACCAGGCCCTGCGACCCGACGGCGAAAAGGAAGCCCCCAACCCCACCCACAACGCTCCCCCCTCGCTCCAATAACATCCACGAAAATAATTCCTACATAACCGGGAATTTATATCGTTTTGAGGATCGCCCCGCGAGGCCTTGTAATGCGTGTTCGCTTATTGCCGTTCACGCCTTCAAGAAAATTCCTCGCTATGAATCCCATCGGATACCGCATTCTTCCCCGGCCCGCGCCGGCCGTCGCCGCTGACGTGCTGGCCGGTTTTGCCGCCATTGGCTCGGCCCAGATCAGCGATTGCATGAACCGCCTGTACGGCGTCAGCGGGCTGCGTCCGCTGCATGCCGGCAATCAGCGCACGGTTGGCCTGGCGTTGACCGTGAAAACGCGGCCGGGCGATAACCTGATGATCCACAAGGCGATTTCGCTGGGTGGCGCGGGCGATGTGATCGTGGTCGATGGCGCCGGCGATACCAGCAATGCGCTGGTCGGCGAGTTGATGATGATGGACGCGCAGGGGCGCGGCATCGCCGGGTTCGTGATCGACGGCGCGGTGCGTGACCTGGATGTGTTCGCGCAGGGGCAGTTCGGCTGCTTTGCGCGCGCGGTGTCGCACAAGGGGCCGTACAAGGATGGCCCGGGCGAGATCAATGTGCCGGTGTCGGTCGGCGGCCAGGTGGTCAACCCGGGTGACGTGGTGGTCGGCGATGCCGACGGCGTGGTGGTGATTCCCGCCGAGCATGCCGCGGCGGTGTTGGCGCTGGCGACCAAGAAGGAAGCCGACGAGGCGGTGGCCAAGGAGAAGCTGCGCGCCGGCACCTACACCAAGCCCTGGCTGGAGAAGACCCTGGCCGAGAAGACGGGAGCCGCGAAATGAACCACACCCCCACCCAAACCCAGACGCAAACCCCGACCCAGACGCAAACCCCGACCCAGCCGCAAACCCAACCCCCGCAAGCCGCCAGCATCGTCGCCGACCGCATCAAGCGCATCAAGCTGTCGCCCAGCGTGGCGGCGCGCGCGATTATTGCCGAGCTGCGCGAGCAGGGCCGGCGCATTATCGACCTGACGATCGGCGAGCCGGATTTCTCGACGCCGGAGCATATCCGCCAGGCGGCCACGGCCGCGATGAACCGGGGCGAGACCAAGTATCCGCCGGCCCAGGGCACGGTGGCGCTGCGCAAGGCGGCGCGGACGCATCTGCTGGAAGCGACCGGCGTCGATTACCCGGCGGCGCGCATCATTGTCAGCACGGGCGCCAAGCAGGTGATCTTCAACGGGCTGGCGGCGACGCTGAACGAGGGCGACGAGGTGCTGATTCCGGCGCCGTTCTGGGTGTCGTATCCGGACATGGTGCTGGTCAACGGCGGGGTGCCGGTGGCGGTGCCGACCACGCCGGCCACGGATTACAAGCTGACGCCGGAGGCGCTGGAGCGCGCCATCACGCCGCGCACCAAGTGGCTGATGATGAACGCGCCCAGCAATCCGACGGGCTCGGTCTACACTGCCGACGAGCTGCGCGGGCTGACCGCGGTGCTCGAGCGCCATCCGCATGTCTGGCTGATGACGGACGATATTTATGCGCGGTTGAACTTCACCGACGCGCCGACGGTGCATCCGTTACAGGTGGCGCCGGCGCTGGCGGCGCGCGCGCTGGTGGTCAATGGCGTGTCCAAGGCCTATGCGATGACGGGCTGGCGCATCGGTTACGGCGCCGGGCCGGACGAGCTGATCAAAGCCATGGCGATTCTGCAGTCGCAGAGCACTTCGGGCGCGTCGTCGGTGAGCCAGGCGGCGGCGCTGGAGGCGCTGTCGGGGCCGCAGGACTGCGTGACGGAGTTCGCCCGCGTTTTCCGCGAGCGCCGCGATCTGGCGGTGGCGGAGCTGTCCGGCACGCCGGGGCTGGCGATCGTGGTGCCGCAGGGCGCGTTCTACGTGTTTCCGGATTGCTCGGGGCTGCTGGGCAAGCGCACGCCGGCAGGCGTCGAGATCCGCACCGATACCGACCTGACGCATTACCTGCTGCGCGAGGCTGGCGTGGCGGTGATCGACGGCCATGCCTATGGCGCGCCGGGCACGTTCCGGCTGTCGTTCGCGGCTTCGCTGGACGATATCCGGCAGGGCTGCGCGGGCATCCGCGAGGCCTGCGCCAAGCTCGCCTAGTTGTTCCCGGGCCCGCCGACGAGCGGGCCGGTTCCGTTTTTCTGTTCAAACCACAACACAAGGGGAATCACCATGAAACGCCATTCACTTATCGCCGCCTGCCTGGGCCTGGCCGCGTTGTCGCTGGGCGCTGGCGCCCGCGCCGACCAGGTCGCGGACATCAAGGCCCGCGGCGAATTGATCTGCGGCACGCTGGGCACGTCGCAGCCGTTCAGCTTCCAGGACGCGGCGACGCGCCAGCTGGTGGGCTATGACGTCGACATGTGCAAGCTGGTGGCCGACAAGCTGGGCGTGAAGGTCAGCTACAAGCTGCTGTCGGTGGCGGCGCGCGTGCCGGAGCTGAACGAGGGGCGCGTCGACATCCTGGCGGCGAACCTGGGCTATTCGCCGGACCGCGCCGAGCAGATCGCTTTCAGCCACGCGTACTACGTCAGCCCGCAGAAGCTGCTGGTGCGCAAGGATTCCGGGCTGGACACGATCGAGTCGCTGAACGGCCGCCGCGTCGGCGCGACCAAGGGCTCCAGTTCGGAGCGCGAGATCAAGCGCATTCTCGATAAGTCGCAGGTGATCGGCTACGGCGACAGCTCGGCGACGTATCTGGCCCTGCAGCAGAAGAAGGTGGACGCGCAGTTCGCGTCGGAACTGGTGCTGGTGCGCCTGGTGCTGCAGAGCCCGCCGACGGCGCCGGTCAGCGTGATCGCCAAGTCGGTGTTCGACGAGCCGTGGGACCTGGGCGTGCGCAAGTCGGAGCCGGGCATGCTGACGGTGGTGAACCAGGCGCTGGACGAGGCGGAAAGCTCGGGCGTGGCCGCGCAGTTGTTCGACAAGTGGTTCGGCGCGCAGACGCCGTACAAGCTCGAACGCGGTTTCAAGATCGGCCCCATCGCGGGCTGAACGCCGGTACCGCGCAATGAGCCTACTTGACGCTTCGCAATACCAGCTGCTGGCCAGCGGCATGGTGGTGACGCTGCAGCTGTTCCTGGTGTCCTGGGTGATGGCGTTCACGATCGCGGTGACGCTGGTCGTGGTGCGCGCCACCAACCTGGCGCCGTGCCGCTGGCTGGTCGACGCCTATGTGGAATACCACCGCAACGTGCCGCTGCTGGTGCAGGTGCTGTTCTGGTACTTCGGCATGCCCGAGCTGCTGCCGGAGGGTTTCCGGATGTGGCTGTACCAGCACAACGCCGAGATGTCGCTGGCGGCGATCGCGCTGGCGCTGGGGTCGGCCGCCTATATCGCCGAGGACATCCGCAGCGGGCTGCGCGCCATTCCCGGCACGCAGTTCGAGGCGGCCCGGGCGCTGGGCGCCAGTTATCTGCAATGCATGCGCTTCGTGATCGTGCCGCAGGCGGTGCGGATTTCCATCCCGCCGCTGGTGGGCCGCGCCTTGCTGCTGTTCAAGAACACCAGCGTGGCCATGGCCATCGGCGTGATGGAGCTGACCTACCAGGCGCGCGAGATCGAGAACGAAACCTACCGCACCTTCGCCACGTTTGGCGCGGCGACCCTCATGTATCTGCTGGGATCCTTCCTCATCATGCTGATCGGATCGCGCATCTATGCGCGCTACCGCCTGAACCGGGGAGGCCACGGTGCTTGATCTCCTGTCGCAATACTGGCCGACGCTGTTGGTCGGCCAATACCCCAATGGGCCGCTGGGCGGCCTGGCGCTGACGCTGATCCTGGCGTTGTGCGGCCTGGCGCTGTCGCTGCCGCTGGCGCTGGCCATCGCGCTGGCGCGGGTCAGTCCGTTTGGCTGGCTGCGCGTGGCCAGCAAGACGCTGGTGAACGTGGTGCGCGGCATGCCGCTGCTGATGCTGATCTTCTGGGCGTACTTCGTCATTCCGAAGCTGACGGGGCAGGTGATCAGCGGTTTCTGGACGCTGATCGCGGCGCTGGTGGTGTACGAGAGCGCCTATCTGTCGGAGGTGATCCGCTCGGGCATCGAGGCGGTGCCGCGCGGCCAGATCGAGGCCTCGCGCTCGCTGGGCGTGGGCTACTGGACCACGATGCGCCGGGTGGTGCTGCCGCAGGCGCTGTTCAACGTGCTGCCCAGCATGACCAGCCAGTTCGTCTCGACCATCAAGGAGACCTCGCTGGGGTATGTGATCAGCGTGAACGAACTGACGTTCGCCGCCAACCAGGTCAACAACCTGGTGCTGACCAAGCCGCTGCAGGTGTTCGGCATTCTGGCCATCATCTATTTCCTGGTGTGCTTCAGCCTGAGCCGCGGCCTGTCCTGGCTGGACCTGCGCATCCGCCGCCAGCGCGCCATGGCCTAGGGCCCGTGCGAGGCCCCTTTTAGCGAGAACAGGCCCTGAGCCGGCGCTTATCGGAATTCATCATGATCAAGCTTGAGAAAGTCAACAAATGGTATGGCGCGCATCACGTCCTGAAGGACGTGGACCTGTCGGTCGCGCGCGGCGAGGTGCTGGTGGTGTGCGGGCCGTCGGGCTCGGGCAAGTCCACCATGATCCGCACCATCAACCGCCTGGAACCGATCGAGAAGGGCCGCATCCTGATCGACGACGCCGACATCTACGGCAAGGGCGTCAACCTGAACGCGCTGCGCCAGAAGATCGGTTTCGTGTTCCAGCAGTTCAACCTGTTTCCGCACATGAGCGTGCTGGACAATGTGGTGTTCGCGCCGGTCAACATCCGCAAGCAGCCGCGCAAGCAGGCCACCGAACTGGCGCGCCAGCTGCTGGCGCGGGTGGGGCTGGAGCACAAGATCGACGCCTATCCCGGCTCGCTGTCGGGCGGCCAGCAGCAGCGCGTGGCGATCGCCCGCGCGCTGGCGCTGCAACCGCCGGTGATGCTGTTCGACGAACCCACCAGCGCGCTCGACCCGGAGATGGTGGGCGAGGTGCTGCAGGTGATGAAGGGCCTGGCCAAGGACGGCATGACCATGGTCTGCGTGACGCACGAGATGGGGTTCGCGCGGGACGTGTGCGACCGGGTGGTGTTCATGGATGCGGGCGAGATCCTGGAAGTGGATACGCCGGAGCGCTTCTTCAGCGCGCCGCGGCATCCGCGGGCGCAGCGGTTTCTGGCGGATATCTTGCATCCGCGGGGGTAGGGCGGGGCGCGGAGCCTGCCGTCCGCCCGGCGTTCCTTGCGGACCGGGCGGCGCGCAGCCGCGCTGCTGTCGACGATAATGTGAGGGTTCTTCATGCATTTCACGTCCACCGCCGCGATGTACACCCTCAAACAGCTGGAGGCGTTCTACTGGAGCTCGCAACTGGGCAGCTTCAGCGCGTCCTCGCGCAAGCTGCACACCACCCAGTCGGCGGTCGCCAAGCGGGTGGGGGAACTCGAAGCCTTCGCCGGCGCGCCGCTGTTCGAGCGCCGCGCCAAGAAGCTGGTGATGACGGCGCAGGGCCGCAAGCTGTTCGAGCTGGCGCGCGAGATGCTGGACCTGAACAGCCGCATCGTGCAGAACATGGCCGACCCGGCCAGTTTCGAGGGCGTGGTGCGGCTGGGCGTGACCGAGCTGGTCGGCATGACCTGGCTGGCGCGGCTGGTCAGCCAGATCAGCCTGCGCTATCCCAAGGTGCAGCTGATGCCCGAGATCGACGGCGGCATCACGCTGTATGAGCGGCTGGAGCAGGACCAGCTGGACCTGGCCATCATGCCGGGGCCGTTCTGGAGCTATCAATACGACTGCGTCCACCTGGGCGCGGTGACCAACGTCTGGATGGCCAGCCCGTCGCTGGACATCGACTTCTCGGCAAGGCTGGCGCCGCAGGATCTGGCGCCGTATCCGGTGATTTCACAGCCGACCAATTCGGCGCTGTCGCATCTGTACGATGCCTGGTTCGCCGAGCAGGGCCTGTCGGTCAAGCGGGTGCTGACCTGCAACAGCCTGGGCATGATGGCGCAGTTGACGATGCTGGGGCTGGGCATCAGCTACCTGCCGGGGGCGTATTTCGCGCCGCTGGTCGAGCGCGGGGCGCTGTGCCAGCTGGATGTCCAGCCGGATCTGCCGACGATCAATTACTACGCGGTGCACAAGAAGAGCATCGTCAATCCGGTGGTGTCGCGGGTGATCGATATCGCGCGGGAGGAATGCGCGTTCGAGGTGGCGGGGGCGTTCCTGCCGCATGTGCCGCCGGCGGTGGGGGCGGGCGGGGAGTAGGGCGGGCAGTGCTCGCGACCTGTGGCCGTCGGGGCGGTTCCGTCCTGGCAGGCCTCATGCCCACCAGAACGGAACGCTTCCCAAAGGGCGGGTTTACTTTCGCGCCCTTCAACGTTGGCGGGGCATGGATCGCGTCGCGCTCGGCGCAGGTTCGCAGAGCGCATCGGCGCGCAAGGCTTCGTAGGCAGCGCTTTTCCCGAATGATTCGTGAGTGACCATGGCGCCTGCCTTGAGGTCGGGCAGAATGTCGCTGCGGATGGCGATCGCCTGATGCCCTCGCACCCGCCTGGAGGGATAGCAGAAGCCATCGGGCCTCGCATCCGGTTCACGGCTCATCATGGCTTCGCGAAGGCGATGGCCGATCCAATGGCACGCCTCGTAGTCGCTCGATGAGATCGTGTCGTGGATGCCAAGCTTTGCACACGCTTCCCCCGACAGGTTCCAAAGGCGGAGATCACGGCCGAAGGCCAGGGTGCCGATGACGCCGGTTTCCACTGCCGATGGAGGTATATAGAAATTCCCCGCGCGCGTGGCGTCGTTTCGGACGAGTTGGCCTTCCCAAATAGCAGTGGAGAGGTCTCGGGCGAGATAGAGCCAAGCGTAAGGCAGCGGTTCTTCCTCCTGACGCAACGCCATCGGTGGACCGAACCGATAAGCGTTGATCAGGACTTCCGGCAACAGGTATCTTGCGTCGCCGGCCGTGCGGTATAGAACGGTGCCCGCCGCCAACTGCTCGACGGAATGGGCCAGCGCGGCCAGCAGGGCGGCGGTACTGGGAACTAGTGCCTGTAGGTGAGACGGCGGCTCGTAACGCGCTTGTTCATTGAATGGCATACCACGACCGATTTCAATCAGTCATGCCCCTTCCTGCATACCTTGCAAGCGTCAGAACCCGCTGCAACCGTTCTGCCGTCGACAGCGAAAGCAGCCGCTCCTGTGCGGGCGATACGGCTTGTCGATTTTCAAACGGCAGCCCCGCCAACATTTCCGCGGGTGATAGTTCGTTGAGGTCGTCTTGCTGGGTAACGAAAAAAGCATGAAGCTCGAACTGCAACACTCCACGCAACTCGGTGATGACGTGCGGCAAAAGGCTGGGAACCGGATCAACGAACTGCCAGGCCGGGAACATGCGCCCGTTCTGCTTCGCTGACGGCTTCACGCAATAGAGCTTGCCGGCCTTGTCGTATCGATACAGGGTCGTCAACGCGCTCAGCTTTTGCTTGGCCACCACCTCGGCGGGAGACCACATGGTAACTGGCAGCGCGGTCGCCTTTTCTTCAGGCAGCGCCAGATTTGCGTCACATACCAACCAGTCTTCGAGCTGTCGCACAAGGATGTTCAGCAGGTCGTCCGTGCGGCCAGGTTTCTGGAGCGGGGAGAGCTCCTTGGCCAGCGTGGACGCCATGCTTTTGATCACTGCGTGGGGATCGCCTGGATAGCTTCCATTGACAATCGCCCGGACATCTTTGGGGGTTGCTTGGTACTTAAGTGAGACCAGTCCCATGGTTACCTCCTCAGGCGAATAGCGGCGGTGCTGCGACCGGGGCCATTTGCCGTCGAGTGGTGGCGCTACTGCGCGTCGTGTTGTTTCTGGACGTGGGGGGAGAGCCCGTTGCGATTCGGGCAAGAAGTCGAATGCGCCGCTCGCCCAGCAAGCGTCGGACGACCCAGATCAATCTTTCCCTGAGCCGGCCGAGCTCAAGTTTGTGGATGCCGTAGCGTTCTTCCTCTTGATAGGCGATGCCACGAAGCACATCAAACGCATATTCAAGAAAGTCACGACTATTGCTTGTCGGATGGGTCTGCTCATAGCGTTCGACCGCTTCTTGGTACGCCTGGCTTGTAGCCTCGTCCAGGCCGAGCGCCATGATTTCCCTGCAAGTGAGCAGGTTGCTTTCTGAGCGAGACGATACGGTGGCGGTCATGCGACCCTCATGGGTGAACATCCGAGTTGGTTCATAGCTTAGTCTATTTTTTCCACTTTTTCCATTTTTTTCATATTTATCATCCAATCAATACTCCCCGGCTCCGGACAAACCCAAGACCCCTGCAACCGTTCCCGGATCTGCGCCAGATCCTGCTCCACCAGCAAAACCCCATCCCGAAACACCGGCACCAACGCCCCGCCTTCCGCCTGTTCCTGCGTCTGCTGGTCGCGCAGCACATACCCCGTCGCCGTTTCATCCACCCGCAGCAACCCCTTGGCCGAACGCTTCACGCCGGAGTCGGTCACCGGGTCCTTCACCAGTTCCTGCGGTTCGCCATTGACCTCGGCGTACGTCGCCTTGAGCGCCCAGCCGAAGCTGTCGCGGGTCAGGTATTGGTAGGTGTAGGAGCCGATGCCCAGGACCACGTTGCCGGACGCAAACCCCTTTCTTTCCAACCGCACCAGGATGTCGCGGCCACGCGCCAGCGTGATCGAATCGCCGTAGATCAGGCCGACGTGCGGGTCCAGCAGCTTGTAGCCGCGCTCGGTCACCACGCCGCCGAAGATGTCCCACAGGCACTGCACCGCGCCTTTGACTTCGGCCTCGCGCAGCGTCTGGCTGGCGCGGGCGTCGTCGTCGAGCCGCCAGGTGAGGCCGGTGGCGATATCTCGCACGGCCTCGAATCCGTCGCGGCGGGCGGCGGCCAGGGCCGGAGCGTCTTCCACGCTGGACACGTCCGTGCAGAAGTAGCCGGTCAGGATCTTCACCGGGTCGCCCGAGTCCGGGCGGAACACGACCTTGGCGTTGCCGAAGGGATCGGGCTGGCGCGCCAGGATTTCCGACTTCAATGCGGCCGCGAAGTCCGTGACCACTTGCCAGAAGTCCCAGGTGTCGGACACCACCGACACGATACCGGCCGGATAGACCTGCGTGACCAGGCGGCGGATGGTTTCGATTTCGCCTTCCTTGCTGCCCAGGCACATGACCGAGTGTTCGGTCGCGGGCACCGAGCCGCCGACCAGTTCGCGGTCGGAGTCGGCGCCGTAGATGTCTTCCAGGTAGTCGATGGCCGGGATGGTGTCGGTGCCGGTGAACGACAGCAGGTGGCCGGCGCCGCTCTTGCGGGCGTCGTACAGGCCGGACATGCCGCGCATCGAGAAGTCGTGGCCCTGCCAGTTGACGAAGTCCATCGGGCTGCCGGTCAGGCGGGCGAAGTAGGTCAGGAGCTTGCGGTATTCGAAGGCGATGGTGGCCACGGTGGACGGCTTCCACGATTCGCAGCTGAACAGCGTTTCGATGTAGGTGACCAGCCAGGCGAATTCGGGCTTGGTGTTGACGAAGGTGACGGGCGGCACGCGGATGTCGACGCGGGCGCCTTCGGGCAGGGAACGGATCTCCAGCGGCAGATAGCCCAGCTCGTACAGCGCCTGCAGGTGATCGACGGTGACCGCGCCCTTGCCGAGCGCATTGTCGACGCGGCGCTGGTACTGGCGCACGGCGACGCCGGCGGGCTTGCCGAAGAATTCGCGGTTGAACAGGTCGATCAGGATTTCCTTGATGAAGCCTTGCAGGCCGAACCAGACGATCTTGTTGTCGAACAGTTCGGGCAGCACCGGCGCCAGCCGGGCCGAGCGCGGGGTGAAGTTGGCCAGGATCCTGTTGGTGCCCCTGGGGTACTGGAAGGGGTGGCCGGTCTTGTAGAAGTCGGCCTGCAGCAAGGGGTTGATGCCGTTCTTGGTGGTGGGGACGGGGGCATTCATGATGGGGACTCCTGCTTGAGGTTCAGTTGGCCGGGTTGGCGAGCGCGGGGGCGCTGGCGGCTTTGATCGTGTTGGCGGGCAAGGGGGCGTTGGCGTCGTTGACCAGAATGGGCGCGCCGACGCCTTCGCTGGCGGTCCAGTCATAGGCGGTGTAGATCCCGGCGTAGCGGGCATTCAGCTCGGCCAGGCCTTTGCTGAAGAGACCGTGGGTCACGTACAGATAGAGGGGCTGGCGGGTCTTGTCGCGCAGGGCGTTGGCCAGTTCCAGGAAGGTGCGGCCGCCGTCGCAGATGTCGTCGACCACCAGCACCGGTTGCGCGGGGATGTCGTCGGGCACGCGGGTCTCGGTGATGCGGCCGGTTTGCGGGTCGCGGACTTTTTCGGCGTAGCGGACGTCGGCCACGCCCAGCTTTTTGGCCAGGGCCTGCACGCGCTTGCGGGCGCCGGCGTCGGGCGCCATCAGGGTGACGCCGTTGGCGAAGGCGGGGTTGGCCAGCGCGTTCTTCAGGAAGGCGGCGGCGTCGATCACGCGGACGCGTTGCAGCAGGGCGGGGGTGACGTCGCTGTGCGGTTCGACCACGGTGACGGTGGCGTATTGCTGGTCGTTGATCAACTTGCAGAACACCGCCGCGCCGAGCGCCTCGCCCGGATTGCAGACTCGGTCCTGGCGGGCGTAGGGCACGTAGGGCATGTCCAGGTGCACGGGCGCGGCCGGGTTCAGGCGGCGCAGCGCGTCGGTCAGCATCAGCAACTGCATGACGTCGTCGGCCGATTTCAGCAGGACGTGGATGCGGAATTCGCTGGCCGCGTCGGCGCGGGCCTGCCAGGCCGCGGGCACGGTGACCTGGCTTTCGCCGCCGGGGAACACGAACGCGCTGGGCGTATCGATGTGGCGTTGTCCTTCTACTACCGCGGTGAGGGTGAACATGATGTGGCCTTAGTGGCAAATTAAAACTAAGTGAGGCAAGTATAAGCCTGCTTATTGTTTGTTTGCAACTAAGGCGGGGTCCGGCGCGGGGTTATCCGACGCTGCGGTCGAACAGGGCGAAGTCTTTCAGGCGGTAGAGGCGGGCGGGACGCTGCGCGCCCAGCGCGTAGTCGTCGGTGGCTTCCAGCACGTCCCAGGCTTCCATCTTGCGGCGGAAGTTCGATTTCTCGAGCGTGGTCTGCAGGATGGCTTCGTAGGTGCGCTGCAGCTCGGTCAGGGTGAAGCGTTCGGGCAGCAGGAAGAACGGCAGGGTCGAGTAGCTGGATTTGCCGCGCAGGCGGGCCACGGCGGCGGCGACGATGTCGGCGTGGTCGAAGGCCAGCGGCGGCAGCGCGTCCACGCTGACGAAGCGGAAGCCGGCGGGGGCGGCTTCCAGTTCGGCGGCCGGCACCAGCGCTACGTAGGACACCGACAGCGACCACTTGCGCGGGTCGCGGTCGGGGCCCGAGAACACCTGCAACTGCTCCAGGTAGCGCGGCTCGAAGCCGGTCTTCTCGCGCAGCACGCGGCGGATGCTGGCCTCGGTGCTGGCGTCTTCATCCACGTGCACCACGCCGCCGGGCAAGGCCATGGCGCCCTTGAACGGCGCGCGGTCGCGCGGGTGCAGGGCGATTTCCAGGCCGGTCGTGCGCAGGGTGAGCAGGACGGCGTCGACGGTGACGAGGGGCTGTGGGTGGTCCAAGTGGGGTTCCGGGCGTGGCACTTCGGGGTAAGGTGCCACTATGCGGCGGATTGGTCAACCGCGCCCGTCGAACTAGCCCGCGGCGCCGATCCCGTCCAGCTCGGCCACGGCCTGCGGCGGCAGCGCCAGGCTGGCCGCGGCGACGTTCTGCCGCAGGTGTTCCAGCGACGAGGTGCCCGGGATCAGCAGGATGTTGGGCGAGCGTTGCAGCAGCCAGGCCAGCGCGGTCTGCATCGGCGTGGCCTGGCATTCGGCGGCCACGCGCTCCAGCGTGGCCGATTGCAGCGGCGAGAAGCCGCCCAGCGGGAAGAACGGCACGTAGGCGATGCCGTCTTGCGCCAACTGCCCGATCAGCGCGTCGTCGGCGCGGTGCGCGATGTTGTACTGGTTCTGCACGCAGACGATGTCGGCGATGCCGCGCGCCTGCGCCACCTGGCGCGCGGTGGCGTTGCTCAGGCCCAGGTGGCGTATCAGGCCCTTGCGCTGCAATTCGGCCAGGGTGGTCACCGACTGTTCGATGTCGCCTTCGGCGGGGCCGGCCACGTCGAACATGAGGCGCAGGTTGACCACGTCCAGCATGTCCAGGCCCAGGTTGCGCAGGTTGTCGTGCACCGCCGATTCGAGTTCGGCGGGCGAATTGGCCAGCAGCCACGAGGCATCGTCGCCGCGACGCGCGCCGACCTTGGTGACGATGGTCAGGTCGTCGCGGTAGGGATGCAGCGCTTCGCGGATCAGTTGGTTGGTGATGTGCGGGCCGTAGAAGTCGCTGGTGTCGATGTGGTTGATGCCGAGCTCGAGCGCTTCCCGCAGGACCGCCAGGGCTTGCGCCTTGTCCTTGGGCGGTCCGAAGACGTGGGGGCCGGCCAGTTGCATGGCGCCGTAGCCCAGGCGGTTGACGGTCAGGTCGCCCAGCGCATAGGCGCCGGCTTGTTGAATCGAGGTCATGAGGTGCTCCAGGGAGGGAATGACAGCGAGTCTAGGGCGGCGCGGGGCGTGCGACAATCCTTGGTAATCGCACAGCTTGTGCGTAATGGCGAACAATCGGGGCCGGCCATGTCCAATCTTCAAGACATCAGCGCCTTTGTCGCGGTGGCCACGCATGGGGGATTTCGCGGCGCGGCGCGCCAGACGGGGACCAGCGCGTCGCAGTTGAGCGAAGCCGTGCGCCGGCTGGAAGCCCGGCTGGGCGTGCGGCTGCTGAACCGCACCACGCGCAGCGTGGCGACCACGGCGGCCGGGCAGCGCCTGCTGGAGCAACTGGCGCCCGCGCTGGACGCGGTCGAGTCGGCGCTGGACGTGGCCAACAGCTTTCGCGACCGGCCGGCGGGCCGGCTGCGGCTGAATGTGCCGCTGTCGGCGTCCCGGCTGGTGCTGCCGCGCATCGTGCCGCCGTTTCTGGCCCAGTATCCGGAGATCCGGCTGGAGGTGATCGTCGACGATCGCTTTGTCGAGCTGCTGCAGTCCGGCTGCGATGCGGGCATCCGGTACGAGGAAAGCATGGACCAGGACATGGTGGCCATCCCCATCGGGCCCCGGCGCCAGCGCATGGCGGTGGCCGCCGCGCCGGCCTACCTGGCCCGGCATGGGCGGCCGCAGCATCCGGAAGACCTGCGCCAGCATCTCTGCCTGCGCGGTCGCTTCGCCAGCGGCGCCATGCCGCCGTGGGAGTTCGCCAAGGACGGCAAGTCGATCACGGTGGAGGTGGACGGCCCGCTGATCGTCAGCCTGGGAGAGGCGGTGGATCTGGCGGTCGATGCGGCGGTGGCGGGCGCCGGGGTGGTCTTCCTGTTCGAGGAATGGCTGCAGCCCTATCTGGACCGCGGCGAGCTGGAACCGGTGCTGCAGGATTGGTGGCCGAGTTTTACCGGGCCGTTGCTGTATTTTCCGGGGCGGCGCTATCTGCCGGCGCCGCTGCGCGCGTTCGTGGATTTCGTCCAGGCGACGCGCTGGTAGCGAGCGTAGGCGGGGGGCAGGGGCATCAATCCGGCGGCGGCATGCGATCGGCGAACGCCTGCGCCGACAGGCTGAAATCGTCGATCAAGGCCGGGTTCAGTTCCGGGCAGACGCTGCCCCGCATCTGTTGCAGCCACTGGTGGAAGGCGGCGAAGAACGCGTCGGTGGCCGGCGTCAGCTCGAACACGCCGGCATCGGTGTGGGTCAGCGCCAGGGCGGCGACGATGCGCTGGAATTGCGTGGGATGGGCCGCGATGTGACGCGGCGGCACCTGCATCAGGGCCCGGATCAGCTTCATTTCCTGGGCCAGGTCCATGATGGTCGGCAGGCCGGCGACTTGCTTGCTGAGGGTATGGAGATCCATGGGCAGGTGAGCCTTCACGAAGATTCCATGAGGGATGGCGGGACATCGGCGCCATCCTGAAAAATCGGGCGCGGGGCGGTGGTGCCCGCCGCGCCCGTCTTGCGGTTCACGCGGGACGGTCAGCCGCAGCGGATCGCCGTCATCACATCCTTGTCGTCGACGATCAGGTTCAGGCGGGTGTCGTTGTATTCCATGGTGACCAGCTGGCCGGGGCGCAGGATGCGGGCGGTGGTGGCGCCGCTGCGCTTGCGCAGGTCTTCCAGGACGGACTGGGTGGCCTTCTGGCCGATCTGCGATTGCAGCGCGCCGGCTTCGCAGGTCTTGCCAGAGGAGGGGATGGCGGAGGGCGATCCGTACGTCGCGCCGGACGAGCTGTCGGAGGCGGCGGGCGAGCTGGAGGAACTGGAGGCGGCGGACGGGGAAGAGGAACGCGGGGCTCCGGAATTGGCGCAGGCGCTCAGCGTGGCTACCAGCAGAACGGGAATCAGCTTGCGGATCATGATCACTCCTGAAAAAGAAAACGTTTCCACGGCGCGGCCGGCGTGCGGGCCGGCGGGCGGCGCGGAAAATCCATCATAGACCAGCCGCCCGCGCTGCGCTTGGCCTTGGCGCGGGCGGCCTCGCTCCGTGTCGTTGCGTGCGGCTGTCGCGTCGTGGCGCCGGTGCCACGGGGCGCGCGCCGCCGTCAGTGGAAATTGCGGCTGGGCATGCTCAGGCCGCCCAGCAAGTCGGACAGGTCCACCAGCCGCTGCGCGATCAGGTGGCGCACGCCGTCCACGCTCTGCCAGCTGCCGTAGACGCCGAGCAGGGAGGAGGCGAGCAGCTCGCGGCGCTGGCGTTCGATCAGTTCGGGACGCACCACCACGTTGACCGGTCCGGTTTCGTCTTCCAGGGTGACGAAGATGACGCCCTTGGAGGTCTGCGGCCGCTGGCGCACGGTGACGATGCCGCAGGCGCGGGCCACGCGCTTGTCGGGGTAGCCGTTGAGCACGCTGGCCGGCTGGAAATTACGCGCCGCCAGTTGCGGCCGCAGCAGTTCGACGGGGTGGCGCCGCAGGGTCAGGCCGACGCTGCGGTAGTCGGCCGCGACGGTCTGGTTCTCAGTCGGCGCGGCCAGTCGCGGCGTCTCGGTTTCGTGGATGGCGGCGTCGCGCAGCAGGTCGCGGCTGTGGACGCTGGCGGCGGCTTCCCAGCTGGCCTGGCGGCGGTGGCCGGCCAGGGTCAGCAGGGCGTCGCCGGCGGCCAGCGCGTTCAGGTCGTGGCGCGTCAGGGCGGCGCGGCGGGCCAGGTCGCCGGTGCTGGTGAAGGGGGCGTCGGCGCGGGCGGCCTCGATGCGGCGGGCGCTGTCTTCGTGCAGGCCCTGGATCAGGCTCAGGCCCAGGCGCACGGCGGGGCGGATCTCGTCCGAGGCGGGGGCGTGGGGATGCGGCCGGCGCGGCGGCGCGTCGGCCGGCGCGGTCTCCAGCGCCGCGTCCCAGCCGCTGACGGTCACGTCCGCCGGCAGCACCCGCACGCCGTGGCGGCGCGCGTCCTGCACCAATTGCGCCGGGGGATAGAAGCCCATGGGCTGGGAGTTGAGCAGCGCGGCCAGGAAGGCCTCGGGCTCGTGGCGCTTGAGCCAGGAGCTGGCGTAGGCCAGCAGCGCGAAGCTGGCGGCGTGGCTTTCGGGGAAGCCGTATTCGCCGAAGCCTTCGATCTGGCGGAACAGCGCTTCGGCGAAGTCCAGCGTGTAGCCGTGCGCCAGCAGGCCGCCCACCAGCTTGACGCGGTATTTGTCGACGCCGCCCTTGCGCTTCCAGGCGGCCATGGAGCGCCGCAGCTGGTCGGCGTCGCCCGGCGTGAAGCCGGCCGCCACCACGGCGATCTGCATCACCTGTTCCTGGAAGATCGGCACGCCCATGGTGCGGCTGAGCACGCCGCGCACCTTTTCGCTGGGATAGGTTTCCTTTTCCTTGCCCTGGCGGCGGCGCAGGTACGGATGCACCATGCCGCCCTGGATCGGGCCGGGCCGCACGATCGCCACCTGCACCACCAGGTCGTAGTATTTGCGCGGCCGCAGGCGCGGCAGCATGCTCATCTGGGCGCGCGATTCGATCTGGAACACGCCGATGGTGTCGGCCTCGCAGATCATGTCGTAGGTGGGGTCGTCGCCCTCGGGGATGTCCTGCAGGCGCAGCGGCCGGCCACGGCGCTGGCCGGCCAGTTCCAGGGTGCGGCGCAGCGCCGACAGCATTCCCAGCGCCAGCACGTCGACCTTGAGCAGCTTGAGCGCGTCCAGGTCGTCCTTGTCCCATTGCACCACGCTGCGGTCGGCCATGGCGGCGTTCTCGATCGGCACCAGCCGCGACAGCTTGCCGCGCGAGATGACGAAGCCGCCCGGGTGCTGCGACAGGTGGCGCGGAAAGCCCATCAGGGTCTGGGCCAGCGCGGCCCACTGCCGCGCCACCTGCGATTCCGGATCGAGGCCGCAGGCGCCCAGGGTGCGCAGCATTTCCTTCTTGCCGTCCCACCACTGGTGGGCGCGCGCCACCGCGTCGATCACGCCCGCGTCCACGCCCAGCGCGCGGCCGGTGTCGCGCAGCACGCTGCGCGGCCGGTACGAGATCACCACGGCGGTCAGGGCGGCGCGCTGGCGGCCGTATTTGCCGTAGATGTACTGGATCACTTCCTCGCGCCGCTGGTGCTCGAAGTCGACGTCGATGTCGGGCGGCTCGTTGCGTTCCTTGCTGATGAAGCGCTCGAACAGGTTGGTGCCGCGGCGCGGGTCGACCTCGGTGATGCCCAGGCAGTAGCACACCGCCGAGTTGGCGGCCGAGCCGCGCCCCTGGCACAGGATGCCGTTGTTGCGGGCGTACAGCACGATGTCGTAGACCGTGAGGAAGTAGGCCTCGTATTGCAGGTCGGCGATCAGCGCCAGTTCCTTGTCGATCTGTTCGGTGACGTGGGCCGGCGTCCCGTCCGGAAAGCGCCGCGCCGCGCCGGCCAGGGTTTCCTGGCGCAGGTAGGTGGCGGGCGTGTGGCCGCGCGGGATGATCTCGTCGGGGTATTCGTAGCGCAGTTCGTCCAGCGAGAAGGCGCAGCGCCGCGCCACCACCAGCGTCTGCGCCAGGGCCTCGGGCGGATAGAGGTTGGCCAGCCGCATGCGGGTGCGCAGGTGTTGTTCGGCGTTGCCCGACAGCGCGTAGCCGCATTGCGACACGGGCTGGTGGATGCGGATGCCGGTCAGGGTGTCGTGCAGCGGCTTGCGCGAGCGCACGTGCATCTGGACGTGGCCCAGCGCCACCACCGGCAGGTCGGCGGCGCGCGCGGCGTGGTCGACGGCGGCGCGGTGCAGGTCGTCGCGCGAGCGGTACAGCAGCGTCAGGCCGACCCAGGCGCGGTGCGGGAAGGTGGCGGCCAGCCAGCGCGCCTGCCGCGCCATGCGGTCGGGGTCGTCGCCGTAGACCGGCGACAGGATCGCCAGGCATTCGGGCAGCTGGCGCAGGTGTTCGTAGCCCGGCGGCGGATGGGTGAAATCCTCGGGCGCCAGCCGGTATTCGCCCTTGGGGGCGCGGGTGCGGGCCAGGGTGATGAGTTCGGACAGGTTGCCGTAGCCCTCGCGGGTCTGGGCCAGCAGGGTCAGGTCCAGCGGCGCGGCCTCGGGCCCGGCGCGCAGCCGGAAGGTGGCGCCGATGATGAGCGGCAGCTTCTGGGTCTTGGCCTCCATGTGGGCGCGCACCACGCCGGCCAGGCTGCATTCGTCGGTGATGGCCAGGGCGGCGTAGCCCAGCTCGGCGGCGCGGGCGGCCAGTTCCTCGGGGTGCGAGGCGCCTTGCAGGAACGAGAAGTTCGACTGGCATTGCAGTTCGGCGTAGCCGGGCAGCCCGGTCGGCGGGCCGGGGGCGTCGTCATGGGGATCGTCGGGCGCTTGCATGGCGGTCAGGCGTACAGCCCGTGCAGATACCAGCGGGCGTGCTCGTCGTCGCGCTCGCGGTAGATCCAGTAGCGCGCGCTGGCGGCGTCCTCGGCCACGAAGTAGTCGCGCACGGTGAGCGCCGGGTCCCACCAGCCGCTTTCGATGCGCTCGGGGCCGCGCATCAGCCGCAGCGCCTGGCCGGCGTACTGCGGGCGGTGGCCGGCCAGCTTCAGCGGCAGTGGCGGATCGAGCAGCCAGAAGGGGCGGTCCAGCGGGTCGGGCAGCGGTTCGGGGCGCTGCGGCGGCTCCAGCGCGTCGCCCCAGGCATTGGCGGCCTCGGGCCGGTGGTCGGGGGCGGGACAGGCGTGGCGCACCTGCTCGCGGCCCAGCCGCGCCGTCAGCAGGTCCAGCAGCCGGGCGTGGTCGGCGGCGGTGCCGCCGGGCTCCGGGAACAGCGTGGTGCTGGCGGCGGGCTGTTCGGTGGTGTCGGGCGCCAGCAGCGTCACCGCGATCACCGGCGCTTCGAGCGTCAGGCGGCCGAGCTTTTCGCGCAGCAGGTTGAGGATCTGCGGCGCCTGCCAGACGGGTTGGGCCAACGCCAGTTCCAGGTCGGTGGGCGGGCGCGCGTGGCGGCCGCGCTCGTGGTCCAGGCGCAGCAGCACGCGCCGCACCGCCAGCTGCCGCGCCGTCAGCCAGCCGCCCAGCTGTTCGGCCAGGCGCCGCGCCACGGCCAGCACCGCGTCGGTGTGCTCGAGGTATTCCATCAGCTCGATGCGGCGCTCGAAACGCGGCGGCGGCTCGATCCAGCGATGCAGCTCGGGCAACTGGCCGTAGGCCGCGTCCAGCGCCTGCAGCAGGTCGGGCGCGCTGCGCCGTTGCAGGCCGGCGCGCGGCAGGGCGCGCAGGTCGGCCAGGGTATGGCAGCCGATGTCGTTGAGCCAGTCCAGGCGCGGCTGGGCCTGGGGCAGCAGGGCCACGGGCAGGGCGTCGAGCCGGTGCGCCAGCGTGCGCGTGGTCAGCACCCGGCGTGGCGGCCTGCGTCCGCCGCGGTGCGCCAGCAGCCAGGCGCCGGCGGCGGTGGGCGCCATGCCCAGCGACACGCGCAGGTCCAGCGCGGCCAGCGTGGCGGCCACGCGCCGGTGCAGCGCGCGCGGCCCGCGGAAGAACAGCAGGCTGGCGCCGACGTTGAGCAGCACGGTGTCTGCGTCCGCCAGCGCGACCTCGGGGGTGTATTGCAGCAGCGCCAGCGCCGCGCCCTGCAGGGTGTCGGCCTCGGCCACCGGGTCGCGCGTCAGCAGTTCGACCTCGGGCGCGATGGCGGCCGCGCCGCCGCGGCGCATGCCCGGGCGCACGCCGGCCTGGCGCGCGGCGGGCGTGAGGGCGGCGACGCGTTCCTGGTCGAGGACCGCGCAAGCCTGCGCCTCAAACGGCCAGTGCGGGCGCAGGGCGTCCAGCGGCAGGCAGCGCAGGCAGGCGGCGATCCAGAGGCGCATGGCGGGTGGGCGCCAGGACGCCGGGCTCCAGGCCCACGTACAGCGGGGCCTCGCAGACCGGTCCCCGGCGCTTGAGGATATGGACGGACAGCCCGCCCGGCGCGGGCGCGAGCGCCAGGCGCAACGGGGCGGGAGTGGCGTGCTGCGCGGCGCTGGCCGGACGCAGGGCGACGAACAGCAGGTCGCTGGCCTGGGCCGCCAGGTGCAGCCGGCGCAGCGATTCGGGGCGCACGTGCGGCAGCCAGCAGAGCAGGGCGCCGCAGCTGCCGTTCTTCAGGATCTGCTCGGCGGCCCACAGGGCGTCCAGGGGTTTTTCGGGGGCGACCCAGAGCAACTGGCGCGGGTCGAGTCGCCAGCTCATCCAGCTGGCGATGTGCGGCGCATGCGGCGGTTGCACCAGGGCGATGGGGCGGCGCGTTTCGAGCTGCGCCAGGGCCGGGCGCAGCAGGCGGATTTCACCGATGCCGGGTTGCGGCGCCAGCAGCTCGATCAGCGATCCCAGCGGCCAGCCGCCGTCCGGCAGCTCGGCCGACAGGGCGGCGTGGCCGGTGGGCAGGCTGCGGGCGGCGCCGCGCGCCAACTGGGTGGCGCGCCACAACGCGGGATGGATCTGTTCTGGCGACGGCATGGCGGGTGGACGACCCGGTTTTCCTGGGTGAAGACGCGGTGGGCGGCGATACGACCGGGCGGGGAAGCGCCTGGCCGAAATCGCTTATTGCTGTATGAATATACAGTATTTTACCCGACCCGGAAGGCACCGGATGTATCCCGGGATTGCACTGCCATGGAGAGGGGGCGGGGGGCGGAAATCCCCCCGTTTCCGCGGCGTCTGGCCGTGGCGGCGGGACGCCGGGCCGTGCCGCGCCACGCGCCCGGACTGCCCGGCGGGCGCCAACGGGCCGGGCCGTCGCGCGGGACGGCCCGCTATCGCGTCAGGTCCGCGCGGCCTGCCCGGCGGCCACCGGCGCGTCCTGGCCGACGCCGGCGGCGCGGTCGGCCTCGAAACCGTAGAACTGCATGTCCTCGTAGCGGATCCAGCGCGACTTTTTCACCAGCCGGTGGCCGATCCAGAACGCCAGGAACAGCGGGATCGCCAGGTAGGTCGAGACCACCCCGATCCAGTCGATGCGCTCGTCCAGGAAGGCCTGGTAGTTCTGGCCCAGCGTGACCAGCAGGCACAGCACGAAGGCGAACAGCGGGCCGAACGGGAACAGCCCGGCCTTGTAGGGCAGGTTGGCGGTGTCGTAGCCGTGCTTCACGTAGCCCTGGCGGAAGCGGTAGTGGCTGACGGCGATGCTGAGCCAGACGATGAACTCGGTCATGCCGGCGAAATTCAGCAGCCAGATGTAGACCGCCTTGGGGCTGTAGACCACGCTGAACATGCACAGGCAGGCCAGCGCGGTGGTGGCCAGCAGCGCGTACAGCGGCACGCCGTTGCCGGTCAGGCGCTTGAACACGGCCGGCGCCTGGCCCTCGACCGCCATGTTGAACAGCATCCGCGTGGCGGCGTACATGCCCGAATTGCCGGCCGACAGCACCGAGGTCAGGATCACCGCGTTCATCACGGTGGCCGCCGACAGCAGCCCGGCGTGCTGGAACACCAGCGTGAACGGGCTGACGGCGATGTCCTCGACTTCGTTGCGCAGCAGCTGCGGGTCGGTATAGGGGATCAGCAGGCCGATGATCAGGATCGCCAGCACGTAGAACAGCAGGATGCGCCAGAACACGTGGTTGATGGCGCGCGGCACGTTGCGGCGCGGGTTCTCGGATTCGCCGGCGGCCACGCCGACCAGCTCGGTGCCCTGGAACGAATAGGCCACCACCATGGCCACCCCGACCCAGGTGGCGGCGTTGCCGACGAAGGGCGCGTCGCCCACCGTCCAGTTGCGCAGGCCGACCGGCGCGTCGCTGTGGATGATGCCGACCAGCATGGCCACGCCCAGCACGATGAAGCACAGCACCGCCACCACCTTGATGATGGCGAACCAGTATTCGGCCTCGCCGAAGCTGCGCGCCGAGAAGGCGTTCAGGCCGAAGGTCAGCGCCAGGAAGACGACGCTCCAGATCCAGCCGGGGGTGTCGGGGAACCAGTACGCCATCACCAGCTGGGCGGCGACCACGTCCACCGCCACCACCGTGGCCCAGCTGAGCCAGAAATTCCAGCCCAGCGCGAAGCCGAAGCCGCCGTCCACGTAGCGCGAGGCGTAGGTGCAGAACGAGCCCGACACGGGCATGAAGGTGGCCAGTTCGCCCAGGCTGGTCATGATGAAATAGACCATCAGGCCGATCAGCAGGTAGACCGTGAGCGCACCGCCCGGGCCGGCCTGGGCGATGGCCGCGCCCGAGGCGATGAACAGGCCGGTGCCGATGGCGCCGCCCAGGGCTATCATGGTCAGGTGGCGCGCCTTGAGCACGCGGTGCAACTGGTTCTTGCCGGCCGGAGGGGTTCCCGAATCTGTCGTCGGTGTTTTCATGGAATGCACAGGTTGATGCAAAGCGCTGCGCCGGCCACGAACGCCCGTCAGCGCCTGGTGGACACCGGGGGCAGTAGCCGGCCCGGGGGGCGCCTTGCCTAGGATTGCGTGTGACGGGCATTTTACAATGGGGCCATCCAGTGCCCGAACGGAGCCGTTGCATGGCTGCTTCTCCCCCAGATTCGTCCTCTTCTTCCCGCGCGATCGAACTGCTGCCCGAACCGGGCGCCGAGGTGCGCCAGTTGTTCATCCTGCTGCACGGCGTCGGCGGCGCGCCCGACAACCTGCTGCCGCTGGCCCAGGCCGTGCGCGCCGCGTTCCCGGCCGCGGCGATCCTGATCCCCGAGGGTTTCGAGCCGTTCGACGGCGGCGGCGCCGGCCGGCAATGGTTTTCGGTGCGCGGCGTCACCGAGGAAAACCGCCCCGAACGGGTGGCCCAGGCCCTGCCGCCGCTGGAGGCCTACGTGAAGCAGGCCCAGGCGCGCTTTGGCCTGCTGCAGTCCGACACCGCGCTGGCCGGCTTCTCGCAGGGCGCCATCATGGCGCTCGAGCTGGTGCAGGCGCATGACGGCATGGCCGGCCGCGTGATCGCCTTTTCGGGCCGTTATGCGCAATTGCCCAAGGCCGCGCCGCAGTACACCACGCTGCACCTGTTGCACGGCGCGGCCGACGGCATCATGCCGGTGGCCCACATCCAGGCGGCGCAGGCGCGGCTGGACGAGCTGCATGGCGACGCCACCATCGACGTGGCCTCGCAGGTCGGCCACGAGCTGCACCCGGCGCTGATCCAGCGCGCCATCGAGCGGCTGCAGACCTGCGTGCCGCTGCGCAGCTGGGAAGCGGCGCTGGGCCTGAACCAGTCGCCGCCGGACGGCACCACGGTGCATTGACGCCGCGCCGATGAGTCCCGCCAAATCCTCCGCCGCCGCCCGCGACGCCGATCCGGTCGGCGGCGCGCAGAGCATCTTCCGGGTGCTGCGCATCCTCAAGTACGTGGGCGCCGCGCCCGCGCGCGGCGTCGGCCTGACCGACGTGGCGCGCGACCTGGGCCTGACGCCGCCGACCGCGCACCGCATGCTGTCGGCCCTGCTGCAGGAGGGCTTTCTGGCCCTCAATCCCAAGCTCAAGACCTACAGCCTGGGGCGCGAGTCGTACATCCTGGGGCTGGCGGCGGAAAGCCGCCACGGCATCAAGGCGATCGCCGAATCGGCGGTGCTGCGGCTGGCCGAGTCCACCGGCGACACCAGCTTCCTGTCGGTGCGGTCGGGCCACGAGGCGGTCTGCGTCGACCGCAAGACGGGCGATTTCCCCATCAAGATCCTGACGCTGGAGGTCGGCCACCGCCGGCCGCTGGGCGTGGGGGCGGGCAGCCTGGCGCTGCTGGCGTTCCTGCCCAACGACGACATCGAGCGGGTGCTGGCGCGCTACGACGCCTCGGCCGCGCCGGACCTGCCGTCCACCGCGATGCTGCGCGAGGATATCGCCGCCGCCCGCAAACAAGGCTATGCGCTGAACCCGGGCCGCATCATTCCGGACATGCTGGGGGTGGGCGTGCCGGTGTACGACCGCGAGCAGCACGTGGTGGCCGCGCTCAGCGTGGCCGCGATCCGCTCGCGCTTGTCGGGCGCGCGTTTGCAGGAGGTGGTGGCGGCGCTGCAGCGCGCCGCCACGGAACTGGGCGCGGAGCTGGCGCCGCGCCCGGCCTGACGCGCGGCGCGACCGCGCGCGTCTCGGATCCGGGCAATCCGACACAAGCATCGGACCGATCGGGAGATGGCCGGCAGGCGGCGCGTCCTGGCGTCCCGCTGGCCGGCCTGCTACGCCGGCTATCGTCCCGCGCAGGACTTGCCGCCGTCCACCGGCAGGCACACGCCGGTGATGTATTTCGCTTCGTCGCTGGCCAGGAACAGCGCCGCGTGCGCCACGTCCCAGGCGTCGCCCATGCGGCCCATCGGGCTGGCGGCGTTGCGCCGCCGGCGCATTTCCTCGACATCCTCGAACTGGCCCGCGATCTGGGTGTAGATCAGCGGCGTGTCCATCACGCCCGGCAGCACCGCGTTGACGCGGATGTTGTCGGGCGCGTAGCGCACCGCCAGGGCGCGGGTCAGGTGGTTCAGCCCGGCCTTGGCGGCGTAGTACGAGGTGTATGGATAGGTGTTGACCTGGATCGAGGCCAGCGACGAGATGTTGACGATGCTGCCGCCGCCCTGGGCCAGCATGGCCGGCAGCACGTGCTTGCAGGTCAGGAACACGCCGGTCAGGTTGGTGTCCATGACGCGGTGCCAGCTTTCTTCGCTGGCCTCGATCGGGTCGCCCATCTCGGTGATGCCGACGTTGTTGTGCAGCACATCGATGCGGCCGGCCTCGGCCAGCGTGGCCTGCACCGCCGCCAGGATCTGCGCGCTGTCGGTCACGTCGGCCGCCAGCGCGGTGCAGCGGCCGCCTTCCTCGGCGATGATGCGGCGGGTTTCCTCGGCCGAATCGGCGCGCAGGTCGACCGCGAACACGTGCGCGCCTTCGCGGGCATAGAGCGCGGCGGCGGCGCGGCCGTTGCTCCAGCCCGGTCCGGACGAACCCGCGCCGAACACCAGCGCGGTCTTGCCTTGCATGCGCTGGCCCATGTCAGTCCACCGAGATGTGCGCGAACTCGGCCACCTTCTTCCACTTGGCCACGTCTTCCTTGATCATGGCGGCGAAGGCCTCCGGCTGGTCGGCCACCACGTAGGCGCCCACGCCGGCATACTTGGCCTGCACCTCGGGGTCGGCCAGCGCGCGGCGCGAGGCCTCGCCCAGCTTGGCCAGGATCGGCGCGGGCAGGCCGGCCGGGGCCAGCAGGCCGTTCCACATCTCGGCGTCATACGTCGGCAGGCCGACTTCGGCGAAGGTGGGCACGTCGGGCAGTTGCGGCAGGCGCTTGCGCGCGGCCACCACGATGGCGCGCAGGCTGCCCGACTGGATGTGCGCCATCGACGAGGCCGCCGTGTCCCACAGGATCGGCACCTGGCCGGCGATGACGTCGTTGAGCGCCGGGCCGGTGCCGCGATACGGCACGTGCATCATGTCCAGGCCCGACAGCGACTTGTAGTATTCCATCGCCATGTGGGTGGCGCCGCCGTTGCCCGACGAGGCATACGAATACTTGCCCGGCGCGCCCTTGACCAGCGCCACGAAGGACGCGTAGTCCTTGGCCGGGAAGTCCTTGTTGACCACGATCACGCCCGGCACGCGGATGATCTGCGTGACGGGGGTGAAGTCCTTGACCGCGTCGTACGGCAGGTTCTTGTAGACGGCCGAGTTGGTGCCGTTGGTGCTGGAGGTGCCCAGCAGCAGCGTGTAGCCGTCGGGCGTGGCGCTGGCCACCGCGCGCGAGCCGACCGTGCCGCCGGCGCCGCCGCGGTTTTCCACCACCACCGCCTGGCCGATCTGCTTGCCCAGCGCTTCGGCGAAGATGCGGCCGACCACGTCCGAGGTGCCGCCGGGCGGGAAGGGCACGATCAGGCGGATCGGACGGTCGGGATAGTTGCTCTGGGCGCCGGCGGACGGCGCCAGCACGGTGGCCAGGGCGGCGGCCGCCGCGGTCAGCCAGGTACGGATCTTCATGGGTTGTCTCCTCGCTTGGTATGTCTGTGTTGTTATTCAGGCTCAGGCGATGCGGTCGCCCGGCTTGATCTTGGCGGCGCGGCTGTCGACGCCGGGCAGCATGTGCGCGGGGTCGCGCGTCACCACCACGTCCAGCACGGTGGGGCGGTCCTTGCAGGCATAGGCGGCGGCCAGCGCGGCCGGGATCTCGGCCGGGTCCTCCACCCGGATGCCGTTGCAGCCCAGCGCGCGCGCCACGTTGGCGTAGTTGGTCTCGGCCAGGTCCGACGACTGGTAGCTGCCGCTGCCGTACATCAGGTGCTGCAAGGCCTTGATATAGCCCGAGGCGGCATTGTTGACCACCACCAGGGTGAAGGCCAGGCCCATGCGCACGGCGGTTTCCAGTTCGCCCAGCGACATGTTGCAGCCGCCGTCGCCGGTCAGGCTGATCACCTGCCGCCCGGGCGCCGCCGCGGCCGCGCCGATGGCGCCGGGGATGCCGTAGCCGATCGACGCGAAGCCGCGGTCCGGCACGAAGCCGCGCCCGGCGCGCTTGGTGTCGAACAGCAGGCCGCCCCAGTGCGCGGCGAAGCCGCCGTCGGCCACCAGCACGCCGTCCTCGGGCAGGCTGGCGTTGATCTCGTGCATCAGGCGCGCCATGCCGATGGGCCGGTCGGCCGAGGTCAGCTTGGCGTGCACCGATTCGCGCCAGGTATGCATGGCCTGGCCGACTTCGGCGGCGTAGCTTTCCCGGCGGGCGGCGCCGTCGTCGGGCCGGGCGGCCAGGGACTGGTCCAGCTCGGCCAGTGTGGCGCGGGCGTCGCCCCACAGCCGCAGCGTCGGCGTGGTGGTGCGGTCGAATTCCTCGGCCACGATGTCCAGGTGGATGATGGGCGCGCCGGTGGCCAGCAGGTCATAGCGGCGCGTGGCCACTTCGCCCAGCTTGCAGCCGACCACGAACAGGCAGTCGGACTTGGCGATCAGGTCGTTGGCGATGCGGCTGTAGCGGCCGAACAGGCCCGCGTTCAGCGGATCGTCGCAGGCGATGGCGCCCTTGCCGCTCATGGTGTGGGCGACCGGGATGTTGTAGCGCCGGGCGAAGGCCTGCACCGCCTCGGCGGCCTCGCTGATGTGCACGCCGCCGCCGCACAGCATCAGCGGACGGGCGGCGCCGGCCAGCATGGCGGCGGCCTGCGCCAGGGCGTCGGCGTCGGGGCGGCAGCGCAGGGCGGGCGCGCGGCGGTAGGTGGCGCTGGCGTGGAAGGCGTCGGCGTCGAACGCGTGGACTTCATGCGCGATGTCCTCGGGCACGTCCAGCACCACCGGGCCGGGCCGGCCGCTGGTGGCGACCGCGAAGGCGCGCCGCACCAGTTCGGGAATGCGCTCGATCTTCTCGACCCGCAGCACGTCCTTGACCACCGGGCGCAGCACTTCCAGCTGGCGCGCTTCCTGCGTCATGTTCTTCCACGAATGCATGCGGTGCGAGTCGCCCACCAGCGCCACCATGGCGGTGCCGGCGTTGTAGGCCTCGGCCAGGCCGGTGACCAGGTTGGTGGCGCCGGGGCCGAGCGTGGCGTCGCACACGGCGGGGCGGCCGCTGACCTTGGTGTAGGCGTCGGCGGCGAACACCGCGCAGCGTTCGTCGTTGATCAGGTTGTGGTTCAGCTTCAGGCGCCGCACGGCGTCGTAGAACGGCAGCAGCTGGAAGCCGCCCATGCCGAACATCAGGCCGACGTCATGCGCCGCGAACATGCGGGCGATGGCTTCGCCGCCGGTGATTTCAAGGGTTTCCGACATGCGGGGAATGCTCCAGGTGGGTTGCGCGCCCGGCCAGCAGGGCGTCGATAAAGGATTTCAGGGGGGCGCCGATGCGGCAGCCGAGTTCGCGGGCGCGGGCGTTGGCGCACGACACCACGCCGTCCTCGTAGCAGGAGCGCGCGTCGCCGATGCGGGCGCTGTGGGCCGACACGGTCAGCGCCGCGATGCCGCGCTGCTGCAGCAGGGGCAGGCGGCCGATGCCGGCGCTGTCCTTGCCGATGCCGGCGTCGTTGAAGGTCACCAGCCAGGGGCGGGGGCGCACGCCGTCGGTGGCCAGGCCCGCCAGCCGTTCGCCGTGCGAGGCGGTGACGGCGATGCGGCCGTTGTCGTCCGCCTCCAGCAACGAGACCGAGTCGGCGCCGATCACCCGCGGCGTGCCGTCGGCGGCCGTGGCCAGGACCGCGCGGGCCTCGTGGCGCGGCGCCGGCCAGGTCGGCGCCATGTCGGCATCGGCCAGCCGCCGCGCGGCCTGCGCCACAGCCATGCCGGGGCGGCAGCCGAGCGCATGGGCCAGGCCGTTGACGTGGCTGATGATGCCGTGGCGCGCCATGTCGGCGCCGTCGCCGATGCGGCAGCTGCGGTAGTCGGCGGTGGCGGCGGCCACGCCCCATTGCTGCAGTTCGTCCAGGCCGGCGATGCCGGCCTGCTGCCAGCCCACGCCGGCGTCGTTCAAGACCACCGCGCGCACCCGGCCTCGGGCGGCGCAATAGGCGGCGTAGCTGCCGCCATGCGAGGCGGCGATCACCACGCGGCCGGCGTCCGTGGGGGCCAGCTTGGTGATGCTGTCGAGGATGCGCGCAGCCTCGGTGTGATTCTGGTTTTCCATATTATGGATGTTTGGTCGGATTTCCTTCGGGTTGTGAACTTCCGAGTGGAATCGACTTGTCTCTGTATGGATTTGAATAATGATATGCAGCCGATTCTAAGAGGTGGTGGCGAGGATTCACAACGTTGTCTCCATATTGTGGAAACTATTTGAAGGAAGGCCGGGTGGAGCAAGCGGTGCGGGACAGGGCGAGAAAGAGGGATAAGGCGGGCCGGGTCGGCTGGCGGCGCCGTCCGTCGGGCGCGCGCAGGCGCGCAAGCGCGGAGGCCTGCGGGGGTCTTGCCAGGGGGGGGCTTGCGGAGGGTCTTGCGACAGGTCCTGCGCTGCGGCGTGCAACGGGGCGTGAACGATCACGCGCGGCGAGCGCGGCGCGATGACCGTGCGGTGGCTAAGGAGAGGCCGGCGAAGCGGCTGTGGTTACCGCGTCAGGCAACCGCGTCGAGCAACCGCGACGCCGCCGTGCCGGCAAGCCGGCCAGGCGGGGACGGCCTTGTCGGCGCCGCCAGGGCGGGCGGCGCGCGGTCTCGATGGACGGGCCGGGCGGCCCGCCGCGTCTACTTTTCCCAGCCGCCGCCCAGCGCCAGGAACACGGCGATCTGGTCGTTGCTGAGTTCGGCCTGGCCGGCGGCCAGCGCGCTTTCGCTGCTGGCCAGCGTGCGTTCGGCGTCGAGCACCGTCAGGTAGTCGGTCTTGCCGTACTGGAACAGCTGGCGCGCCTGCGACGCGGCCTGCGCCGCCTGGTCGCGCGCGGCCTGCAGCGCGGCCTGGCGGTCGAGCTGGCGCGCATACACCACCAGCGCGCTCTCGGTTTCGCGCAGCGCGTTCAGCACCGAGGCGTCAAAGCGCGCCACGGCGGCCTTGGTGTTGGCCTCGGCCTCGGCGATGCGCGCCTGCACCGCGCCGGTGTTGGGCAGCGTCCAGGAGATCAGCGGCCCGACGCTCCAGCTGAAGGTGCCGCGGTCGCCGAACATGGCGGCCGGGCCGCCCGAGGCGCCGGACAGGCCCAGCGTGATCTTGGGATACAGGTCGGCCGTGGCCACGCCGATGCGCGCGGTGGCGGCGGCCAGCGTGCGTTCGGCCTGGCGGATGTCGGGACGGCGGCGCAGCAGCGCGGCGCCATCGCCCACCGGAATCGTCTGGCTCAGTTGCGGCGCGGCGGCGCATTGCAGCAGCGTGGTCGGGATCTCGGCCGGGGTCTGGCCGGTCAGCGCGGCCAGGCGGTACAGCGCGGTGCGCTGCTGCGCCTGGAACGGCGGCAGGTTGGCGCGCAGCTGCTCCAGCTGGCTGCGGGCGCGGGTGACGTCGAGCGCGGTGCCGCGGCCGGCGCGTTGCAGCCGGCTGACGGCATCCAGCGATTCCTGCTGCACCTTGACCGAGTGCTCGGCCGAGGCCAGCTGCATGCCGGCCGAACACAGGTTGGCGTAGGCGCGGGTGGTCTCGGCCGCGACCGTGACGCGGGTGGCGTCGTACGCCGCCTGCGCCGACTGCGCATCGGCGCCGGCCGCTTCCACGGCGCGCCGGATCTGGCCGAACAGGTCCAGCTGATACGACATGCTGGCGCCGGCCGAGTACGACCAGCGGTTGGGCGGGTCGATGCCGGGCGCCAGTTCCTGGATGCCAGAGACGTGGCCGAAGGTGGGCGAGGCGTTCACACCCAGGCTGGGCTGCTGCTGCGCCTGGGTTTCGCGCACGGCGGCCTGGGCCCGTTCGAGATTGGCGCTGGCCACGCGCAGGTCGGTGTTGGCCGCCAGGGCCTTTTCCACCAGGCCGTCCAGCACCGGATCGTTGTACAGCCGCCACCAGTGGCCGGGCACCTGGTCGCGCTGGAACACGCCTTCCCGCGCCTCGGCGAACGGCGCCTGCGCGCTTGGCCGGGTGGCGGCCGATCCGGCGGGCACCTGGTAGTCAGGGCCCACGGCGGCGCATCCGGCCAATGCGGCGGACAGCATCAGCGGCAGGAAGAATCTGGTGTTCATGGCGATTACGGCTTGGCGTTGTCTAGGAGATTGCGGGTTTGCAAAAAAGGCGTGTTCAGGACGGTTGGCGCGCGTCGGTCTGCGTCTGTGCGGGCGCGGCGGCGGCGCCGACCGCGACGGTGGCGGTCTGGCCGGCCACCAGGCGCACGCCGGTGGGGACTTCGTCGATCTTCACGCGCACCGGGATGCGCTGCGCCAGGCGCACCCAGTTGAAGGTCGGGTTGACGTTGGGCAGCAGGTTGGCGCCGGTGCTGCGGTCGCGGTCGGCGATGCCCAGCGCGATGCTCTCGACGTGGCCGCGGATCTGGCGGTTGTCACCCATCAGCGTCACGGTCACGGGGTCGCCTTCGTGGATGCCGGGCAGCTTGGTTTCCTCGAAATAGCCTTCGACGTAGAACGAGCTGGCGTCGACCAGCGCCATCACGCCGCGCCCGGCGCTGGCGTACGAGCCAGCCCGCAGGTCGAGGTTGGTGACGCGGCCATCGGTCACGGCCAGCACGCGGCTGCGTTCCAGGTTCAGGCGGGCGGTGTTCAATTGCACCTCGGCCTGGGCCAGCGCGGCCTCGGTCTGCTGCAACTTGGTCTGGCTCTGTTCCAGCGCCTCGGCGGCCACCAGCTGGCCGAGCGAGCGGTTGCGCTTGGCGTCGCGCAGCGCCTGTTCGCGCGCCACCTGTTGCGAGCGCACGGACGCTTCGGCCTGGTCGTAGGCCAGCTGGAAGCGCGCGCGGTCGATCTCGAACAGCACGTCGCCGGCCTTGACGTCCTGGTTGTCGTGCACCGGCACGGCGGTCACCAGGCCGGACACGTCCGGCGCCACCTGCACCACGTAGGCCTTGACGCGGCCATCGCGGGTCCAGGGCTCGACTTCATAGTGCACCCACAGCTGCCAGCCGGCGTAGACGGCGGCCGCGACCACGGCGGCGGTCACCGCGAATTTGCCGATGGCGGCGGGGCGCAGGGCATTGGGGAGTTTCATACCTATCTCTGCAGAAAGTAAGGGGAAATCAGGGAGACGCCATACAGCAGCACGATGAACAGCGCCAGGTCGAACAGCGCCGGGTGCCACACCAGGCGGTACAGCCCGGCGCGTGCCAGCACGCGGCGCACGGCCCAGGCCACGCCCAGGGTGACCACGCCCAGCACCAGCAGCCAGGGGAAATAAATGCCGTAGAGGTTGAATTCGCCGATCATGGTGTTTCCAGCGTGGGATGGGCGGGTTGGTAATCGGCCGCGTCGGGGAAGAAGGCGCGGCGCAGGCCCACCAGGGCCACCACGGCGCGGTCGCGCGCGGCGACGGTGCCGGGCGTGGCGCTGACGCTGGCTAGGGCCCGGTCGATCTGCGCCAGCATTTCCGGCGCCTTGTCGCCGCCGCGCCAGGCCGAGCGTTGACGGAAGAAGCGCGCCAGGCTGTCGAGCACCGGCGCGATGGTGGCGTCGGCCATGGGCAGGTGGCGGCGGGCGCGTTGCAGTTCGGTGATGTCGCGGCCCACGCGCAGGTCCTTGAGCGCATCGGCGGCGACCAGGTCGTCGGGCCGCTTGGCCATGGCCAGGCGCGGTTGCAGCAGGCCGATGCGGTCGAGCATGCGGGCGGCATAGGTGTGGCGGGCCGGGGCGCGCGGCGAGCTGGCCAGCGTGGCCAGTTCGTTCCAGTTGGCGGCCTGGATGCGGCGCGCGCTCCAGTCGGCGCTGACGGTGCGGAAGATGGCGGCGATGATCGCGGCGGTGGCCACGCCCATGCACTGCGCCACCTGGGTGTCGATGAACGACACCAGGTCGGCGGTGTGGGTGTCTTGCAGCGCCATGGTGCCCAGGAAGCCGAACAGCACCGCCATGGCCTTGCCGGTGGAGGCCGGCCGCGCGATGAAGATGCCCAGCACGAAGGCGGTGGGCAGCATCGCCAGCGCCAGCATCTCGAACGAATGGATGGCCGGCATGATGCCCAGGAGGTACAGCGCCGACAGCGGGATCGAATACACCGTGTAGGTCAGGAACTGCATGATGCCCGGCACCGGGTTGTCCTGCGAGGCGAAGAAGCAGCTGAAGATGGCGGCCATCATGGCGGCGGTGGCGCCGTTGCTCCAGGCCGTGCCGATCCAGAACAGGCAGACGGCCGAGATGGCGACGCCGGCGGCGGCGGCCGACAGCAGCGCCATGCCGCGGTCGCGGTGCAGCGCGCGATTGGGCGTGCTGGTGGCGGCGCGCGGCGCGCGCAGCGGGGCGCCGGCCAGTCCGGCGCGGATTTCGCGGCGCAGCGCCAGGCATTCGTCGTAGGTGTCGATCAGCTCGCGCAGCCGCGTCATGAGGCTGGCCAGCAGCGCGTCGCGCCAGCCGGAATGGCTGTCGATGGCGGGCGTCAGGCGCGCCACGGCGGCGCGCAACTGCACGGCGGTTTCATGGGTGGCCTTGGCGCCGGCGTTGATCCATTCGGAGATGTCGGCCAGCACTTGCGAGACCGGTTCGGGCAGCGTCTGGCCGTTGGCCTGCAGGGCGCGCATGCGGTCCTCGACCGCGGACACGGCGGGCGTGAGCGCGGCGATCTGGTCCTGCATGGCGCGCACCGCGCCGGCGGTCCAGCGCAGGTTGCCGGTGTCGAACGGCACGTGGGTCGACAGCAGGCGCAGCTGGGTGATGTCGTTGGCCAGCTCGCGGCGGTCGCGGTCTTTCTGTTCGGCGGTCTTGCCGCTCAGGGTGTCGTGGATCCAGAGCTTGGCGTCGCGCACCGCCTTGTCCAGCTGCAGCGTCAGGGCGGGCGCCAGGCCGCGGGGCAGCACGATGCTGTGGACCAGTGTGGCGCAGACGATGCCCAGGCTGATTTCCTCGACCCGCGCCAGCGCGGTGTCGAACACCAGCGACGGATCGGTGACGCTGGGAAAGCCGATCATGGCGGCGGTGTAGCCGGCCAGCATGAAGAGATACGAGCGCGGCGTGCGGTCCAGCACCGACAGGTACAGGCAGACGCCGACCCAGGCCACCATGGCGGCGGTCATGACGACGGGCGAGTTGGACAGGCGCGGCACCATGTAGACGGTCATGGCCGAGCCGCAGAAGGTGCCGACCAGGCGGTACAGCGCCTTGGAGCGCACCGCGCCGGACCAGGGCTGGGCCACGATGTAGGCGGTGGTCATGGCCCAGAACGGACGCGGCAGGCCGATGCTGTACGAAAGATAGAGCGCCATGATGGCGCTCAGGTAGCTCTTGAGGGAGAAGATCGTCTCGCGGACGTTGGGCAGTTTCATGGCCGCGGGTCCTCTTGGGCGCCGGCGGCGCCGCGGCCCAGCGCGGCCTTGAGCGAATCGAACACCCGCAGGCAGGCCTGCAGGTCGGCTTCGCTGACGCCGTCGAACAGGCGCCGGCGCAGTTCCACCAGCACGTCCTCGACCTGCTTGCGCAGGGCGTGGCCGGCCTCGGTCAGGTGCAGGGTCTTGGCGCGGCGGTCGTGCGGGTCTTCGCGGCGTTCCATCAGGCCGGCGGCGACCAACTGGTCGAGCACGCGCACCAGCGACGGGCCTTCGACCCCCAGCGCCTCGGCCAGCGCGCCCTGGCGCACGCCGTCGCCCAGCCGGCCGGCCAGGATCACGGGCCAGGCGGTGGCTTGCGACAGGCCGTAGTCGGCCAGGGCCTTGTCGGCGGCGCCGCGGTAGGCGCGCGACAGCACCATCAGGTTGGCGGTGGTGGCCATGAGTTGGGAGTCGGTGGGGGTGTCCATGGAAATCGATTGTATCCTATCTATTAGCTTACTATTAATTGAAAATGGCGAAGATCTCCATTGATTTTTTCAATCGGGAAAATCAGGGGCGGGCTTTCCGTGGGTGGAAAGGCGGGGCGGCAAGCGCATGCGGTCGCATCGGCTTGCGGGCGGCCAGGCCGGCCGCCCTGAGCGATCAGCCGTTGCAGTCAGCCCAGCAATTGGGCGTTTCGTACAGGCGCACGCGCGTCAGGCGCAGGTCGGCGCCGTAGTGGCCGTGATAGTGCGGCGCCAGGATCCCGAAGATGATGGCGGCCAGGTTCTCGGCGGTCGGGATGCGGTCCAGCACCACGGTCTTGTGGCCGGGCATCGAGTCGAGGAAGCCGCGCACGGCGGTGTCGCCCTCGTACACCAGGAAGGCGTGGTCCCAGACGTCGACGACGTGGGTCTTGGCGATGCGCTTGATGTCGGCGAAGTCCATCAGCATGCCGTTGTCGGATTCGCCGGGGGCCTGAACGATGTCGCCGGTCAGGGTGATTTCGAGCACGTAGCGGTGGCCATGCATGTTGCGGCACTGGCTGCGGTGATCGGGAATGCGGTGGCCGGCGTCGAATTCAAGCCTGCGGGTCACGGAAATCATGGAATGCCTATGTATTTATGGGTCTGCAGGCTCAGGCGCCATTGCGGGTGCTGCATGCAGTACTGGACGGCCTGTTCGGTGTTGGCCAGGCGGGCGGGGCCGTCCATGGGTTGCAGGAAGAAGTGTTCGAAGTCCAGGTGTTCGAAGCGCGGGGGCAGGGCGTTGGCCTGGGGGTAGACCAGCTTGAGTTCGTTGCCGCGTTCGATGACGACGGGGGCGGTGCCTTTGGGGCTGACGCAGATCCAGTCGATGCCGGGGGGCGGCTGGACGGTGCCGTTGGTTTCGATGGCGACGGTGAAGCCGCGGGCGTGGACGACGGCCAGGAGGGCTTCGTCCAGTTGCAGCAGGGGTTCGCCGCCGGTGAAGACGATGTAGCGGTTGGCGGTGTCGGGGCCCCAGGCGGCTTCGATGGCGTCGGCGAGCAGGTCGGGGGTGGCGAATTTGCCGCCGCCGTCGCCGTCGGTGCCGATGAAGTCGGTGTCGCAGAAGGTGCAGGCGGCGCTGGCGCGGTCGCTTTCGCGGCCGGTCCAGAGATTACAGCCTGCGAACCGGCAGAAGACCGCCGCGCGGCCTGCGTGGGCGCCTTCGCCTTGCAGGGTTTTGAAGATTTCTTTGGCGGTGTAGGTCATGGGGGGGGAGGCGCTGGGTGGCGCGCCAGGGAGGGG
>NZ_CYTU01000005.1:232583-253852 GCF_001299375.1 Achromobacter sp. 2789STDY5608621 | reverse complement strand
GGACTGCCCCGTCGTCATCTTCGTCGTCGCCTGCGGCGACTTCCTTCAGATTCCCTCGGGCGCATCGAGGTTGCCCGCCTCCCGACCCGCCCGCGCCCAGGGCTGCGAGTGTCTTGGGCCGTGGGGCTGCAAGGCCTCAGGGTTCTGGAGAGTCTTGTTGGGCCCGCCTGGAGTGGCCGCCCGGGCGGCCGCTCCAGGCATACGCGGTGTGGAGGGTTGGGATGGGGTTCGCGGCGCGCATGCGTGGCGGATGCTGGAGAGGCCGGAACTGGGCGGGGGCGGTGATTGGGGCTGTTGCCGGATGTGTGCGCGCCACGAGCGGGGTGGCGAGAGGGATTTTCACGCCATGGCGTTGGAGGGGAGTGGGGGTTATCGCCCGGCGAAGGCTTATATACTCTCGCGCTATGTTTCATGTTCAAGATTCTCTCTATATTGACGAGCGCGAGATTGAGTTCTCGATGATCCGGGCGCAGGGCGCGGGCGGGCAGAACGTCAACAAGGTGTCGAGCGCGGTGCATCTGCGGTTCGATGTGCGGGCGTCGTCGTTGCCGGCCGACATCAAGGATGCGTTGTGCGCGATGAGCGACCATCGCATTTCCAAGGAGGGGGTGATCGTCATCAAGTCGCAGTCGTTCCGCAGCCAGGACAAGAACCGGGCGGAGGCGATCGAGCGGCTGGTGAACATGGTGCGCGCGGCGGCGAAGGTGGAGAAGCCGCGGCGGGCGACGAAGCCGACGCGGGCGTCGCAGCGGCGGCGGGTGCAGCGCAAGGTGCTGCATGGCGAGGTGAAGCGGTTGCGGGGGCGGGTGCAGGGGGAGTGACGGTCTGCCTGGACGGGCTGTCGGTGGCTGCGGACGGCCGGTAACGGACGGCCGGTTATTGGGGGCGGGTCCGGGTGCGGAGTCGATTCCAAGGAAGGCCCCTCGGCCGGCAGGGGTATAACGATATATCGGGATGTCTCGATATAAGATTCGATAAATTGCGATATTTCAATATGACGACCACTGCTGCCACCGCCGTCGAGGCCACCACGGAGATCGATGTCGACGCCATTCTCAAGGCGTTGGCCAATCCCGTGCGCCGCGAGATTTTGGGGTGGTTGAAGACGCCGCAGGCGCACTTCGAGGAGCGTCCGGGCCATACCTTCGAACACGGGGTGTGCGCGGGCCATATCGATGGGCGCTGCGGGCTGTCGCAGTCCACCGTGTCTTCGCACCTCGCGGTGCTGCAGCGCGCGGGGCTGATTTCGGCCACCAAGGTGGGGCAGTGGGTGTTCTTCCGTCGCAATGAACCCG
The DNA here is from genome assembly GCF_001299375.1 of Achromobacter sp. 2789STDY5608621. Taxonomy (NCBI): domain Bacteria; kingdom Pseudomonadati; phylum Pseudomonadota; class Betaproteobacteria; order Burkholderiales; family Alcaligenaceae; genus Achromobacter; species Achromobacter sp. 2789STDY5608621. Next base: position 252,557 of record NZ_CYTU01000005.1, on the reverse strand, counting down.
TGATTGCCGCGTTCCTGCTGCAATTGAATCAAGACATGTAGCCTGCCGCCGCTACCCAAGCCCGCCCGCCGGGCACGAGGATTGTTATGAGCCTGCTGTTCGAACCCTTGCAAGTGGGGGAACTGACCCTGCCCAACCGCATCATCATGGCCCCATTGACGCGCCAGCGCGCCAGCGAAGGCCGGGTGCCGAACGACCTGATGGTCGAGTATTACGTTCAGCGCGCCGGCGCCGGGCTGATCCTGACCGAGGCCACCTCGGTGACGCCGCAGGGCGTGGGGTATGCCGACACGCCGGGGCTTTGGTCGCAGGAGCAGGTCAAGGGCTGGCGCAAGGTGACGTCGGCGGTGCACGAGGCCGGCGGCCGTATCTTTGCGCAGCTGTGGCACGTGGGCCGCATTTCGGATCCGGTGTTCCTGAATGGCGAACTGCCGGTGGCGCCGAGCGCGATCGCGGCCGGCGGCCATGTCAGCCACGTGCGCCCCAAGCGCGGCTATGTGGTGCCGCGCGCGCTCGAGACCGATGAGATCCCGGGCATCGTCGAGGCCTATCGCCGCGGCGCGCAGCTGGCGCAGGAAGCCGGTTTCGACGGCGTCGAAGTGCACGGCGCCAACGGCTATCTGCTGGACCAGTTCCTGCAGGACAGCACCAACCACCGCACCGACGGCTACGGCGGCTCGCTCGAAGCGCGCGCCCGCCTGATGCTGGAAGTGGTGGACGCCAGCGTCAGCGTGTGGGGCGCGGGCCGGGTCGGCCTGCATCTGTCGCCGCGCGGCGATGCCCATACGATGGGCGATTCGGATCCGGCCACGACCTTCAACTATGTGGCGCGCGCGGCGCGCCGCCGCGGCCTGGCGTTCCTGTGCGCGCGGGAACACGAAGGCGCCGACAGCCTGGGCCCTCAGCTCAAGGAATCGTTCGGCGGCGTGTACATCGCCAACGAAGGCTTCACGCGCGAATCGGCCGAGGCGGCGATTGCCGCGGGCCGCGCCGATGCGGTGGCGTTCGGCGTGCAGTACATCGCCAATCCCGACCTGGCGCAGCGTTTCGCCCTGAAGGCGCCGCTGAACGCGCCGGATTCGTCGACCTTCTACGCCGCGGGCGCGGTCGGCTACACCGACTATCCGGCCCTGGCGACGGCCTGAAGCGCCGCGCCATTGCCGCCCGCAACGGGTCGGCAATGGCGTGGGCGCATCAATGCAGCGCGGCGCGCATCGGGTAGGTGAACAACCCGTAGTGCGCCGCGTTCAGGCCCAGATGGGCCAGCACCGCGGCCGCCAGGCCGCCATGGCGATAGGCCAGCCCGTAGGCCACGCCGGCGATGCCGGCCAGCAGCATCCATTGCCAGCCGCCGGCGTAATGCGCCAGCCCGAACAGCAGCGCGGCGATCAGCAGCGCCGCGCTGGGGCCCCAGGGGCGGTCGCGCCAGCACCGCGCCAGCCGCTGCTGCACATAGCCGCGGAACAATGCTTCCTCGGCCAGCGTCACCAGCAACGCGTTATTGATCAGCCAGAGCCAGCCCGAGTCGGGCCATTTCGGCGTCCACCCCACCACCTGTAGCGCCAGCCCCAGCCCGAGGCAGGCCACGATGGCGCCCGCGCACGCGGCCAGCGCCGCGGTGAGCGTGGCGCGCGCGTTGGCGCCGGCCATCGCGGGCGCGGCGGCCAGCAGCACCCAGAACGCCACCAGCGGCTTGTCCAGGTTCAGGTACATGCCGAAGGGCACGGCGTCGGGCGTCAGCGCGGCGCGCGGAATCACCAGCGGATTGTGGAAGCCGGGCAGCCAGTGCAGGAACAGCAGCACCGCCAGGATCACGAACAGCGCATGGCCGGCGGCGCGGGCGGCCGGCGCCATGGCGGGTCGAACCAGCACGGCGGCCAGCGCCAGCAACGCGGGCCAGGCCAGCGCCAGGGGCTCGAGGCCGCCTTGCGTCCAGGCCCAGGCGTAGGCGGCCGCCAGCGGCAACAGCGCCCAGCGGCGCGTGGCCGGCGGCCACAGCAGGGCGGCGGCCAGGAACATCAGGGAGCCGGGAGAGGCGAGGGGCATGGTTCTTCCTGCGAGACAACGGGCGGCGCGTCACCGGCATCGCGTTCGCGGGAGGCGCCCAAAGGCGCAAGTGTAAGCGCCGGATTGCGCGGCCGCCGTCGGCCGCTTTTCATTTCCGCGCTTTCAGGCGACCATGCCGCAGCGGCGTTTCCCGCCCGGTGGCGGGAAGGAGCACGTTCCGCGCAAGGAGCAGCAATGAAATTGATCGCATGGTTGATGTTGGCGGCGGCGATCCTGCCGTTCGTCTGCACGATCGTCGCCAAGGCCGGCGGCAAGAAGTTCGACAACAACGATCCGCGCGCCTGGCTGGCGCGGCAGGAAGGCTGGCGCGCGCGCGCCAACGCGGCGCAGGCCAACACGTTCGAGGCGCTGCCGTTCTTCTACGCGGCGGTGCTGTTCGCGCTCTACAACCAGGCGGCGCCCCTGCACGTGGCCACGCTGATGGCCTGCTGGCTGGGCGTGCGCCTGGGCTACCTGGCGATGTACCTGGCGGGCTGGGGCGCGCTGCGTTCGCTGGTCTGGGCGATCAGCGTGGGCTTCATCATCGCCATCCTGTTCGCGGGCGTGTAGCCCGCTTGCGGGGGCCATGCCGGGTCCGGGGCGCCCCGCGCGCCCGGCCAGGCCGCATGGCCATCAGCGTCGATTCACTTCCACTCGAACACGGCGCGCGCGGTGCCGCTGTTCTGCACGTTGACCTCGCGTTCCTGCGCCTTGCCGTTGTAGGTGGCCGAGACCTTGTAGCTGCCGGCGGGCAGCTTGACCAGCATGTAGGGGCCCTGAGCTTCGGCGTGCAGCACCTGTTTGCCGTGGCCATCCTGGATGACGACGGCGACGTTGGCGACATAGTCGGCCTTGCCATCGCGCTGGGCGGCGAAGGTCAGCGACAGGGGGTAGTCCTTGGCGGCGGCCTTCATGGCTTCGGATTCGTCCAGGCCGATGCCGCCGCTGACGTATTGCACGCTGCCCTGGTGCTGGACGGCGGGCAGGGCGGCCTGGGCGGCGGTCAGGAAGCCGGCGAGGGCCAGGGTGCCCACGGCCATGGCGGCGGCCAGGGTGCAACGTTCGATGCGCTTGTTCATGCAATTCTCCTTGAAGGGATGATCACGCAAGAAATTCGACCGGCATGCCGGCGGCGAGTTCGCCGCCGGCTGTCCGTCGTCGCGGGAGGCTGACTATCCAAGCGTATCGCTCGCGCCACGATCACGCCAGGCGAATGCCAGCACGCTTTCGCCGCTGGCGCCGCCGTCGGGGGCAAAACGCTTTTCGGTCAATTGGCCGCTGCCGTCGTCGCACAGCGCCAGCACGGTGGAGCTGCGGGTGCCATAGTTCGGACTGACGATGAAGGGGCTGCTCAATAGTTTTTCGCGATCCGGCGGCAGGCCGGTGGCCGGCAGATCGGCGTCATCGGCCGGGCTGCGGTCGGCCAGCGCCTGGAACAGCGCGGGCAGGTCGGGCTGGGGGCCGCGCGCCAATACGCGTTCGAAGGCGGCTTTGGTGCGCGCCAGCTTGGGCCAGGGCGTGTCCAGCAGGTGGTTCGACAGCGCGTAGACGCCCGACGCCAGGCGCCGCGGGGCGCCGTCGCGGTTGCTGGCGTACCAGGCGCCGCGGGCATCGCCGACGATCAGGTTGAAACCGTTGTACGCCTGGCCGGCGGCATGCGCGGCGGCGATGTACTCGGCGGCCGGCGCGTGGCCGCGCAGGAAGTCCTCGACCAGCGCGCCGCGCGAGGGCGCATCGGCGATCTGGCGGCCGGGTTCGCGGAAATTCGTGACCAGCGCGTAGCGGCCGTCGCGGGTCGCGCCCATCCAGGTGCCGCCGGCCAGGCCGTCGCGGCCACCGTATACGTCGGCGGCGTCGGCCCATTGCGCCGCCGGCAACGTCGGCCGGGCGTGGAATTCATCGCGGTTGGCGGCGATCAGGACGGGAATGCCCGGCACGGTATGCAGGGCGAGGACGGCGAGGCACATGGTTCAGTCCGGTTGGATGGTGTGGGACGGCGGGCGGGCGCGGCCGGGTTCGGCGGCGAAGCCCGGTCCGGCGAGCGTGGCGCGCAGCGCTTCGATGGCGCCGGCGGCTTCGCGCAGCGCGGGGGCGTCCGTGGCGATGGACGTGGCGCTGACCGCCGCGCCCTGGGTCACGGCCTGCGCCATGGCGTGCAGCGCGTCGGCCAGCCGCGCCAGCGCCGCCGGTTCGGGCGCCGGCTGGCCGGCGGGCAGCGACCAGGCGCTGTCGGAGATCGCGTTGGCGACCCGTTCCAGGGCCACCTCGACCGGCCACCAGGCCAGCGCCCGGCGGCTCACCAGGCGCGGTTCCGACAGGCCGCGCTGCAAGGCGATGCGCAGGTCGGACAGGCGCGCGTAGGCCTGGGTGCGCAGGTCGTGGCGGGCCGTGGAGTCGGCCTGGAACACGGTGTTCAGGTAAGCGGCCAGGGTTTCGATGGCGGTGGCCACCGCCTGGTCCAGGTTGTGGCGCTCGATCCGCATCCACGGCAGGTAGCCGACCGCCAGCACGATGGCGGCGGCCACCGCCACGTCCTCCAGCCGCGCCAGCGCGATCGGCCAGCTGCCGGGTTGCAGCGCGCCGATCAGCAGCATCAGGATGGGCAGCAGGATCGCCGAGAACAGGCCGTAGTTGCGGCGGATCGACCACGGCAGCAGGGCCGCTAGCACGGTCACCGTGAGCAGGCTGGCGATGCCGCTGCGGTCCAGCGCCAGCACCGTGGCGCTGATCGCCACGCCCACCACGCTGCCGGCGCAGCTTTGCAGCGCGCGGGCGAAGACCGAGCCGAAGTTGGGCTTGAACACCACCACCACGATCAGCGGCACCCAGTACGAGCGCGGCAGCGCCACGGCGCGCGCCACCGCCTCGGCGACGATCAGGCACAGGCCCAGCCGCACCAGGTAGCGCACGGTGGTGGGCCCCGGCCGGTAGGTGCGCGCCAGCACCCGCCAGGGCGTGCGTGGACGGGCCGGCGGCAGGGCGGGAAAGGCGTCGGGCCGCGCCGGGCCGCTGCCTTCCAGCAAGGGTTGCGCCTGCTGCAGCGCGTCGGCCAGCGCGCCGGCGCCGGCCTGGCGCAGCGCCGCGATGTCCTCGGCGGGCGCCTGCGGCGTGTCGTTCTCGACATGGTCGGCCAGCCGGTTGATGACGCGCGCGCAGTCGCGCGGCAGCACCCGGCCGGCGCGCGCCAGCGCCAGCGCGGCGTCCGACAGCGGGGTGCAGGCCTGCAGCTGCGCGGCCAGCCGCGCCAGCCGCGGCGAGGGCCCGGCGGCGCGGCGGCGGGCCGCCAGCAGCGTGTCGTAGGCCGTGGCCATGGCAGCCTCCATGTCGCGCCGGGCCGTCATGATGCGCGAGGTGCCGATGGCCGCGTACATCGCGGCCAGCTTGCGGTAGGCCAGCGCCACCGCCGCCCGCTCCGGCGCGGTGGGATTGACCACCCAGCCCAGCAGCGTCAGCGCCAGGCCGAACAGGCCGCCCGCGCCCACCAGCACCGAGGGCAGCCAGGGCGGCAGCGGCGAGGTCAGGCTGGCGCCGACGATCACGTAGGTGGCGAATTGCAGGGTGGCGACCGCGGCAATGTTGTTGAAGGTGCCGATGAGGCTGGCGATCAGGACCAGCACGGTCATGCCGGCGATGCTGAACAGGCCGTGGCCGGCCAGCAGCGTGCCGAGGAAGTAGCCCAGCGCCCCGCCGAAGACGGTGCTGCCGATGGACAGGGCGCGGTTGCGGTACGGGCCGCCGTTGTCGCCGGTGATGGCGGGCAGGGCGCCCAGCGCCACCAGCGCGGCCGCCGCGCTCTGGTCCAGCAGCAGGCCGGCGGCGGTCGGCAGGCCGATAGCCAGCGCCGCGCGCAGCGCCACCCAGCGGCTGACCGGCGACGGCTCCATGTGCGCCAGGCTCATCAGCCAGCGCATGTTGGAGGTGCGGGCGCGGCGCTCGGCTGACTGTGGCACGACGGCCCCGCGCCGGTTAACCCTGGCCCTTGATCAGCGGCGCTTCCTGCGGCGCGGCCAGGCGGAAATAATCGTCCGTCGCCATCAGGATGGAGGCGTCGAGCCGGCCGGCGTTGAACACGATTTCATCGTGCCGCTGGCGCAGGCTGGGATCCACCAGCAGGTGCAGGTCGGGGTTGAAGCTGAAGGGCGGGATCGCGCCGATCTCGCAGCCGGTCAGTTCGCGCGCCAGGTCCTGCGAGGCCAGCGAGGCCTTCTTGCCGCCGGCGGCGCGGGCGATGGCTTCCAGGTCGGCCTGCTGGTCGGCCGGGAACACGGCCAGCACGTTCCTGCGCTGGTTGGACGAGATCTTGACGCGGCACACCAGCGCCTTGGCGCCCTGGCTGACGGCGGTGCCGCGCACGGCGGCGACTTCCACCGAGCGGCCGGCGGCCGGGTGGGAAATGAGGCGGTAGCGGGCCTGGTGTTCGGTCAGCAGGGCCTGCAGGCGATCGTAGACTTCCATGGCGGGAAACGGTGGGTTGGCAAGGCCGGCGCCGGGGATCCGGCGGGCCATGCCGCATGATACGCCGCCGCCCGGCAGGCGGCGCGGGCTAGATGTCGCCGGTGAAGGCGTAGCCCCAGCCCCAGACGGTGCGGATCGGCAATTCCATGTTGGTCTCCTGCGCCTTGCGGCGCAGCCGGCTGACCACCACGTCGGTGCGCCGCACGGATTCGCGGCCGGCCTGCGGGTCGCCGGGCGGCAGGTCGCCGCGCGGCAGGCGCTTGTCGGGGCTGGTGGTCAGCTTGAGCAGGAAGTCGCGTTCGGCCTGGGTCAGCGGCAGGCGTGTGCCGCGCGGGCTGACCAGGGTCCAGGCGGCGTCCTGGAACTGCCACTTGCCGGTGGCTTCGGCGGGGCCGGCGGCCGGCGCGCGCACGTCGGGGTCGGCCGGGCGCCGGCCGCTGACGGGCACGCGGCGCACCAGCGCCTGCAGCGCGGCGGCGATTTCGGCGGTGGCCACGTCGGGCGGAAAGCAGGCGTCGGCGCCGCAGTGCAGGCCGAGGATGCGGTTTTCGGGGGAGTCGAAGGTGGAGACGGCGACGATGCCGGCGGTGGTGTCCATGGCGCGCAGGCCGGCCACGGCCATGCAGAGATCGGTCAGTTCGGCTTCCATCACCAGCAGCGGCGTGCGCCGCGCCTGGAACAGGCGGAACAGGCCGTTCGAGTCCTCGCAACCGCGCGGCGAGAAGCCCATGCCCGCCAGCGCGTCGCAGCGGCGCGCGCGTCGGTGGGCATCGGGCGAGAAGACGATCAGGTCTAGTAGGTCATTCATGAATCGTTGTCGAGATCAGTGCAGCTTGAGCGCATGCATGATGCATCGGATACAACGGATTCCTAAACGTCGCACAACGCCACTTTCTGACCCGAATTCTCGGACATGATCCGGCAAGGCCTGTATCGGCGCGGGTTTTCGGGCTAGGGCGCGGGGCTGGCGGGGGCCGCCGGCGGCTCGTTCCACCAGCCGCCGCCGAGCGCCTGCAGCAGGGCGGCAACGTCGGCGTAGCGCGCGCCGTCGGCGGCGCTGCGGGCGATGCGCGTCTGCAGCAGCTGGCGCTGGCTGTCGAGCAGGCTGAGGTGGCTGATGCCGCCGGCCTGGTAGCGGTCGCCAGCGATGCGGGCGGCGTCGTCGGCGCGGCGCCAGGCGGCGTCATAGGCGTCGTAGGCCTGGGCGTCGGTCTGCACCGCGCGCAGGGCGTCGGCCACCTGGCGGAAACCATCGAGCACGGTCTGCCGGTAGCTGGCCGCCGCGGCCTCGTAGGCCGCCTGCGCCGAGCGCGTGCGGGCGCGCAGTTCACCGCCACGGAACAGCGGTTGCACCAGCCCCAGGCCCAGGTTCCACACATTGACGCCATCGGTGATATCGCCGGCCCGGGTGCGTTGCGACCCGAAGCTGGCGGTCAGGGTGAACCGCGGGTACTGGTTGGCCGTGGCCACGCCGACATCGGCCGAGGCCTGGTGCAGCAGGGCCTCGGCGGCCAGGATATCGGGCCGCTGGCGGGTCAGCGCCGACGGCACCCCGGTGGGAATCTCGGCCGGCAGCGCCAGGTCGGCCAGGCGCAGCGGCGGCGCCTGCCAGGCGGCGGGCGGCTGGCCCAGGTAGGTGGCCAGCTGGTGCGTGGCCTGGGCCAGCTGGTATTCCAGCGGCGGCACGGTGGCGGCGGTCTGCGCCAGCAGCAGTTCCTGGTTGCGCAGGTCGGCCTCGGCGATGCCGCCGGCCCGCAGGCGTTGCGCCATGATGTCGCGCTGGCGCTGCTGGGCCGCCAGCAGTTCGCGGGTGTCGGCCAGGCGCGCGGCCAGGTCGGCCTGGCGGATGGCGGTGGTGACGACGTTGGCGGCCAGCGTCATGCGCGCGGCCTGCAGTTCGTGCGACTGGTAGTCGACCTGCGCGGCCAGCCCCTCCAGCGCGCGGCGGTTGCCGCCGAACACATCGAGCGTGTAGGACACGTCGATCGAGGCGTTGTAGAGCGTGAACGGCGCGGGCTGCTCGGTCACGGGCACGCCATAGGCGGACGGATCGACCTTCTGCCGGGTCGCCGACAGGTTGGCGTCGACGGCCGGCAGCAGGCGGCCGCCGGTCTCCGCGTTCAGATCCTCGCCGGCCTGGCGCAGCCGGGCGCGGGCCTGTTCCAGGGTCGGGCTGGCGTCCAGCGCCTGCCGCACCAGCGCGTCCAGCGCGTCGGAGCGGAACAGGCGCCACCATTGGGCCGGGATGTCGGCACCGGTGAGGCGCGGTTGCGCGCCGCTGGCGGGGGCGGCGCTGTCGGTCGGCGATGTGTAGGCGGCGACCGGCGGCGCGGCGGGGCGCTCGAAGTCCGGTCCGACGGCGCAGCCGGGCAACAGGGCGCAGGCGGCCACGAGCGCGGCGCGGCGGGCGAAGGGCAGGTGGGGGCGGGGCATGGCGGCCTTCAATCCAGGGTGCGGCGGTAGAACTTCACGGCGGCGGTCATGACGACCACGGTGAACAGCAGCATGGGCCAGATGGTGGGCCACAGGTCCCACCAGCCGTTGCCCTTGAGCAGGATGCCGCGGATCAGCCGGTTGAAGTGCGTCAGCGGCAGCAGGTTGCCCAGGTACTGCGCCCACTTGGGCATGCCCAGGAACGGGAACATGAAGCCGGACAGCAGCATGTTGGGCAGGAAATAGAACATCGTCAGCTGCATCGCCTGCAGCTGGTTCTGCGCCAGCGACGACAGCGTGATGCCGACGGTCAGGTTGGCGGCCACGAAGATCAGCGCGCCCACGTACACCGTCACCAGGTTGCCCAGGAACGGCACGTGGAACACGAAATACGCCGCCAGCAGGATGATGGTGGCCTGGATCAGGCCGATGGCGATGTAGGGCACGATCTTGCCCGTCATCACCTCCAGCGGCCGCACCGGCATGGCCAGCAGGTTCTCCATGGTGCCGCGCTCGCGTTCGCGCGTCATGGCCAGGCCGGTCATCATCACCAATGTCATGGTCAGGATCACGCCCATCAGGCCGGGCACGGTGTTGTATTGCGAGATCTGCTCTTCGTTGTAGAGCTGGTGCACGCGCACGTCGAACGGCGGCTGGCCGCCGGCCAGGTGCGCCAGCGGGCCGGTCAGGTCCTTCTGCGCCACCGCCTGCGCCAGTTGGGTGGCCGAGCCGATCGCCAGCCCGGTCGCCATCGGGTCGGTGGCGTCGGCCTCGATCAGCAGCGCCGGCCGTTCGCCGCGCAGCAGCTGGCGCGAGAAGTCGGGCGGAATGGTCAGCACGAACAGCACCCGGCCCTGGGCCAGCGCGGCGCGGCCGGCCTCTTCGTCGGGCAGGGTCTCGACGATGTTGAAGTAATCCGACGCGGTCATCGCCGCCACGAAGCTGCGCGTGAACGGGCTGTGGTCGGCCACGATGACGGCGGTCGGCAACTGCTTGGGGTTGGTGTTGATGGCGTAGCCGAACAGCGCCAGCTGCATGATCGGGATGCCGACGATCATGCCGAAGGTGATGCGGTCGCGCCGCAGCTGCAGGAATTCCTTGAGCACCATGCTCCACCAGCGCGACCACGAGAAACCCTCCAGGTGGCGTCTCATGCCGGACTCGCGTAGTTGTCGTCGGAGCGGTTCATCAGGTAGATGAAGACGTCCTCCAGGCTGGTGTCGATGCGTTCCAGGCGCAGGTCCTGCCCGGCCACGACCTCGCGCAGCGTGCGTTCGAGCACGGCGGCGTCGCGGCCGCTGATGTGCAGCGCGGTGCCGAAGGCCACGGTCTGGTCCACCCCCGGCGCGCCGCGCAGCCGCTGCGCCAGCGGCACCAGGTCATGGCCATGGATGGCCCAGGTGGTCAGGCGCTGCTGGGCGATGACTTCGTCGGCGGTGCCCTGGATCAGCAGCTTGCCGTACGAGATGTAGGCCAGCTTGTGGCAGCGCTCGGCCTCGTCCATGTAGTGGGTGCTGACCAGCACCGAAATGCCGCGCGCGGCCAGCTCGTGCAGCTGTTCCCAGAAGTCGCGCCGCGCGGTCGGGTCGACGCCGGCGGTGGGCTCGTCCAGCAGCAGCAGGCGCGGCTCGTGCAGCAGGCAGGCGGCCAGCGCCAGGCGCTGCTTCCAGCCGCCGGACAGCGCGCCGGTGAGCTGGTTGGCGCGGGTCTGCAGGCCCAGGTCCTCGAGCGCGCGGTCAACGGTCTCGCGGCGGTTCGGCATGCCGTACATGCGGGCCACGAAGTCCAGGTTCTCGCGGATGGTCAGGTCGTCCCAGTACGAGAACTTCTGCGTCATGTAGCCGACGTGGCGCTTGATCTCGGCGCTGTCCTTGAGGATGTCGTAGCCCAGGCAGGTGCCGCTGCCCGAGTCGGGCGTCAGCAGGCCGCACATCAGGCGGATGCTGGTGGTCTTGCCGCTGCCGTTGGGGCCGAGAAAGCCGAAGATTTCGCCTTCGCGCACCTGCAGCGAGACGTCGTTGACCACGTGCTTGTTGCCGAAGTGCTTGTTCAGGCCGTGCACGTCGATGACGTAGCCGGGCTCGGCCGCGGGACGGGCGGGGGCGCCGTTCATTGCAGCGCCGCCTCGACCGGCTGGCCCGGATGCAGCCGCGTGGCCGCGTCCGCCGCGGGCCGGGCCTCGACCATGTAGACCAGCTTGCCGCGGGTTTCGCGGCTGTAGATCACCGGCGGCGTGTACTCGGCCTGGGGCGAGATGTAGTCGATGCGCACCGGCACCGGGTCGCCGCAACCGTCGCAGCGCACCGTGGCCTGCTGCCCGGGCTTGAGCGTGCCGACCACGGTTTCCGGCACGAAGAAGCGCACCTTGATGTTGCCGGGCGGCAGCAGGCTGACCACCGGGCTGCCGGCCGGCACCCATTCGCCCACGCGGTACAGCGTGTCGAAAACGAGGGCGGCGGTGGGCGCCGCCAGGCGCTTCTGCGCCAGGGTCCAGTCGGCCTGCGCCAGCGTCGCGCGCGCCGCCTCGACCTGGGCGGCCTGGGCGCGGCGCTGATCCTGGCGGCCGGGCAGGTTGGCCACTTCCAGCTGGGCGCGCAGCTCGCGCACCCGGGCCGCGTCCGACTGGGCCTGCTCGCGGCTGTCGTCCAGCTGCGCACGCGCCACGCCGCCGGCGCGGAACTGCGCGGTGTCGCGCGCCAGCTGCGCCGCCGAGCGCCGGCTGGCGGCCTCGGCCTGGGCCAGCTGGGCGCGGCTGACGTCGACTTCGGCCGGGCGCTTGCCGGTGGCGATGTCTTCCAGCTGGGCGCTGGCCGCCGCCAACTGCGCGCCGGCCTGGTCGCGGGCCGCGGTTTCGCGCGTCGCCTCCAGCGCGAACAGCGGCGCGGCGGCGGCGACCTGCTGGCCGCGCTGCACCGAGAGCGTATCGAGCCGGCCGGCCTCGGACGAGGCGATGTAGAGGTATTCACCCTCGACGTAGCCCTGGTAGACGGCATCGTCGCGCTTGCCGCAGGCCGCCAGCAGCGACAGGCCGAGCGCGGCGGCGACGGGCAGCGCGTAGCGCGGGAGGGAAGGGGTGCGCATGGTCAGCGTCCTGTGGCGGGCGGTTCGGTGGTGGCGGCCGGCTTGGCGCGCCGGGTCCGTTTTGCTGGCGCGGCGGGCGTGGCGGGGGCGTCGGGCGCCGCGGCCGGCGGGGAAAACAACCCGCCCGTGAGCATGGCGGTGGCGTGCGCGGCGATGGCGTCGTGGTCGATGGCGTGGATCTTCGGATCGTCCCGCCAGATGCGGCGCCACAGGCTCGACGTGGCCAGCGGCAGCAGGGTCAGGCCCAGGATCGACAGGAACACCAGCCGCGGCTCGACGCCCGGGGTGATGGCGCCGGCGCGCTGGCTGTCGGCGATCAGGCCGGCGAACACCTGCAGGCGCTGGGCCGGCAGGTGGCGCAGCACGCGTTCGCGCAATTGGCCGCCTTCGTTGACGACCTCGTGCATCCACAGGGCTGGCAGCCAGGGCCGGTCGGTGCCGCAGCGCACGATGCGCGAGACGATTTCGGTGATGACCGCGCGCGCCGTGTCGGTGGAGCCGTCCAGGCGCCGGGGCGTCTGCGGCACCGGGCTCCAGACGTAGCCGATGACCGGCACCACGCGTTCCAGCACCACGGCGTCCAGCAACTGGTCGCGGCTCTTGAAGTAGTAGTGCAGCATGGCCGAGGTGAAGCCGGCGCGTTCGGCGATGTGGGCCAGGCGGGTGGCGGCCACGCCCTGGGTGGCGAACAGGTCGGTGGCGATGTCCAGCAGCTGGTCGCGCACGGCGGCGCTGTCGGGGCGGGCGGGGCGGCCGGGACGGCGCGCGGGGGAAGGCTTGGCAGGCATGGGGCAGATTCTAATTAAATATTTAATTAATTAAAAGGGGGGCGGCCGGCAGGGTCGACGGACGGACCGGCCGGCGGAGGTGGTGTAATGCCTGAACCGGAACAGAAGGAGTCAGCACGCCATGCCGCAATCGTCCTCCCTCAACCGCCGCATCGTCCTGGCCTCGCGGCCACGCGGCGAACCCGCCGACAGCGATTTCCGCCTGGAAACCGACGCCGTGCCCGAACCCGGCCCGGGCCAGCTGCTGCTGCGCACGGTCTATCTTTCCCTCGATCCCTATATGCGCGGCCGCATGAGCGACGCGCCCTCGTATGCCGAGCCGGTGCAGGTCGGCCAGCCCATGGTGGGCGGCACCGTGGCCCGGGTGGTGGCTTCGCGCCACGCCGACTATCCGGTGGGCGAATGGGTGCTGTCCCAGTCGGGCTGGCAGGACTACGCCGTCTCCGACGGCAGCGGCCTGCTCAAGCTGGGTTCGGCGCCCGAGCGTCCGTCGTACTCGCTGGGCGTGCTCGGCATGCCGGGCTTCACCGGCTACATGGGCCTGCTGGACATCGGCCAGCCCAAGGCCGGCGAAACCGTGGTGGTGGCCGCCGCCAGCGGCGCGGTCGGCGCGGTGGTGGGCCAGCTGGCCAAGATCCACGGCTGCAAGGCGGTCGGCATCGCCGGCGGCGCCGACAAATGCCGCTACGTGGTCGAGGAACTGGGTTTCGACGCCTGCATCGACCACCGCGATCCGGCCATGGCCAACCTGCTGGCCAAGGCGGTGCCGCAGGGCATCGACGTGTATTTCGAGAACGTCGGCGGCGCGGTGTTCGACGCGGTGCTGCCGCTGCTCAATCCGCGCGCGCGGGTGCCGGTCTGCGGCCTGATCTCGGCCTACAACGCCACCAGCCTGCCCGACGGCCCCGACCGCCTGCCGCTGCTGATGCGCACCATCCTGACCAAGCGCATCAAGATGCAGGGCTTCATCATCTTCAACGAATACGCGCCGCGCTTCGGCGAATTCCGCGCGGCCATGCAGGAGCTGCTGCGCGACGGCCGCATCAAGTACCGCGAAGACGTGGTCGACGGCCTGGAGAACGCGCCGCGCGGCCTGATGGGCCTGCTCAAGGGCGAGAACGCCGGCAAGCGCATCGTGCGCGTCGGCCCGGATGAATAGGAGCGCAACATGAGGAGCGCAACATGAATATCCTGATCGTGCTGACTTCCCACGACACGCTGGGCGACACGGGCCGCAAGACCGGCTTCTGGCTGGAGGAATTTGCCGCCCCGTACTACGCCTTCCTGGACGCGGGCGCCACGCTGACGCTGGCCTCGCCGCAGGGCGGGCAGCCGCCGCTCGATCCCAAGAGCGACGACCCCGACGCCCAGACCGACGACACGCGCCGCTTCCGCCAGGACCCCGAGGCGCAGCGCCGCCTGGCGAACACGCGCCGCCTGGCCGAGGTGCAGGCCGCCGACTACGACGCGGTGTTCTATCCCGGCGGCCACGGCCCGCTGTGGGACCTGGCCGAGGACCCCAAGTCCGTGTCGCTGATCGAGACCATGCTGGCCGCCGGCAAGCCGGTGGCGGCGGTCTGCCACGCGCCGGGCGTGCTGCGCCATGCCAAGACGGCCGACGGCAAGCCGCTGGTGCAGGGCCGCCAGGTCACCGGCTTTTCCAACACGGAAGAAGCGGCGGTGCAATTGACCGCGGTGGTGCCGTTCCTGGTCGAGGACGAACTGGCGCTGCTGGGCGGCCTGTACAGCAAGGGGCCCGATTGGCAGCCGCACATCGTCTCCGACGGCCTGCTCATCACGGGCCAGAATCCGGCCTCGTCGGTCGGCGTGGCAGAGGCGCTGCTGGCGCGGCTGAAGGCTTGAGCCGCAAGGCCGCGCGGCCGGTTCGCGCGGCGGCGCACGGGCCTGTCGAGCTGTGTCAGAATTGATACTTTCTGACACAGGCGCGCGGTTCCGTTGCAACCGCGCGCGCCCCTACCGATGCCTCCAGATGTACCCCCAAGCGCGGCGTCCGCGCTGCCCGCAGGTTCCTGTGAAGCGGCGCTGTTCGCCGCGATGCAGGCCCGAGATGCCGCCACCGGACGCCATTGCCACCGCGTCGTTGCCCTGAGCGTGGCGCTGGCGCGGGCCTGCGGCCTGGACGACGACGAGCAGCAGGCTGTCGCCGTTGCCGCCCGCCTGCACGACGTGGGCAAGATCGGCACCCCCGATCGCGTGCTGTTCTCGCCCAAGCGCCTCGAAAAAGAGGATTGGGAAATCATGAAGTCCCACGCCGCCGTGGGCGCCGCCATCATCCTGCAGAGCGACATGCCGCAGCGCGAACGCATCGCGCTGGCCGTGCGGCACCACCATGAGCATTTCGACGGCTCGGGCTATCCCGAGGGCCTGGCGGGCCACGACATCCCGCTGCACGCGCGCATCATTTCGCTGGCCGATTCCTACGACGCGCTGGGCGACGCGCGGCCCTACCACCCGGCGCGCACGCACGCCGAGATCATGCGTATCCTCAACCGCGAGGCCGGGTCCAAGTGCGATCCGGACCTGCTGCGCGTGTTCGAGACCATGATCCAGTCCAGTCCGCTGCGCGTACCTTAGGGCCTGTGCGAGGCTTCTTGTCGTGTGAACAGGCCCCGGCGCCATGCGACAACGCCGCGCCATGCCGGCGCGGCGTTGCGGGTGGGGGCGATCACGGCGCGCCCGGGCGCGCCGCTTCAGCGCCTCACTTCAGCGTGTGACTTCAGCGCGTCACTTTTCAGCGCCTCACTTCAGGCGGTAGTGCGCCGCGACCGTGGCCAGTTCCTGCAGCGTGCGCTGCTGCCAGGCGGCGTCGTGGCCCAGTTCCTCGGCCAGGATGCGCGCCACTTCGGGCGCGGCCAGCAGGGCCGCCTCGGCGTCCAGGAACAGCGCGCGGTTGCGGCGCGCCAGCACGTCCTCGGCGCTGCGCGCCAGCTCGAAGCGCGCGGCGAAGCGCACGTGGGCTTCGGACAGGCCGCTGCTCTTGACCAGCATGCGCTCGGCGCCGGGCAGGGCCTTGAGCAAGGGCAGGTCGCTGCCGTAGTAGCTGTCCGGCGTGCCGGCGTGTTCCTGCGACGGCGCCAGGCCGTTGGCGCCATGCAGCGCCAGCGACTCGGTGCGGCAGCTGGCCTGCGTCAGCAGCTGGTGCTGGATGGCGGTGTCGACCACGTCCTGCGCCATGCGGCGATAGGTGGTCCACTTGCCGCCCGTGACCGTCACCAGGCCGGCCTGCGACACCAGGATGGTGTGCTCGCGCGACAGCGACTTGGTGGAGGCGTCGCCGGTGGCCTTGACCAGCGGCCGCAGGCCGGCCCAGACGCTGGTGACGTCGTCGCGGGTCGGCTTGCGGCTGAGGTAGCGCGCGGCGGTGCTCAGGATGAAATCGACGTCCTGGGCGCCGGCTTCCGGATCCAGCGGCAGGTCGTTGCGCGGCGAATCGGTGGTGCCGACGATGGTGTGGCCGTTCCACGGCACCACGAACAGCACGCGGCCGTCATCGGTCTTGGGGATCAGGATGGCGCGCTTGCCGGGCAGGAAATCGTGCGGCAGCGTCAGGTGCACGCCCTGGCTGGGCGCCACCATGGTCGGCGCGTTCTTGTCTTCCATGCGGCGCACGCTGTCGACCCAGACGCCGGTGGCGTTGATGACGCAGCGCGCCCGCAGCGTGAAGCTGGCGCCGCCCAGCGCGTCCTCGGCGGTGACGCCGTCGACCTTGCCGCCGGTGGTGGTCAGGCCGGTGGCGCGCACATAGTTGACCGCGGTGCCGCCCAGGTCGAACAGCGTGCGCATCAGGCTCAGCGCCAGGCGCGCGTCGTCGAACTGGCCGTCGTAGTACAGCACGCCGCCCTTGAGGCCGCGGCCGTTGACGTTCTCGGCCAGCGTCGGCGCGTTGGCCAGCGTATCGCGGCGCGACAGCCAGCGGCTCGGCGACAGGTTGAGCTTGCCGGCCAGCATGTCGTACATCTTCAGGCCGATGCCGTAGAAGGGCTGGTCCAGCAGGTTGTAGGCCGGCACCACGAAGCCCAGCGGCCACACCAGGTGCGGTGCGTTGCGGTTGAGCAGGCCGCGTTCGTGCAGCGCCTCGCGCACCAGGCTGATGTTGCCCTGCGCCAGATAGCGCACGCCGCCGTGCACCAGCTTGGTGGCCTTGCTGGAAGTGCCCTTGGCGAAGTCCGCGCCCTCGATCAGCAGGGTGCGGTAGCCGCGGCTGGCGGCGTCGACGGCGGTGCCCAGGCCGGTCGCGCCGCCGCCGATGACGATCACGTCCCAGGCGGGCGTGTTGTCCAGTTGCGCCAGCAGGCGGTTGCGGTCGGGCGGGGTGACGGTGGCGAGCGGTTGGTTCATATGCGTGGGGCGGCGGGGCCGCTAGGGTTCGGTGCGGTGTTCGTTTCTGTTCGTGCCGGCCGGGCGGGGCGCAAGCGCCGTGCCCACGGGCCGGGTCAAGCGGGTCAGGCGGGTACCTTGGCCGCGTTCGGCGCGGCGGCGACTTCGCAGCGCACGCCGGCGTCCAGCAGCACTTGCGCCAGCGGCTCCTGCGGATGCGCGTCGGTGAAGAAGCGGTCGATCTGCGAGATGTGCGCCAGTTCCACCATGGCCTGGCGCTTGAATTTGCTGCTGTCGGCGGCCAGCCACACTTCGCGCGACTGTTCGATGATGGTGCGGGCCACGCGCACTTCGCGGAAGTCGTAGTCGCGCAGCGTGCCGTCGGCCTCGATGCCGGAGATGCCGATCAGGCCGATGTCGACCCGGAACTGGCGGATGAAGTCCATGGTGGCCTCGCCGACGATGCCGCGGTCGCGCGAACGCACCACGCCGCCGGCGACGATGACTTCGCAATCCGGGTTGTCGGAAAGGATGTCGGCCACGTGCAGGTTGTTGGTGATGACACGCAGGCCGCGGTGGCGCAGCAGGGCGCGGGCGATGGCCTCGGTGGTGGTGCCGATGTTCAGGATCAGCGAGCAGCCGTCGGGCACGGCGCGGGCCACGGCCTCGGCGATGCGTTGCTTGCCGGCCGCATGCAGCCCCTGGCGCTTGCGGTAGGCGATGTTCTCGATGGTGGACGCTTCGATGCGCACGCCGCCATGGAAGCGCGACAGCAGGCCGGCTTCGGAAAGAATGTTGACGTCGCGCCGCACGGTCTGCAGCGTGACGTCGAAGCGTTTGGCCAGCTCTTCGATCGTGGCCGAGCCCTGGGCTCGAACCATTTCGATCAAGGCGCTTTGTCTGGGATTGAGTGTCATGTTGGCGTATTGAGTGTCACAGTCGCATCATAAAACAACAAAAGCGAAAAATAATGACGCGCTGCAAGATTGTATTTTTTTCGCTTCTTGAGTAAAACGCAAAAAAAACGAAAGCGATCTGAAAGAAAAACCTGAACCGGCGCGTTCTCGCGCGCCGCGAGGGCCGCTGTACCGACGTACCGATGCCCGGTCGATAAACCGGGGACGTATTAGAGGCAGGAGACCAGATGCAGCTGACCCTGGACAGGATAGGTTTGCGAGCCGGCTCGCAGACGCACCTGTATCCCATGAGCCTGGCCCCGGTGCCGGGCGCCATGACCGTTTTGCTGGGGGTGACCCTGGCGGGCAAGACATCGCTGATGCGCATCATGGCCGGGCTCGACCGGCCCACCGAGGGCCGGGTGCTGGCCGACGGCGCCGACGTGACCGGCGTGCCGGTGCGCCAGCGCAACGTCGCCATGGTGTACCAGCAATTCATCAACTATCCGTCCATGACGGTGTTCGACAACATCGCCTCGCCGCTCAAGCTGCGCGGCGTGTCGGGCATCGCCGACAAGGTCGGGGCCATGGCCGCGCGCCTGCACATCGACCACCTGCTGGCCCGTCATCCGTCTGAACTGTCGGGCGGGCAGCAGCAGCGGGTGGCGCTGGCGCGGGCCCTGGTCAAGGATGCGCCGCTGATCCTGCTGGACGAACCGCTGGTCAACCTCGACTACAAGCTGCGCGAGGAACTGCGCGATGAGCTGTCGGCCCTGTTCGCCGAGGGCCGCTCGACCGTGGTCTACGCCACCACCGAGCCGGGCGAGGCGCTGCTGCTGGGCGGCCACACCGCCGTGCTGGACGCGGGCGAACTGCTGCAGTACGGACCGACCGCCGAGGTCTTCCACCGGCCCAATTCGATCCGCGTGGCGCGCGCCTTCAGCGATCCGCCCATGAACCTGTTCGCCGCGCAGCGCGGCGCCGACGGCTTCACGCTGCAGGGCGGCATCGCGGTCGCGCGGCCACTGCCGCCGGGCGCGGGCGGCGGGCTCACCGCCGGCCTGCGTGCGGGCGCGCTGGACGTGGCGGCGCGTCCCGGCCACATCGGCCTGGACGGCGTGGTCAAGCTGGCCGAGATCTCGGGGTCCGACACCTTCGTGCACGCCGAGACGGCCGCCGGCGACGTGGTCGCGCAGCTGCCGGGCGTGCATCGCTACACACTGGAGCAGCGCCTGACGCTGTACTTCGACCCGGCCCAGACCTATGCCTTCGGCGCCGACGGCGCCTTGCTGGCGGCCCCCGCCCGGCCGCACGCCAGCGGAGGGATGGCCTGATGGCGCAGATCGAGCTGGACCTCTCCCATTCCTACGTCGCCCATCCCCAGGCCGACGAGGACTACGCGCTGCTGCCGCTCAAGTTCACCTTTCGCGACGGCGGCGCCTACGCCTTGCTGGGCCCCTCGGGCTGCGGCAAGACCACCTTGCTCAATTGCGTCTCGGGCCTGCTGCGGCCATCGCATGGCCGCATCCTGTTCGACGGCCAGGACGTCACCCACAAGACGCCGCAGGCGCGCAACATCGCCCAGGTGTTCCAGTTTCCGGTGGTGTACGACACCATGACCGTGGCCGAGAACCTGGCGTTCCCGCTGCGCAACCGCGGCGTGCCCGCCAAGCAGATCCGCGAGCGCGTCGGCCGCATCGCCGAGATGCTGGAGATGTCGCACGTGCTGGAGCGCCGCGCCAGCGGCCTGACGGCCGACGCCAAGCAGAAGATCTCGCTGGGCCGCGGCCTGGTGCGCAACGATGTGTCGGCGGTGCTGTTCGACGAGCCGCTGACCGTGATCGACCCGCAACTGAAGTGGGAATTGCGCCGCAAGCTCAAGGAAATCCACCACGAGTTCAAGCTGACGCTGATCTACGTCACGCACGACCAGACCG
>NZ_CYTU01000005.1:213599-232351 GCF_001299375.1 Achromobacter sp. 2789STDY5608621 | reverse complement strand
GCCAGGCTGGCCGACGTCGGCCCGGTCAAGCTGGGCGTGCGCCCGGAATACCTGCGCCTGGCCGACGCCAACGCGCCCGGCGCCATCCCGGCCACGGTCCAACGGGTGCAGGACGTGGGCACCTACACCTTGCTGCTGGCCGACTTCGAGGGCACGCCGCTGCGCGCCCGCCTGGGCACCGACGCCGCCTCGATCGCGCCCGGCGCCACGGTGTGGCTGTCGGCGCTCAATCCGCATACCTGCTTCTACCGCGACGAGGAGCTGATCCGATGAAACCGATCGATCACCGGGCCTGGTTCCTGGTCCTGCCCGTGGTGCTGTGCGTGGCGTTCTCGGCCATCCTGCCGCTGATGACCATCGTCAATTACTCGGTGCAGGACATCATCTCGCCCGAGCGCCGCGTGTTCGTCGGCACCGAATGGTTCGCCGCCGTGCTGCAGGACGAGGAACTGCACGGCGCGCTGCTGCGCCAGATCGGCTTCTCGCTGGCGGTGCTGGCCATCGAGATCCCGCTGGGCATCCTGCTGGCGCTGTCGATGCCGGCCAGCGGCTGGCGCGCCTCGGCGGTGCTGGTCATCATCGCGCTGTCGCTGCTGATCCCGTGGAACGTGGTGGGCACCATCTGGCAGGTGTTCGGGCGCACCGACATCGGCCTGCTTGGGGCGACGCTGTCGTGGCTGGGAGTGGACTACAACTACACCGGCAACGACCTCGACGCCTGGGTCACGGTGCTGGTGATGGATGTCTGGCACTGGACGCCGCTGGTGGCGCTGCTGTGCTATGCCGGCCTGCGCGCCATTCCCGACGCCTATTACCAGGCCGCGCGCATCGACGGCGCCTCGCGCCTGGCGGTGTTCCGCTACATCCAGCTGCCCAAGATGCGCGGCGTGCTGATGATCGCGGTGCTGCTGCGCTTCATGGACAGCTTCATGATCTACACCGAACCGTTCGTGCTGACCGGCGGCGGGCCGGGCAACGCCACCACCTTCCTGTCGCAGTACCTGACGCAGAAGGCCGTGGGCCAGTTCGACCTGGGCCCGGCGGCGGCGTTCTCGATCATCTACTTCCTGATCATCCTGCTGCTCTGCTTCATTCTGTACAACTGGATGCAGCGCGCCGGCACCACCGGCGGTTTCGACGAGGAGCGCGCCAATGCGTGAGCAATCGACCTGGTGGCGCGGCGCCTTCCTGGCGCTGTACCTGGTGTTCGCCATCCTGCCGCTGTACTGGATGCTGAACATGTCGTTCAAGACCAATACCGAGATCGTCAGCACCCTGACGCTGTGGCCGCGCGATTTCACGCTGGAGCACTACCGCACCATCTTCACCGATCCGGCCTGGTATTCGGGCTACATCAACTCGCTGATCTACGTGGTCATCAACACGGTCATCTCGCTGGCCGTGGCGCTGCCGGCGGCCTACGCCTTCTCGCGCTACCGCTTCATCGGCGACAAGCACGTGTTCTTCTGGCTGCTGACCAACCGCATGACGCCGCCGGCGGTGTTCCTGCTGCCGTTCTTCCAGCTGTACAGCTCGTTCGGGCTGATGGACACGCACCTGGCGGTGGCGCTGGCGCACCTGGTGTTCAACGTGCCGCTGGCGGTGTGGATCCTGGAGGGCTTCATGTCCGGCGTGCCGCGCGAGATCGACGAGACGGCCTACGTGGACGGCTATTCGTTCCCGCGCTTCTTCCTGACGATCTTCCTGCCGCTGATCAAGTCGGGCGTGGGCGTGGCGGCGTTCTTCTGCTTCATGTTCAGCTGGGTCGAGCTGCTGCTGGCGCGCACGCTGACCTCGGTCAACGCCAAGCCCATCGTCGCCACCATGACGCGCACGGTCTCGGCCTCGGGCATGGACTGGGGCGTGCTGGCGGCGGCCGGGGTGCTGACCATCGTGCCCGGCGGCATCGTCATCTGGTTCGTGCGGCACTACATCGCGAAGGGCTTCGCGATGGGCCGGGTCTGAGGGGGAGGGCGCCACATGTTCAGCTGGATGGTATGGACCACCCCCGTCGCCGTGTTCTTCTCCTGCATCGTGCTGATGCTGGTGGGCATGACGGTCTGGGAACTGAAATCGCCCACGGTCGAGCGCAAGGGCTTCCTGCCGCTGCGCACGACCCGCGGCGACCGCCTCTTCATCGGCCTGATGGCCGCGGCCTGGCTCAACCTGGCGTTCCTGGGGTTCGGGCAGAAGGCGGTGGAATGGTTTTCGCTGGATGAGCCGCCATCGGTGTGGATCAGCTTCGTGCTGTCCATGCTGCTGCTGGCCTTCATCATGAGGAAAGGCTGACGGGGCGCAGACCCCGCGCGATATCAGCGGTTTGGAAGGACGATCGGCCAATGTCTTCCCCGGCCAGAAGTCCGCAGCACCCATGGGGAGGACTTATCGAGGAGACAGGTCATGAAATTGCGCATGCACGCCATGGCGGCCGCCATCGCCCTGATCGGTACGTCAGGGGCCTGGGCCGGCGAGCCGGAAGCGAAGAAGTGGGTCGATTCGGAATTCCAGCCGTCGACCCTGTCCAAGGACCAGCAGATGGCCGAGATGAAGTGGTTCATCGAGGCCGCCGCCAAGCTCAAGGCCAAGGGCGTCAACGAAATCAACGTGGTGTCGGAAACCATCACCACCCACGAGTACGAGTCCAAGGTGCTGGCCAAGGCCTTCACCGAGATCACCGGCATCAAGGTCAACCACGACCTGATCCAGGAAGGCGACGTGGTCGAGAAGCTGCAGACCTCGATGCAGTCGGGCAAGTCCATCTACGACGGCTGGATCTCCGACTCCGACCTGATCGGCACGCACTACCGCTACGGCGCCATCCTGCCGCTGTCCGACTACATGGCCGGCGCCGGCAAGGAATGGACCAACCCGGGCCTGGACCTGAAGGACTTCATCGGCACCAAGTTCACCACCGCGCCGGACGGCAAGCTGTACCAGCTGCCCGACCAGCAGTTCGCCAACGTCTACTGGTTCCGCGCCGACTGGTTCGCGCGCCAGGACCTGAAGGACAAGTTCAAGGCCAAGTATGGCTACGACCTGGGCGTGCCGACCAACTGGTCCGCCTACGAGGACATCGCCGACTTCTTCTCCAACGACGTCAAGGAGATCGACGGCAAGAAGGTCTATGGCCACATGGACTACGGCAAGAAGGACCCGTCGCTGGGCTGGCGCTTCACCGACGCGTGGCTGTCGATGGCCGGCGCCGCCGACAAGGGCCTGCCCAACGGCATGCCGGTGGACGAGTGGGGCATCCGCGTGGCCGACGACAAGTGCACGCCGGTGGGCGCCTCGGTGGCGCGCGGCGGCGCCACCAACAGTCCGGCCGCGGTCTACGCCCTGACCAAGTACGTCGACTGGATGAAAAAGTACGCGCCGCAGCAGGCCATGGGCATGACCTTCTCGGAATCCGGTCCGGTGCCGGCGCAGGGCCAGATCGCGCAGCAGATCTTCTGGTACACGGCCTTCACCGCCGACATGACCAAGAAGGGCCTGCCGGTGGTCAACGAGGACGGCACGCCCAAGTGGCGCATGGCGCCGTCGCCGTACGGTCCGTACTGGAAGGACGGCATGCAGAACGGCTACCAGGACGTGGGCTCGTGGACCTTCTTCAAGTCCACCAACCCCGACAAGATGGCCGCCGCCTGGCTCTACGCCCAGTTCGTCACGGCCAAGACGGTGTCGCTGAAGAAGTCGATCACCGGCCTGACCTTCATCCGCGACAGCGACATCCACAGCGACTACTTCAGCAAGAACGCGGCCAACTACGGCGGCCTGATCGAGTTCTACCGCAGCCCGGCGCGGGTGGCCTGGACGCCGACCGGCAACAACGTGCCCGACTATCCCAAGCTGGCGCAGCTGTGGTGGAAGAACGTCGCCACCGCCGTCACCGGCGAGAAGACGCCGCAGGCCGCGATGGACAACCTGGCCAACGAAATGGACCAGGTGATGGCGCGGCTGGAGCGGGCCGGCATGGCGCAATGCGCGCCCAAGCTGAACGCCAAGGGCGATCCGAACAAGTGGCTGTCGGATCAGCACGCGCCGTGGAAGAAGCTGGGCAATGAAAAGCCCAAGGGCGAGACAGTGGCGTACGAGCAGCTGCTGGAGGCCTGGAAGGCGGGGAAGGTGCGGTAAGCATCCCGCGATTGCTTCGCGGCCTCGAAGCGCCACGGTTTCCGTGGCGCTTTTTCATTGCGAAAACGTAATCCCCTTATCCGCTTTCTGTCTGCATCGCCTTCCTAGAATGAATCCCGTGCAGTACCCCCCACGATTCATAGGAGTGAAGCATGCAGATTCTTCGTAAAACCGCACTGATCCTGGCCCTGGCGGCGGGCGTTTCCGGCACGGCGCTGGCCCAGCAGGCGCCGTCCACGGCCCTGGCCAGCCCCTACGGCGCGTCGCTCTCGCGCGCCGAGGTGCTGGCCGACCTGGCGCTGTGGAAGCGCGCCGGCGTGGACCGGTTCTGGCGCGGCGAGGCCACGCCGGACATCTACAGTCCCGAGTACAAGGCGGCGTTCTCGGAGTATGTGCGGCTGCGCTCGGGCCCTGACTACCAGGCCGAAGTGCAGCGCCAGAACGAGAGCCGCCGATAGCCGCGCCCGCGGCATCGGGGCATCCCTGAAATGGGTCACGTCCTGCTGACGTGCATGCCCGAGTCCGGCGACAGGCTGCAATTCGCGGACCTGGAGCTGGACCTGCTGCGCTGTCGCGCGTACCGGGATGGCGAGCCGCTGCTGTTGACGCCGAAGGAGTTCGGGCTGCTCGCCATGCTCATGGGCAGCCCGGGCGCGGTGTTCACCAGCTGGCAACTGGCCGAGTCGGTCTGGAAGGCCAGGGCGCCGGGCCTGGGCGCGGGGCACGTCAAGTGCCAGGCCGTCGCGATCGCCATGCGTCGCCTGCGCAGGAAGGTCGATGGCGGCCGCCGGCCGCGCTTGCTGCACGTGATCCGTGGCGGCAGCTTCATGCTGGCCGCGGGGCCGCTGTGAGCGCGCCGGGGTGCTCACAGCGGCGCTTCAGGCCGGCAACGCGCACCGCGCCAGGCAGTCCGCCTGCCAGGCGTGCTCGATGTCGAACGAGGCCGGATCCGACACCGCGCCGTAGCTGCCCTGGCCATAGACGGCGGCGTAGGCCGCGTACTCGGCCGCCCGCAGCGCCTTGCCGGCCAAGGCGCTGGCGACGGCATAGGTGGCCGATACCGCGGCATGGCCGCAGCCGTCGATGGAGGTCGAACCGGGATGATGATTGGCCAGCGCCGCCGCGAGGGCGGCGGCCCGCGCCAGCGCTTCGGCGTCACAGGCGCCATCGAGATAGCGGCCCAGCACGGCCAGGCAGTCCAGCGCCCGCGGTTCCTCCAGCAGATGCTCGACGCGCTGGGTACAGGCGTGGCCGAAGGCCAGGCGCAACCGTTCGTTGCCGGGCGCATCCAGGTCGAGCTGGCGCGCCAGGCGTTCCAGGGCGATGTTCATGATCGGGCTCCTTGTCGTTGCGCGCGGCGTCGGGGGAGGGCAGGCAGCGCGTTAAGCATTGGCGGCCGCGCCTGATCGCCAGGGCATTTTCCCGCCGTGGCCGCGGCGCCGTGAAGTGCAATTAATTGCCGGGTTGATGCAAAAAAACCATGAAAGCGCGGGCCTCGCCCGGGTGCGGCGGACCCTGCGGTATGCTGGGCGCTTTCCAGTACCGGCCGCGCCCGTCGCGGCCCGCCAGCACGCATGTCCAAGCGCACGAACACGGTGGCCGCCACGATCGAAGGCCGCATCGACCAGTTCCGGGAGGCGGTGCCGCGGGTGCGCGGCCAGGTGTTCCTGCGGGTGAACGGCGTGCCGGTCAACGGCGCGTTCGAAGACCCGGCCGATATCCGCACGCTGCGGGGATTGGCGTTGCAGGCCACGCCCGTGCGCGTCGGCGTGATCGAGGGCGGCGCGGGCGGCTTGCGCCATTTTTCCTGGCTGGACGCAGGGCAGGGCCCGGGCGTGCCGCCGCGCTACTACGTCGATCAGCGGCGTCGCGCCTGGCGCGGCATCGGCATCAGCCTGGCGGTCGCGGCGGCGGCCGGGGCGCTGGCCTGGTTGCTCGATCTGTCGTCCTTCGCGCAGGTGCTGGGCCTGGTGCTGGCGCTGACGGTGGCGCTGGTCGCCGTGCTGCTGGCGGGGTTCTCGTTGTACGGCCTGTGGCACAACCGCCTGCACCGGGCGGCGATCCTGCGCAGCGAGGCGCTCTACCGCGAACGCCTGAAGACGCCCGTGGCGGCCGCCGCCCCGCCGGCCGCCCCGCCCGCCGACCCCGCGCGCGGCGAGGGCGAGACGCTGATCACCGACGCGGCGCCCGAGATCCTGCTGGCACGCGGCGCCCTGGCTGGCCTGACGCACGAGGCCAGGCCCTCGATGCGCACCACGCCCGCCTATGGCATCTACCGCTTCCAGGTGGGCGCGCGCCGTTTCGTCATGTATGTGGCCGAGAACTTCGGCGATGCGATGCCATTCCTGGCCGAGGGCGACCAGGTGGAGGTGGCCGCCTACGCCGGCCAGGTCAGCGGCGCCGGGCCGGACCAATTGGTCTACGGCCTGCGCAACCTGGAAGACGGGCGCGTCTATGTCTGCCATCACTACTTCCGCAGCGCCTTCACCGACATCGCGCCGGTGGGCGTGGGCCTGAAGCAGCGCGTGCCGCTGTTGACGCTGCTGGCCGCGCTGCTGCTGGTGTGCTGGCTGGTGGTGGTGGCGGTGCTGGCGACTTCCGGCTCGCCGTCCAGCCGCGAGACGGCGCCGGAGCTGGCGGCGGTGGTGTTCGCGTTCTTGCTGTTGGCATGGCTGTGCGTCGCGCTGCCGCTGCTGTTCCTGGATACGCGTTGGCGCATGGGCCGGCCGACGCGCCGCCAGCGCATCCTGGAACGGATCTACCGCGCGCTGGGCCTGGGCACGCCGTTCGCGCCCGCGGCGGTGATCGAGGAAGTCTAGGATGCCGCGCCCGCGCGCCTCCCCGCCGGCGCCGGCCGTCGAGAAACCTTTGCAGGATCCGGCCTTGCTGCGCCGCCTGCTGCGCGCCAGGGACCGCATGGACGCCGCCTCGCACGAAGCCTGGCCGGTGGCGCGGCTGGCCGAGGTCAGCGGCGTGTCCGCGGCGTATTTCGCGCGTTCCTTCAAGCGGGCCTTCGGCCTGCCGCCGCATCGCTACCTGTTGACGCGCCGCATCGAACAGGCCATCGCGCTGTTGCGCGACACGGACCTGGCCATCACCGAGATCGCCTATGCCACCGGCTGGGAAAGCCTGGGCACCTTCGGCCGCATCTTCCGTGACATCACGGGCCGCAGCCCCGGCGCCATGCGCGTGGCGGCGCGGGCCGGGATGGCGGGACTGGGCCAGATACCCGCCTGCGTGGTCAAGGCCGCGTCGCGGCCTGACCTGACCATCGCAGTTTTGGAGAAGCGTCGCCGCCAGGCCAGGAATAGAGTGCGCTGATCGACCCCTTGGCCGGGTCGCCAATCCACCTACCGAAGGAGAGGTCATGAGTGCTGGGATCAATGTCGTCGGCGTCTATGTGGACGACCAGGACGAGGCGCTGCGGTTCTACGTCGACAAACTCGGATTCCGCGTCCATACGGACGTGGGCAATGGGCCATACCGCTGGCTGACCGTGCAGCATCCGGACCAGCCGTCGTTCCAGCTGGGCCTGTTCCGGCCCGGGCCGCCGGTGCACGACGACGCCACCGCGCAGACCTTGCGCGCCATGGTCGCCAAGGGCGCGATGCCGCCGTTGGTGCTGGCGGTGGCCGATTGCCGCGCCAGCCACGCCCGCTTGCTGGCGCTGGGCGTGGAGTTCACGCAGGAACCGGTCGAGCGGTACGGCAGCATCGATGCGGGGTTCCGGGATCCCGCCGGCAATGGCTGGAAGATGATCCAGTCGCCCGCAGGCGCCTCCTGACGGATAGGGGGGGGGCAGGGGCCGTGCATGAATGATGTTTCTAAATGTCTCTGAATCGGGTGTAATGGCGGCCTCTCATCCCCTGACACACTCACATGCAGATCAGCGACATGCGGTTCCTGGCCCCCTTGATGTTGGCGTTCACCACGTTGTTGAGCGGTTGCGCACCCGCCTTGAAGACCACCACGCCACCGGTCGTGCCGGCGGGAACGCCGTCGGAAGTCTCGGTGTCCCCGGCCATGCCGGACAAGAAATACCTGCCGGTGCAGGCGGGCATTGTCGACGGCACCCACTACATCTTCATTCAGACCCAGGGCGGCAGCATATTCCTGGGGCCGATCTTCGGCAGCATGAACATTTCCCGCAAATCGCAGGCGATGGCGAACCAGTACAAGGATTCCATCCTCCAGATCGATCCGTTGCCGATCGCGACGGATGCGCTGGCGGCGGCCGGCATCAAGGCGGCCGCCGAGTCCGCGGCGTTCGACCTCAAAACGTTCGTGTTCGTGCAGCGCTGCGACGACGAGAAAGTCCGATTGGCCCTTGTCTTCCACGTCGACAACCCGCAGACCAAATGGGTCGGGCGTTATACCTACCACTTGCCGACGATGTATGCCGAATCGGAGCTGGCCAGCCTTCAGGATCAGCAGGTCGCGCAATACAAAAAGGAACTCGGCGATGGCGCCGTGGCGCTGGCCGACCTGGTCAAGCGCGACCTGAACGGAGAGCTTCCCGCCACCGGCAAGCGCGTCAACTTCGGCAGCCTGAACCTGATCGGAAGCAAGATGGGCGGCATGGGCATGTACATGCAGGCCGAAGAGATGTTCTTCCGCGATTCGCAAGTGGTGGAGGAGACCGACCAGTACGTCACGGTCCGCGTGCCCGGCTGGATCAATTCCAGTGTGTTCGGCGGCGCGATCGCCTATGGCGTGCAACGAATGGCCAAGAGCCAGGTTCACACCATGAAGCCCTATTGATTCTTCAGGAGCCTGCCAAATGACGTCGTCCGTATCGCCCGATACAACACCGCTCGCCGCGCTGCCGCGGTGAAAAAACGCGCGTTCCCGGATGGACCCGGAAACGCGCGGCGACAAACCACCCATCCCTTCGCGGAGGCGGGCGTCATCAACGGGAACTTGCGCAAGGGGGATCGCTCCGCCCGCGATCAGAAGCGGTGGCGTATCCCCACATTCATTTCGGTCGCCTTGGCGTTGTCCAGGAACGCCCAGTTGGTCGTGTACGAGGCGACCGCATACAGGTCGGTGCGCTTGGACAGGTTGTAGTTGTAGCCCAGGCTGTAGGTGTTGCTGGCCGAGTCGCCGCCGGTGAGCTGCGCGCTGTTGGCGTCGGCGCGCTGCCACGAGGCGAAGGCGCCGCCGGACTTGCCGACCGGGGCCGCCACCGCGAGCATGTACGAATTCGACCGGAAGCCCTTGGAGAACGCATAGGACGGCGTGCCGGTGAAGCCGCCGATGCCGGCGCCGCCGGGCAGGCTCTTGCCGGCGAACCAGCCATCGGTGAGGCGGTTGTACGCCAGCGCCACCTTGAAGACCTCGAAGTCGTACGAGCCGCCGACGATGTACGAGCGCGGCGTCGCGTCGACCTGGCCCTGGCTCAGCTTGTTGGAGGCGTTCAGCTGGTCATAGGTGGCAAAGCCCATCAGCGGGCCGTTGTCGTAGCGCAGGCCGGCGGTGATGGCGCGGGTGTTGTCGGCGGTGGCAAAGCCAGTCTGCGCGGTCTTCTGGTCGTCGACGTTGAAGGCGTAGCCGACGGCCGCCTTGAAGCCGCCCATCGACGGCGTCTCGTACACCACCAGGTTGTCGTAGCGCGGGAAGTAGGCCGAGCTGAAGCCGAGGCCGCCGCCGGTGTTCAGCTGGTTGAAGCCGCCGCCGAAGGCGGGCCCGAGCATGCCGCCGAAATAGCGCGTGGCGACGTTGTACTGCCGGCCCAGCCGCACTTCGCCCCACTCGGCGCTGCCCAGGCCGACGGTGGCTTCGCGGCCGAACAGGCGGCCGCTCTGCAGCGAGTTGCCGTTGCGGCTGTCGAAGCCCGACTCCAGCTGGAAGACCGCGTACAGGCCATCGCCCAGGTCTTCCTTGCCGCGCAGGCCCCAGCGCGAGCCGGCCGTGGTGCCGCTGGTCGTGCCGATGCGGCTGCTGTCGATGCTGCTGCGGCGGCCGGTGGCCGGGTCGGTGTAGCTGCCGTCGACATTGGCATAGCCGATGCCGGTGTCGATGACGCCATAGAGCGTGACGGACGTTTGCGCGGCCGCCGCGCCGGACAGGGCCGTAGCGGCCGCGGCGACGAATATTCTTTTCATGGATGACTCCGTAGACGGGATGACTCGATTGCGCCACGCGGCGCGGGCTCGGCCTGCTGGCGCGTGGCGAAAGACAGTCTGGGCGCGCCGCTTCGACAGTTCGCGGACATTAAAATGACAATTCCGATCACGCCGCGGCCTGGCTGCCGTCATCATTTCCTGCTAGCCGCGCCCGCGCGGCGCGTCACCCGCCGCGCCCTTGCGGCGCGCCATCCGATCCATTCCGATTCCTTCCGCATGCGCCTTGCTTCCGTCCGTTCCGCGTTCTCCCGTTGTTTTTCCGCCGCCGCCGGCCCGCGCCTGGCGCGCGCCTGCGTCGGCCTGTCGCTGGCGCTCAGCGCCAACGCGCACGCCGCCGGTTTCCAGCGTCTGAACCTGCCGATGGACATGAACGGCCCGGCCCTGCTGGGCGGCATCTGGTATCCGTGCGCCGCGCCGCCGCAGGAGGTCGGCATCGGCCGCGTCACCCTCGCGGCGACGCCGGACTGCCCGATGACCGAGGGGCGCAAGCCGCTCATCGTCATGTCGCACGGATCGGCCGGCTCGTACCTGGGCCATCACGACACCGCCGCGGCGCTGGCGGACGCGGGCTTCGTGGTGGCGGCGATCAACCATGTCGGCGACAACGCGGTGGACCGCTCGCGCCAGGGCTATCTGTCGATCTTCTCGACCCGGCCGCGCGAGATCAGGCGGCTGATCGACTACCTGACGGGGGCGTGGCCACAGCGGGCGCAACTGGACGGCGAGGTGGGTTTCTTCGGTTTTTCGCGCGGCGGCTACACGGGGCTGGTGCTGGCCGGCGCGACGCCCGATTTCACGCGCGGCCTGGCGATCTGCGGCGACGAACCGTCACTGCCGATGTGCCGCGACATCCGTGACGGCAAAGTGCCGGCGCAACCCTATGTGAAGGATGCGCGCATCAAGGCGCTGGTCATCGCCGACCCGCTCACCGCCTTCAGCGCCGACGCGCTCAAGGCGGTGTCGGCGCCGGTGCAGCTGTGGGTATCGGCGCTGGGCGGCGACGGCGTCACGCCGGCCAGTGTCGAGGCGGTGCGCCAGGGGCTGGCGGCATCCGAATTTCACCCGGTCGCCGGCGCCGGGCATTTCGCCTTCCTGGCGCCGTGCTCCGCCGCGCAGGCCGAGGCGATGCCCGCGATCTGCCGCGACGCGCCGGGTTTCGACCGCGCGGCCTGGCACCGTGATTTCAACGCGGCGGTGGTCGCGTTCTTCAAGACCGCGTTGCGCTGACCGCGCGGGGCCGGCCTGCCGGCGTGAGCGGTTGACGGCCGATGCGCCCTGGCGTGCCGGGCGCTAGCGGCGGGCGTCCGCGGCGGCCCGCTTCCTGGCCGCGGCCTTGGGGCCGTCGCGAAACGCCACGTAACTGCAATAGCGCTGGAAGTCCTTCTTGGCCAGCGCCAGGTACAGCCCCGTCGCGATCATGGCGGCACTGCACACAAAGCGGTGCAGCCAGATGTCGATCGAGTAGGGCATCAGCGAGGTCGTCAGGTACATGACCAGCACGCCGAAGCCCAGCAACGATATCATCAGCAGCCACCGCGCCCATTCGCTGCCACGGTACAGCCCGGCCAGCAGCAGCCCGGGCAAGATCAGTTTCAGCAGGGGCGAGAGCTGGCCGCGCAATAGCGGCATGAGGTCATAGCTGAGGGTGACCAGCGTGCCCGCCAGGACGATGTACCAGAACCGCTGACTGGTAGGCGCGTGGCGCCGGGGAGCTTGCCTTCCTTCACCATTGTTCTGCTGCATGGGGTCTCCTTTTGGCAAGGGGCCAGTGTAACGTCGTGCCGGCGGCGATGCGGGTAGACTGGCGGCTGGGTACACACCGGAGCACCGCCTTGGCCACCTCGTTGCGCAGATACACCGAGCTTCCCTACCTGATCGATTACCTGCAGACGGGCGAACTGGCGCTGCTCAATCCGAAGGCGTGGGACGACCGCAACGACTCGTTCTACATCGAGGAATACGCGCGCGCCAAGCGCCTGCAGGGCATCTACGCGCTGTGCATGGCCGAGGCCTCCGAGACCTATCACCACTGGCGCGTGTTCTCGCACGGCAGCGGCGGGGTCTGCATCGAGTTCGACAAGGAAAAGCTGGTGGAGCAGGTGCGCGGCGTGCCCGACTTGCGGGCCGAGACGGTGCAGTACCGCACCATCAAGTCGCTGCGCGAGCAGCCGCCGGCCGAGGCCGACCTGCCGTTCCTCAAGCGCCACGCCTTCCGCGATGAAAAGGAGTTCCGCCTGTTCGTCTGCCGCAGGACGCGCGATACGCCGGTGCTGCGCCTGCCGGTGGCGCCAGCGACCATCAAGCGCGTCACGCTCAGCCCGTGGCTGCCGGCCACGGTCTGCGACCAGGTCAAGAAGGTGCTGAAGTCGATTAAGGGCTGCGAGAAACTGCGCGTGTTCCGCTCGACCCTGGTGGACAACGAGGACTGGAAGAAATTCGCCAGCGCCGGCCGCAAGGAGCCGGCATGACGGACGGCAACGACAAGACGGGCGCGCAGGACGCGTTGTCGCCGGCGCAGATCGTCGACGCCTTTGAGCGGCTGGGCTGGAAGAACAACGACCCCATGGGCCAGGTGTTGCGGCTGCGCCGCGACGACCCGGCGGCGCTGGGGGAACTAGTCACGCGGTTCCTGGATCGCGGGCTCAAGCACGCCACCTTCATCGACGCCGCGCTCGACCTGATGGACGACGCCACCTATGCCGCCACGTTGCGGCAGGCGTGGCAGCGGGCGCTGCGCGAGCCCGTCACGGAAGGTCTGGCGGAGGTGCTGGATTCGGCCGCGCTGCAATGGCCGCAGCTGTTCGCGGGCCACTGGCCGGCGTTGCTGGCCGCCGCCGAAGCCGGCGCGGGCGGCCCGCGTTTCAATACCGACCAGGCCTGGCGCGCGCTGGACGCCGAGACGGCGCGGGCGTGGCTGGCGCAACTGCCGCCGACGATCGAAGCGGATTCCCCGGACCAACTGCGCGCGCGCGCCCTGTTGCACTCGCGCCAGCCGCAGACGGTGTCGCGCGCGTGGCGCCAGGGCTTCGGGGGCGGCGTGGATCCCGACGCCATCTATTGGCTGATGGAAGTGGGCTATGCCGACGACGACGGCCAGGCGCGCGCGCTGCATGGCGAGCAGCCCTTGCACATCCGTTTCGACGCGGCGCAACGCCAGCAGATGGCGGCCTCGCAACCCGCGTGGCGGCGCGAGATCCAGCGCCTGCATCCCACCTGGGGTTGGCCGGCGCCGGACGCCGAGTCGCCGATGGCCACCGTGACGGCGGGCCGCATGGGCGGCGCGCTCGCGGCCGCCTGCGGTCTGTGCCATGGACCCTTGCATCGCCTGCTGACCTTGCCGCGGCCCGAGGTCGCCGGTATCGATTGCCCCACGCCGCTGACGCTGGCCACCTGCCTGTCGTGCCAGGGGTGGGAGCAGGACGGCCCGATCCTCTTTTTCCGCCACGACGGCGACGGCGCGCCGCAAGCGCACCCGTCGCAGCGCCAGGCCGAGCCGGTGACGCCGGAGTTTCCCGCCGAACCGCTGCGCGAGGCCGACGTGACCCTGTTCCAGGCCCCGGCGCGCTGGGCCTGGCAGGACTGGGGCGATTCCAACGGCCGCCAGAACCTGAGCCGTGTCGGCGGCCCGCCCAGCTGGGTGCAGTCGGCGGACTACCCCGCCTGTCCGGATTGCGACCAGCGCATGTCGTTCGCGATGCAGCTCGATTCCGACCTGCCGCAGGCGGACGGCGGCGACTGGATGTGGGGCAGCGGCGGCTGCAACTACAGCTTCTGGTGCGGCCACTGCCGCGTCAGCGCGCATCTGTGGCAATGCACCTGAGCGTCGCGCGGACGCCTACACCGGCCGGCTGGCCTGCGCGCGCCAGCACTTGACGGGGTCATCGCGCACCAGCGACTGGTGCACGCCGACCCCGGCCATCACGCCCGAGGCGCTGGCCAGGGTGGCATTGCCCATCTGCAGGCTGGCATCGCCCGCGGCGTAGACGCCCGGCACCGTGGTCTGCTTGAAATCGTCGACCCGCAGGTAAGGCCCCAGCAAGCCCTCGTCGAAGGCGCAGCCCAGCTGCATCGCCAGCGGGCTGGCCATGTGCACGCGGCTGGCGACGAACAACGCATTGACCAGCAGGCGGCGGCCATCGGCCAGCTGCACCGCGTCGATGCGCGGCGCCGGCCCCAGCAGCTGCGTCACCGGGGTGCGCTCGATGCGCACGCCGCGGGCGGTCAGCAGCGCGGCCTGTTCGGCATCGGGCTCGAACTCGCCCTGGGTGAAATAGGTGGTCGGGCCCCAGTCAGGCAGCAGCGCGGCCTGGTGCGAGGACATGGGGTGGGCGGCCAGCACGCCCAGCGGCTGGTCGGCCACTTCATAGCCATGGCAGTAGGGGCAGTGCAGCACCGTCTGGCCCCAGCGTTCCCGCAGGCCCGGCAGCGCGGGCAGTTCGTCGCGCACGCCGATGGCCAGGATCAGGCGGGCGCCGCGCAGTTCGCGGCCATCTTCCAGGGTGACCAGGAAGCGGCCTGATTCGCCGTCGGCGCTGGCGGCGGCGCCGTCGATGAAGTCCACCGTGCGGTAGGCGGCCAGCTGGGCGCGCCCGACGGCGACGATCTCGGCCGGCGTCTTGCCGTCCTGGCCCAGGAAACCGTGCGAATGCGCGGCAAAGCGGTTGCGCGGTTGGCCGGCATCCACCAACGCGATGCGGCGGCGGGCGCGGGCCAGCTGCATGGCGGCCGACAGGCCGGCGAAGCTGCCGCCGATGATGATGGCGTCGT
This sequence comes from Achromobacter sp. 2789STDY5608621, assembly GCF_001299375.1. Classification (NCBI taxonomy): domain Bacteria; kingdom Pseudomonadati; phylum Pseudomonadota; class Betaproteobacteria; order Burkholderiales; family Alcaligenaceae; genus Achromobacter; species Achromobacter sp. 2789STDY5608621. The sequence goes on along the minus strand of NZ_CYTU01000005.1, from coordinate 217,328 downwards.
AGCAGGGGGGCAGTTTTTCGGGCTTCATGGATTTCTCGATACTTTAAAAGTTGCATGATACGGCGATCCTGTCCGGTCACGCAACTTATAATGTTTCAAACCATGAACCAGGAGTCTTTCCATGCGCAGCGATAACCGCCTGTCCCGCATGCTGCACGTGCTGCTGCACATGGCGGAGCAGGATGCGCCGCTGACCTCCGAGACCATCGGCAAGATGCTCAACACCAATCCCGTGGTGGTGCGGCGCATGATGTCCGGCCTGCGCGAGCGCGGCTATGTGCAATCGGAGAAGGGCCATGGCGGCGGCTGGGTGCTGACGCGGCCGCTGTCCGAGCTGAGCTTGCTGGACGTCTACCAGGCGCTGGGCGAGCCGCCGATCTTCGCGCTCGGGCTGGACCAGAGCGAACCGAAATGCCTGGTGGAGCAGGCCGTCAACGCCGGGCTGGAAGGCGCGATGGCCGAGTCGCGCCGGCTGCTGCTGGAACGCTTCGCGACGATCCGCATGGACCAGCTGGCGCGGGACTTCCAGGAACGGCTCAAGCTGCATCCGCACTGCACGGAGCGCTAGCGGGTAGAGCGCCGGTGTATCCTCGCAATCGTGCCGCGCCCGCATCCCGGACGCCGGCCCGCGCAAGAGAACACGGACGGCGTCCACCCGCGCCAGTCCGGCACTGCCCGACCAGGAGACATCGAACATGCTATTGACCGAAGAACAGCTCAGCGTGCAGGACATGGCGCGCCGTTTCGCCCAGGAACGCCTGGCGCCGAATTCCGAACGCTGGGACCGCGAACACCACTATCCGGCCGACGCCATCCGCGAGATGGCCGACCTGGGCTTCTTCGGCATGCTGGTGCCGGAGGAATGGGACGGCAACGCCAGCGGCTACCTGTCGTACGCGGTGGCGCTCGAGGAGATCGCGGCCGGCAATGGCGCCTGCTCGACCATCATGAGCGTGCACAACTCGGTCGCCTGCATGCCGATCCTGAAGTACGGCAGCGACGCGCAGAAGGACCAGTTCCTGCGGCCGCTGGCCACCGGCGTCGCCATCGGCGGTTTCGCCCTGACCGAACCGCAGGCCGGTTCCGACGCCAGCAGCCTGCGCACCCGCGCGCTGCGCGACGGCGACCACTACGTGCTCAACGGCGCCAAGCAGTTCATCACCTCGGGCCGCACCGGGCAGCTGGTGATCGTGTTCGCGGTGACCGATCCGCAGGCCGGCAAGCGCGGCATCTCGGCCTTCATCGTGCCGACCGACACCCCGGGCTACCAGGTGGTGCGGGTCGAGGACAAGCTCGGCCAGCATCTGTCCGACACCTGCCAGATCGCCTTCGAGGACATGCGCATTCCCGCCGCGTGGCGCCTGGGCGAGGAGGGCGAGGGCTACAAGATCGCGCTGTCGAACCTGGAGGGCGGCCGCATCGGCATCGCCTCGCAGTCGGTCGGCATGGCGCGCGCGGCGTTCGAATGCGCGCGCGACTACGCCCGTGACCGCCAGGCCTTCGGCAAGCCGATCATGGAGCACCAGGCGGTGTCGTTCCGGCTGGCCGACATGGCCACGCAGATCCACGCGGCGCGGCAGATGGTGCTGCACGCGGCGGCGCTGCGCGAGGCCGGCAGGCCGGCGCTGACCGAGGCCTCGATGGCCAAGCTGTTCGCCTCCGAGATGGCCGAGAAGGTCTGCTCGGCCGCGATCCAGACGCTGGGCGGCTATGGCTACCTGGCCGATTTTCCGGTGGAGCGCATCTACCGCGACGTGCGCGTGTGCCAGATCTACGAAGGCACCAGCGACATCCAGCGGCTGGTGATCGCCCGCGCCTTGTAAGCGGGCGCCGGCGGTGGCCGCCCACGCGGGCGACCCGCCGGTCGCGGCGGCCTGGCAGGATGCCGTGCGCCGCCTGCGTCAGCCAGAGACTCAGTCCAGCAAGTCCTGCACCGCGGCTTGCGCCGGCGCGGCCAGCGGCTGTTCGCGTTGCAGCCGCGCGATCCTTTCCTCGAACTCGCCCGCCACGTCGGGCCGCAGCCGCTTCATGGCGCGCACGGTCTGCGCCAGCAGCAGTCGGGCGTTGACGCTTTGCGGGAAGTCCAGGCACTGGCGCAGGTTGCCGTCAATGATCTCGCGTTCGCCATTCAACTGGCCCGGCTGGTCCGGGTTGGCGCCGTTGCAGCGCACCGCCAGCAATTGTTCCAGGCGCAGCAGGTACAGCGGGAACGCGGCGCCATCCGGCACCGTGTAGCTGGCCGGCGCGGACAGCGGCGCCTGCGCGGTGGCGCGGCCGACCAGCGCCACCAGTTCCTCGGTCAGGCGCTGGATCGCGGCGGTCGGGTCGGCCATCGGGAATTCGGCCGACAGCGCGCCGATGCATTCGGCGTCCTCGGTGCGCACCAGGCGCACCTCGGCGCGCCACGGCTCGGCGACGGTGACCAGGTGCGAGATCACCACGTAATCGCTTTGCGCTTCGCATTGCTGCGCATAGCCGATGGCATCGGTGTCGTCCCAGGCCGCGCCGCTCAGCAGGAAGCCGGGATGCGGCTCGGTCAGCCACGGCACCAGCGTCTGCGTGCGCAGGCCGCAGCGCAGCGCCAGTTGTTCGTTGAAGTACAGCGGCAGCGCGCGGCTCAGGCGGCCGGTGGCGTCGGCCAGCTGCCGCTCGGCGCCTTCGGGCGCGTCGCCGATCTCGGCCGAGCCGCCCAGGAACGACACCAGCGGGCGGTCGGGCGTCACCGGCGTGAACAGCGCCGCCGCGGGCGAGTCGGGCGTCAGCCAGACCGGGCCGCGGCCCAGCAGCATCGCCAGCCGCATCTGCGCCGGCTCGGTCGCGCCGTCACCCAGCGCGGCGCGCGCCAGTTCGGTGTCCCAATAGGCCAGGTTGTCCTTCCAGTCGGGGCGCTGCTGCGCATAGAGCTGGTCGAGGATGGCGCGGGCCTCGCCGGGCTGGCCCAGTTCGACGTAGGCGCGGATCAGGTTGTTGCCGACCTGGATGCCGTGCAGCGCGGCATCGAAGCGCGGCCCGGCCAGTTGCACGATCGGTTCGATCGCGCCGGCATTGCCCAGGTCGCCGCTCATCTGCGCCAGCAGGTCGGCGGGCGCGGGCGTGCCGGCGCGGGCGAGCGATTCTTCATACAGGGCGATCGCGCCGGACAGGTTGTGCGAGCCCAGTTCGCCGTGCGCCAGCCACAGCTGCGCGCGCCAGCTGCCGGGCAGGGCGGCGACCTTGCGCATGGCGGCCACGCCGGCGGCGTCGCCGCCGTGTTCACGGTGGATCGCCTCGTACCAGCCCAGGCCGTTGTCCTGGTTGGGATCGAGTTCCAGCGCATGCCACAGCGTTGCCAGGGCGCCGGCCTCGTCGCCGCGCTCGTCCTGGATCTTGGCCAGGTTGGTGAGGACGATGCCGGTCTCGCCCCGGGCGGCCATGAAATCGCGCAGCACGCGCTCGGCGTCGTCGAGCCGGCCGGTCTTTATGTAGACGATGGCCTGCAGCACCACGCCGCGCTCGGCGCCGGGTTGCAGTTCGACCAGGCGGTCGGCGGGCTTGACCATTTCATCGATGAAGCCGTCGCCGAGCGACTGGATGATCAGACCCGACAGCGCGTCGGCGTCGTCCCAGTGGCGCTCGATGGCGCCGGCCAGCACGCTGTCGCGCCATTGGTCGCGCGGCACGAAGATCTCGCGGCCGTAGGCGTCATAGGCGCGGATCGGGGCCTGCGTGGCGGGTTCCTCGGCCTGGCCG